>JAHAYH010000061.1 GCA_018384745.1 Caryophanon sp. | reverse complement strand
AAAGAATTGCCTGCTCGAAGCAAAGTGATCGAAAAAGCAGAAAAGTGCAATCAGAAAATGCGATATTTCCTGATTGCACTTGTTTTGTCTCAAACACTTTTATTATGCTTCTTCTAACGCTGCATAGACGAGCATATTTTCAACGAGCATCGTCGGGGGCTGCTCTTTTGCGTATGCCGCTTCCGTTGATGTCACGCCTGTATTCACATGAATGGTGTCGATGCCAAAACGAATGCCACTTAAAATATCGGTATCGTAATTGTCGCCGATCATCACCATTTCGTCTTTTGCAAAGCCGTACGTTTGTGCAATGAGTTCGAGCATCACTGGCGACGGCTTGCCGATATACGTCGGCGTTACGCCTGTCACACCTTCGACTAAGCGTGCTAATGAGCCGTTGCCTGGTAAAAAGCCACGCTCTGCTGGGAACTTCACATCTTCATTTGTCGCAATAAAAGCCGCGCCGTTTTGAACCGCGACACATGCATCAGCAAGTGTCGTATACGTGAGCTCACGATCAATGCCCATCATGAACACATCGACGTTTACATCATCGACAAGTTGCAAGCCGACTTCCTCCGCCGCTTGACGTAAGCCGTCTGCTCCCATAAAGCGGACGCGCGCTTGCGGAAAGTGATGTGCGACGTATTGAGCCGTTGCCATTGCACTTGAATACACATGTGTTGCAGGTGCTTCAATGCCAATGGCGCGTAAAGACGCCTGAAGCTGCTCGGTCGTTTTCGATGAGTTGTTCGTCACATAAAACGGCTCGATGCCACGCGCTTGCAGCATGTGAATATACGCAACAGCAGAGGCAATGCCTTCCTTGCCTTTATACACCGTGCCATCTAAATCAAAGCAATACGCCTTATAGCGCTTCATTATTCCTTCTCCGGTAAAAAGGCCGAAATCGGACCAAGCTCGTTTTCTAAATAGCTTTGTACAAGTGGTGAGAATCGTTTTAACGCTGCTACGTTTTCGCTTAACACCGCATACACTTTTTCGTTATCAACCGCTGTAAATTCGCGCACAAGCATTTTGCGTAAATCAACAACAGCTTTTAATGGTGCTTCCATGTCAGCTGGAATCACTTTTTCATCTAATAAAATATCAATAATGTCGTCATAGCTACCTGGGTCACGCATGACAAAGCCGTCGATGATGACATTCCCAACATCCATCATTGACTCCATTGCATTGTGGGCAATACGTTGAAGTGCAAGCTGCGCAACTGGCTCTGTCGTCCAGTTCGTGCCACCTTCAAAAATAGCTAAAATCTCATCTAAATGTTTACATGTTTCTGTAATTTTTGTACGATCTACGAAATACATAGTAGAATCCTCCATTTCAACTGTTGCGATAATCACCACGAAATTTAAGTTGCGGTGCTTTTCCTTTCTATAGTACCATAACTGTAGAATTGGTAGGTGATGAAAAATGGAACGTTTTTTCTTATATGATGACGTAGAAGATACGAAAACACGCTTTGTTAGTTTTACAGGTCGAACACTGCGCTATGATTTAGCCATTGTCCAATCAAGTCGCTTCTTCGGAAAGGTGCTTGTACTTGATATGCAATTCGGTCGCTTTGCCATTATGGGACCTGACGATGTCGAAGAACCAGGCTACATTGAACACGTATACAACCGCGAAGGCGACGAAGCGGAAGATCTGCGTGAATATTTACGTGAATTACTGAACTAGTTCAGCTTAAAAAAAGCGGTAGAAGACGTCTATGTCTCTACCGCTTTTCATCATGCTATTGTTCAGGCGCTTCTACTGCTGTTTGTTCCGGTGCTGGCGGTGTCGTTACTACAGGTGCAGCAACTGGCTCAACGACCTCTTCAATCGGTGCTTCGACAACTACTTTGCCGATCTTTTTTAACACGAAATACGCGCAGCCAAAATTACAATATTCATATAAATAGTCGGCTAATGTGCTAATTTTCGTATCAAATGATGCCTTTTGATTTTTATCATCAAAAAACCCTTTTAAGCGAAGCTGTCCATAGCCCCAGTCACCGACAATGTAGTCGTATTTATTTAAAATTTCGGCATAGCGCCCTTTAAAATCTTCCTCTTTAAAGCTGTCTCGATAGTTTGTGATAAGCTCATATTCAAATCCATCTACTACTACGTTCAAAGCTTGTCACCTCGTTAACTAATTTCGCTCGTTTTCTCCCCTTGGCGATGACGCTCCTTCGCGGCGGCATTTACTTGCTCATCAGCGTGATAGCTGCTTCGTACAAGCGGTCCAGCTTCACAGTGACTGAATCCTTTTTCCATCGCGATTTTGCGCAGCTTGCCAAACTCTAACGGCGAATAATATTTTTGTACCGCTAAATGTTTTTTCGTTGGCTGTAAATACTGCCCGATCGTCATAATGTCGACGTCATTGGCACGTAAATCGTCCATCACTTCTAAAATTTCTTCCCACGTCTCGCCTAATCCAATCATAAGCGATGACTTCGTTGGCACGTCTGGCTGCATTTCTTTCGCACGGCGTAAAAACTCGAGTGAACGGTCGTATTTCGCACGCGCGCGAACTCTCGGCGTTAAGCGACGCACCGTCTCTATATTATGATTTAAAATGTCTGGTTTTGCATCCATTAACATTTGTAAATTTTCTTCAATGCCGCCCATGTCTGATGGCAACACTTCAATCGATGTAAATGGCATGCGTCGTCGAATGGCACGCACCGTTTCAGCAAACACCGCCGCTCCGCCGTCCTTTAAATCATCGCGGGCAACCGCTGTCACAACGACATGCTTTAAATTCATCAGCTCCACTGAATCTGCTACGCGTTCTGGTTCTGCTAAATCCAGCTCATTTGGTAAGCCTGTTTTCACCGCGCAAAAACGGCATGCACGCGTACAAACAGCCCCTAAGATCATAAATGTCGCCGTACGACGCTCGCCCCAGCACTCGTGAATATTCGGGCAACGCGCTTCCTCACATACTGTATGTAAGTTTTTTTCGCGCATTAATTTTTTAAGCCCTTTATATTCGTCGTTCGTATTTAATTTTATTTTCAACCACTCTGGTTTACGTAAATGTTCTTTACCATTTCCTGATGTCGGTTTACAAGATGTCATACTTTCCCGCCCCCATTGCTTATTGTATGTATCAATGAAGTCAATGTAACATACTTTCATGGGCTTGAACAAGTGGTAGAACGTCATAGAACAAAAACGAAATATAATAATATTTTCGTCATAGCAAGCGTATTCACGACATCTTGCACGAATATACACAAAAGGCGAACCGAATCTCCGTCAGTTCACCTATTGATTATTTGTCGCTTGCAAACGTGTAGGATAAATCAATCGTATCGATACTAACCGTCGTTTGCTCTTGCAAATTAATTTCATATGTTGCGGGCAATAGCTGCTCGTTCTCTTCAAATACGCGCACCCATGGCATGCTTGGTGTAATCGTATTTTGACGCGATACAACACCGCGTCGTCCGTCATTTAACAATACGACGCTCCCATTTGGATAATGTACGACCGTGCGCTTTAACGCTTCTACCACTTTTGTATCGTACAATGTTCCTTTGCCATTTTCGATAATTTCAAGCGCCTTCACCGGCAACATTTTATCGCGATACACACGGTTTGATGTCATCGCATCAAACACGTCGGCCACTGCGATAATTTTCGCATACGGATGAATTTCAAACTCGACAAGACCGCGTGGATAACCGCTGCCATCTAATCGCTCATGATGCTGGAATGCACAGTGCGCAATAATGAGTGACATCGTGTGTAAATTGCGTAAAATATCAAAGCCATGACGCGTGTGCTGCTTCACTTCTTCAAATTCCACATCGCTTAAACGAGAAGGATTTTGTAATAACTCTATTGGCACAAGCATTTTGCCAATGTCATGGAGCATTGCACCTAGTCCGATGACGTGTAAATCGTTCGCATTATGCCCGAGCTCACGTCCAATCGCCAACGCATAGAGCGCTACTTGAAAGGAGTGCTGATAAATGTACTCATCGTATAAATATGCGTCCGTTAGCACCGTTAATATTTCTTTACTATTTAAAATCGAATCGAGCAAATCATCGACTAAAAAATTCAACAGTTTCGTTTGTTTATCCAACACTAAAGAGGCTTTTTTTGCTTCCATCTTTCGAATGCCTTCGAACGATTGTGTAATGTTTGATACAACTTTTTGGCGCACATGTACAGGTACTGTTTCTTCAATATCAATACCTTTTGTCAGTTCATCGTCAATATACATATATTTAATATTTAATTCTTTTAAACGATTTAAAATCACTGGTGAGATTGCTACGCCTTGCTGTATCAACGGATGTCCTGCTTCATTCCATATCGTACGTCCGAGTATCATGCCAACTTTCAACGTATCAATTGAAATCAACCGCATCGTACCACGCATCCTTTCTAGATAGAAGTAACTATCTTTTATTATAGCCACTATCGTACTATTTAGAAATATTTATATGGCGCTTACGTGGAAAATATTTTTTGTGCATAATGTTTGAAAATATCGCGTAAAAAGTACGGTAAAATATACTCCTTCTTCGCATATTTAAAGCTTGGGAAGAAAAAGCCAAATGTATACATATCCAAAGTTATGAGTTTATACACTTTTTTCGCTTGTACGACTTGGCCGTTGACTTCCAGTTCATGTTGATCATTTAGCCTCATATTATAGTGCAACATATTCCCTAATACGACACCGCGAAAACCAAGTCCTTTCATTTCTTTTCGCGGCCAATCTTCATTAAACGATTGCAAATACGCTTCTTTTAGCTGCGCGCCATTTAGCTCCATCACACACACGTTAATCGGATGTGGTAAGATGCGATGTAAATCGTATGCGGTTACAGCGCCTCGATGCAAATCATCTTTGAAAATGCCCGCGTGAAACATCGCGCAATCTCCCTCCACTTGCGCAAACAGAGCGTTCGCAAAAAAGCGCGATAGCTGCGAATGATGATACCATTCTTTATTCAAATGCGTCGGCAAATAAAATAATGGCTCTTGCTGCATCGCCTGCGCTTTCGCTGTTAACATCGCTTCAAATTGCTCATCTTCCTGCGCTGTCGGCAACTGCGAACAATCGATCAACCGCTCATTGCGATACGTCACACGCTTTTGCTGTGCATCATAGTGCAGCGTTAATTCACCAATGTACTGGCCGTATTTACCGCCGCCTGTTAACAATACGTCATGATGCAGCTCACCATGTAAAAACACGTGATGCGTATGCGCACCGAAAATCGCCGTAAGCTGCGGACATTCCTGTGCCAACAGCTCGTCCTCATAGCGCCCTAAATGCGACATACATAGCACGATGTCTACCGTTGGGGCTAGACGCTTTACTTCCTCTATAATCGCCTGACGTGGCTCTGTTGTCGTCCAACCGAGCTTATCGTAAAAGACACGAAAATCCGCCGTCGCTGAAACAAAGCCAATTTTCGTTCCTTGCTTCGTCGTTCGCACTGTCGAACGCTTCAGCCACTTCGGATCAATGCCATTTTTACTCGTCATATTGCCAACGATGACGTCAAACGTCGCTTCGTTATAGAGCGTTCGTAAATCATCATGATCGAGCGTAATGCCTTCATTGTTCCCAATCGTCACAATGTCGTACTGCGCGTCATTTAACAGCTCTACATTGCCTTTACCGAGCGTTGCCTCTGTGTAAAAGTTCGAGCGATCCATATGATCCCCTAAATCGATGACGACCAGCGTTTCGTCACTGTTTGCTAAATCATGGCGACGCGCTTTTAGAAAACGTGCAGTTTGTGGCCAATATGTAAAATGGCTATGCACGTCATTTGTATGTAATATATGTATCGTTTCTAGCATGGAAATTCGACCCCTTTTCCAAATTAACCGATTAACCCAATCATAACAGAACGAATGCCCATTACGAGTAAAACGACACGTAATATAATGACGAGCGTTTTCGATTGAATTTTTTTATTTGTGGCAGCGCCAAGCTTCCCACCAATGTAACCGCCAATCACGACCGGCAACACATTCGCCCACGGAATGTTGCCAAGCGTCATATGACTTCCTGCATTGACCAATGACGATAAAAAGACTAAAAACATCGACGTCGCAACGGCCATGTGCGGTGGAAAATGAAATAATAGCAGCATCGCTGGTACGAGCAACGCCCCACCACCAATACCAAACAACCCTGAAAGCATACCGACAACAAATGAAATCATCACCGCCATCGTGACCGGATAACCGTATGTAAACGTGCGACCGTCTTGATCGACGAACGTTTTTGTGTGCGCACGCTTCACAAAAAAGTTGAGTGGCTTCATATAATCGCGCAACAGCATAATGCTTGCTAACACAATGAGCAGCACGCCAAAAAACAAGTTAAATGACGGCACATCAAAGCGCCCATTTAAAATGGCACCGACAATCGCTCCTGGTGCAGCACCTGCAAAAAATACAAGCCCTGCCCGCTGATCGACAAGACCTGATCTCATATACGACATGCTCGATGCAAAGCCTGTAAAAATCATCATCATCACCGATAAACCGACTGCTGATTGTGGCGTCAGCGGTGTAATCCAGTCCGTTGCGCTGCTAATAAATAGCGCACCTGGCACTAAAATGACACCGCCGCCTAAGCCAAGTAACGCACCTAAAAAGCCCGCACTAATAGCGAGTAATGCTAACACGATGAAACCCATTACAACTCTCCTTCAAATAAATCGATTTGTTTTGGTGATAAATGTGTATATTCAATGTTTTGCATCTGTTGAAATTGCTTGGCGTTTTTGACCGCATGTCCACCGGAGTTGTTGTTAAAAATAACGAATACGTGCTTCGCTTGTGCTGCAAGCGTCGTCGTATGCTCGACGAGTTGCTGCAACTCTTCATCGTTATAATCATACAACGTACGCACCTTTCGCCAATCTGCGGCGTTGCCAATGTTGCGCCAACCATGTAGATTGCGGCCATGAATGCGTAAAAATGCTTTATCATGCGTCGCGACTGGAACGAGTGGCACAGAACCACTGCCCGCTTGTGGCTCATCACATACGACGTGAATGAAGTTTTGTTCGCGCAAAAACGCGAGCGTCCGTTGTTGAAATTTTTCTTGATACCACGTTTCATTACGAAACTCAATTGCTACTGGATAATCGGCAAGCTGCTGACGCAAATAACGTAAATACGTAATATTTTCTTTTTTGCAATCAAACCATGGTGGAAACTGCGCAAGCACACAACCGAGTTTCCCATGTTTCATAAACGTATCCAGTGCAGTGCGATACGCATTGAACATATCATTTTTCGTCTCAAATGGCACGTCGTCACCGCGCTGATGTCCGGTGATGCCTTGATATGCTTTTACGATAAACTGAAAGGAATCAGGCGTTTCACTGCACCATTTATCAATCGTCTCCGGGCGCGGGATCGCATAAAAAGACGTATCGAGTTCTACACATGGAAAATATCCGCTATAATCAAATAGTTTGTCACGCGCAGCAGTTGCCTCACTATACAATAAAGGATGGTCGCTCCATCCTGTTGCACCAATATAAATCATTGCCCACGCCTCCGTTCAATATTATTTTTTATAGGTTAATTACCTTTGCTTTTGCTCGTCGCGTATTGCAGCTCGCACTTTCTAACACCTATACTACGTTGAAAATGCAGCTTTGTATTCAATATGAAACGTATCTTCATTTAGCCAAATTGAATATACACTCAAACTCATTACACATGAAATCGTTGTTGCAATAGCTGCTCGTCGCTGCCCTCTAGCTTGTACAGCAATATCTGTTTCATATGTTTTATAATTGTAGTACCGATCCAAGTTCACAAACTTAAATTCATTGCTACTTCCGACCATCATTCAACTAAATCTTTCAAAGAAAATGGGTGGAATCGTTTTGAAATGTAAGCGACGACGAACAATAACATTATAAAACTATTTCCCTCCCATTATACAAAAAAACTCCCATGCGGCTGCATGAGAGTTTTGAAAAATCGAATTAACCGATTGAACCTTCCATCTCGAACTTGATTAAACGGTTCATTTCTACTGCGTATTCCATTGGTAATTCTTTTGTAAATGGCTCGATGAAGCCCATTACGATCATTTCTGTCGCTTCTTCTTCAGAAATACCACGAGACATTAAGTAGAATAATTGTTCTTCAGATACTTTTGAAACTTTCGCTTCGTGCTCTAAAGAAACTTGGTCGTTTAACATTTCGTTGTATGGAATTGTGTCTGATGTAGACTCGTTATCCATAATTAACGTATCACACTCGATGTTTGCACGAGCACCTTTAGCGTTTTTACCGAATTTAACTTGACCAAGGTACGTTACTTTACCACCTTGTTTTGCAATCGATTTTGAAACGATTGTTGAAGATGTGTTTGGTGCTAAGTGAATCATTTTCGCACCAGCGTGTTGGTGCTGACCGCGACCAGCTAGAGCGATTGATAATGTCATACCACGAGCGCCTTCACCTTTTAAGATACAAGCAGGGTATTTCATTGTTAACTTCGAACCGATGTTACCGTCGATCCACTCCATCGTACCACCAGCTTCAACAACTGTACGTTTTGTTACTAAGTTGTATACGTTGTTTGCCCAGTTTTGGATTGTTGTGTAACGGCAGTAAGCATCTTTACCAACGATGATTTCTACTACAGCTGAGTGTAAAGAGTTCGTTGTGTAAACTGGTGCTGTACATCCTTCTACGTAGTGTACAGAAGCTTCGTCATCCACGATGATTAATGTACGCTCGAATTGACCCATGTTTTCAGAGTTAATTCGGAAGTATGCTTGTAATGGTGTATCCACTTTTACGCCTTTTGGTACGTAAATGAATGAACCACCAGACCAAACTGCAGAGTTTAACGCTGCGAATTTGTTATCTGTGTAAGGGATTACTGTACCCCAATACTTTTTGAAGATGTCTTCGTTTTCTTTTAATGCAGAATCTGTATCTTTGAAAACGATCCCTAAGTCTTCTAAATCTTGCTTCATGTTGTGGTATACTACTTCAGATTCGTACTGCGCTGATACACCTGCAAGATATTTTTGCTCCGCTTCAGGAATCCCTAATTTATCAAATGTTGCTTTGATTTCTTCAGGTACTTCATCCCAAGACTTTTGCGTTGCTTCAGATGGCTTTACGTAGTACGTAATTTCATCGAAGTTTAATGATGAAAGGTCGCCGCCCCATTGTGGCATTGGCATTTCATAAAACTTGTGTAGAGCTTTTAAGCGGTAATCTAACATCCACTGTGGCTCTTCTTTCATATTTGAAATTTCACGAACGATTTCTTCTGTTAAACCACGCTCTGAACGGAAAATTGATACGTCCTTGTCATGGAAACCATACTTGTAATCGCCGATATCTGGCATTTTTTTCGCCATGTTGTTCTCCTCCGTTCGATTGCCGTGTTATGTGTAGGTCGCACGCGTGCGACCTCTCCAACACATAAACCGACTTCTATTCTTCTTTTACGCCTTTTTGCATTGCTTTCCATGATAGCGTCGCACATTTAATACGCGCTGGGAATTTCGCAACACCTTGTAATGCTTCCACATCACCTAAGTCGTATTTTTCATCATCGTATTCTTCCCCAAGCATCATTTGAGAGAAAATCTCCGCAAGCTCATTTGCTTCTTCGACTGTTTTCCCTTTAATGATTTGCGTCATCATCGATGCTGAAGACATTGAAATTGAGCAGCCTTCGCCGTCAAATTTCGCATCTTTTACAATGCCGTCTTCGACTAATAACGTTAAGTGAATGCGGTCACCGCACGTTGGGTTGTTCATGTCAATTGTGACACTTGTATCATCTAATGAGCCTTTGTTACGTGGATTTTTATAATGATCCATAATAACTGAGCGATATAATTGATCTAAATTGTTAAAAGACATCGTTGAAATACTCCTTCGCCGTACGCAATCCTGCTACTAACTTGTCAATATCTTCCTCGTCATTGTAAACGTAGAAGCTTGCGCGTGCTGTAGCTGACACATTTAACCATTTCATTAGCGGTTGAGCACAGTGATGACCTGCACGAACGGCAATGCCATTCATATCTAACACCGTTGCGACATCATGTGGATGCACATCGTCTAAATTGAATGTCACTAAACCGCAACGCTTATTCGCATCACGCGGTCCGTAAATAGCAAGACCATCAATTGTTTCCAACTGGTCCATCGCATAAGCAGCTAATGCATGCTCATGTGCTGCGATTTTATCAAGGCCGATTTCCTCTAAAAAGTCGATGGCTGCACCTAATCCTACTGCACCTGCAATAATTGGTGTACCACCTTCAAATTTCCAAGGAAGCTCTTTCCATGTTGCATCGTATAAGCCGACGAAATCAATCATTTCTCCGCCAAATTCAACTGGTTCCATATTTTCAAGAATTGCTTGTTTACCATATAGTACACCAATACCTGTAGGAGCGCACATTTTATGCCCAGAGAACGCAAGGAAGTCACAGTCTAAATCTTGCACATCAATGCGTAAATGCGGTGCGCCTTGCGCTGCATCGACAACCATGATGGCACCATGTTCGTGTGCGATTTGCGTTACTTCTTTGATTGGGTTAATGCTCCCCATCACGTTTGAAGCCATACCCATCGAAACAATTTTCGTGTTCGATGTAATTTGTTTGCGGACGTTTTCTAAAGAAATCGTACCATCTGCTTCTAAGTCGATATATTTTAACACCGCGCCTGTTGCCTTTGCAGCTTGCTGCCAAGGAATTAAGTTCGCATGGTGTTCCATGTACGTGATAACAATTTCATCGCCTTCTTTTAAATTTTGGCGCGCATAACCGCTCGCCACCATGTTAATCGAAGTCGTCGTGCCACGCGTGAAAATAATTTCTTTCGTTGATGTTGCGTTAATGAATTTACGTACTTTTTCACGAGCACCTTCATACGCGTCTGTTGCACGGTTACCTAACGTGTGCACGCCGCGATGAACGTTTGAGTTTTCTAGCTCATAATAATTTTTTACAGCTTCAATGACCTGAATTGGCTTTTGTGAAGTGGCTGCGCTATCAAGATACACAAGTGGAGACCCGTTAATTTCTTGATTTAAAATTGGGAAATAGCTTTTAATGTCTTTTAGCATTATCGAACTTTCCTTTCGATAACCTCCGTCAGCTGCTTTTTAACGCCTTCGATTGGCAGATTAGTTACAACTGGCGCAAGGAATCCATGAATTACAAGGCGCTCTGCTTCTGTTTGCGAAATACCGCGGCTCATTAAGTAGTAAAGTTGAGTCGGGTCAACACGTCCTACAGATGCTGCGTGTCCTGCTGTTACATCATCTTCATCAATTAATAAAATCGGGTTCGCATCACCACGCGCACCTTCAGAAAGCATTAATACGCGAGATTCTTGCTCTGCGTTTGCTTTCGTACCGCCGTGCATAATGTGACCGATCCCGTTGAAGATCGATTGCGCTGCATCCTTCATAACGCCGTGTTTTAAAATTTGACCATCAGAGTTTTTACCCCATTGGCGAATTAACGTTGTGAAGTTTAGCTTTTGCGTACCTGTACCAACAGTTGCCATCTTGAAGTCAGATGTTGAGTTGTCACCGATTAAGTTCGTTGTGTTTTCATAAATTGTATCTGAAGATGTCATTAAGCCTAATGCCCAGTCGATTTTCGCATCGCGCTCAGCGTGACCACGACGGTTCATGTAAGCAGTGAAACCAGCTGTTAAGTTATCTACTGCACCAAATGTTACTTGTGCGTTGTCTTTTGCGATGACTTCTGTTACAACGTTCACTTGACCTTTTGCTTCTTCTACTGTTGAAATATATGTTTCAACGTATGTTACCGCTGATGATTGCTCAGCAACGATTAATACGTGGTTGAATAATGAAGCTTCCGTATTGTCGTGTACGAATACAACTTGGATTGGCTCTTCTACGATCACGTTACGTGGTACGTATACGAATACACCACCGTTTACAAGTGCAGCGTGGTAAGCTGTTAATTTATGCTCATCTACTTTTACAGCAGTTGTCATGAAATATTGTTCAACTAAGTCCGCGTGGTCGCGTACCGCTGTTTGAATGTCTGTAATAATTACACCTTTAGCAGTTAATGCGTCTGAAACGCGTGTGAATGCTGGTGTGTTGTTGCGTTGAATGTAAAGGTTTTGTTGTGCTTCCGCATCAATGATTGCCTTTACGTCTGCTGGTAACTCATCTAATGAAGCGTATGCTGCACTTTCAACTGTGTGCGTTGCTACGTCGATAAAGTTCCATTTTGAAATGTTTGTGCGGTCTGGTTTTGGTAAGTCTAACTCAGCCGCTTGTTGTAGTGCGTTAGCGCGGAAATCAGCGAATGCTTGTGGCTCTCCGTGTTGTTGTGAGAACGCGCGAACTTCTTCTACCAATAACGCTAATTTTGTTTCAACCGTCATCTTGAACGTCCTCCTTAAATTATGCTTCTTCTGTTACTGTGTCTGTGTCTTCGATACCTAATTCAGCTTTGATCCACTCGTAACCTTCAGCCTCTAATTTTTGAGCTAATTCTTGGCCGCCAGATTTTACGACTTTACCTTGCATCATTACGTGTACGTAATCAGGTGTGATGTAGTTTAATAAGCGTTGGTAGTGCGTGATCATTAAGCAGCCGAAGCCTTCGCCGCGCATTGCGTTGATCCCTTTAGATACTACTTTTAATGCATCGATATCTAAACCAGAGTCGATTTCATCTAAAATACCGAATGTTGGTTTGATCATCATCATTTGTAAAATTTCGTTACGTTTTTTCTCACCGCCAGAGAAGCCTTCGTTTAAGTAACGTTGTGCCATCTCTTCTGGCATTTCTAAAAATTCCATTGTTTTGTCTAATTCTTTAATGAATTTCATTAATGAAATTTCATCGCCTTCTTCACGACGTGCATTAATTGCAGAACGTAAGAAGTCCGCGTTTGTAACACCAGCGATTTCTGATGGGTATTGCATTGCTAGGAAAAGACCAGCTTGTGCGCGCTCATCAACTTCCATTTCTAAAACGTTTTCGCCATCAAGTAAAACTTCACCTTGTGTTACTTCATATTTAGGGTGACCCATAATTGCTGAAGCTAATGTCGATTTACCAGTACCGTTTGGACCCATGATTGCGTGTACTTCGTTTGTATTAATTGTAAGGTTTACACCTTTTAAAATCTCTTTACCGTCGATTTCAACGTGAAGATCTTTAATTTCTAAAGTTGCCATTATTATACCTCCGTATATATGTTCATTATGAGAAGTTTACCCCTCATTTATCGTCAATCATCATCTTAACCGAAATAGAAAAGCAATGCAACAAATTAGAATCATTTTAATGTAACTCTTTTCTTCGGCAAAATTATGTCTTGACATCTAATAGAATATAGTAGTGGAATATTGCATCTTGTGCAACTATTGTCAGATTTTTTATTTTCAATAAGGCTCCCACAAATGAGAATGAATTTCAATTTGCAGCGATGCATTTGAAAACGCTTTAAACGTGAAGAAAACAGCTTGCGCGGCAAATGCACAAGCTGTCCGTTTATAAGAAAGAGGTACATACTTTGGGGGTAATCCCTCGTTTCTTCCTATTAAAATTTGCGTAAATTACGCTGAAACTGCCTCGCGCACTAAAAACTGATGCACAGCTGCTGCTGCTTCTCGCCCTTCTTTAATCGCCCATACGACTAAGCTTTGACCGCGACGTGCATCTCCTGCTGTGAAGACGCCTGGCACTGTCGTTTGATAATCTTTAATCGTTGCGGCAATGCGATTGTTAATAAGCTCTACACCAAATTGCTCTGGCAGCTCTTTTTCCACACCTTCGAAGCCGATTGCGACGAAAATGTAGTCAACAGGCCATACTTTCTCTGTACCTGGTAGCTCTTTAAAGTAATGGAAGCCATCTTCACCAAGAATTTTTTCCATATAAATTGTGTGTAGCTCTTGAATGTTGCCATCTCGATCACACACAATTTTTTCCGTATGAATGCAATATTCACGCGGGTCGCGCCCAAGCTTTGCATCGACCTCCTCATAGGCATAATCAAACGTAAATGTGTTTGGATCTTTCGGCCACATCGTTTCCTCTGTGCGCGCATTTGGCAATTTCGGGTGCTTACCAAACTGCACAACCGATTTACAATTTTGACGAATCGCCGTTGCGACACAGTCTGCCCCTGTATCACCACCGCCGATGACGATGACGTTTTTCCCTTCTACATTCATCGCTTGTCCATCTTCAAAGTTTGAATGCACGTAGCTTTTTGTCACGCTCGTTAAATAATCCATCGCCAGTACGACACCGTTACCTTCTGACCCTTCAATGCGTAACGCACGCTGCTTTTGTGCACCTGTTGCAAGGAGAACCGCGTCGTATTTTGCACGTAGCTCTTCCGCTGTCATGTCGACACCGATTTCTGTGTTATATACAAACGTAATGCCTTCTTGCTGCAGCAGTTGAATGCGGCGCTCAATAACGTCTTTTTCAAGCTTCATGTTTGGAATACCATACATCAGTAAACCACCAGCGCGATCTGAACGCTCGTACACCGTCACCGTGTGCCCTTGCTGATTTAATTCATCCGCTGCTGCTAAGCCTGCTGGACCTGAACCGATAATGGCAACCGTTTTCCCTGTGCGGTGACGCGGAATACGCGGTACGACCCACCCTTCTTCAAATCCTTTATCAATAATTGAACGCTCAATGGATTTAATCGCCACAGCTGGCTCATTGATACCTAATACACATGAACCTTCACATGGCGCTGGACAAACGCGCCCTGTAAACTCTGGGAAGTTGTTCGTTAAATGTAAACGGTCAAGCGCCTCTTGCCATTTGCCGTTATACACTAAATCGTTCCACTCTGGAATAACGTTGTTAATTGGACAGCCCGCTGCTGATCCACGAATTTCGATCCCCATATGACAAAATGGCGTACCACAATCCATACAGCGTGCCCCTTGCGTTTGTAGCTGCTCGTCTGTTAAACGCTGTGCATATTCCTCAAAATGACCGATACGCGCTAACGGCTGCTGCTCTTTCGTTTTTTGTCGCTTAAACTCCATAAATC
Source organism: Caryophanon sp. (assembly GCA_018384745.1). Classification (GTDB taxonomy): domain Bacteria; phylum Bacillota; class Bacilli; order Bacillales_A; family Planococcaceae; genus Caryophanon. The sequence continues at coordinate 13,924 of JAHAYH010000061.1, read as the reverse complement.
CTGTTGGTTTCCCCACATGAACCCCTCCTTAGCATGATCAATCGCTCGTCACTTTGGAAAAGCAAGAAGTAGCCTCATTACTACTTCTCCTTTTACCTATTTATTTAGAAGCTGCGTACTCTGTGCCCGTCGCTTTCGCAAATGCTTGCATTGCCGCTTCTCTGTCATTGAAGCCTTGCAGCTTAAAGAATTCCATTTCATCTAACATCGCTTGGTAATCCGTCGGTACAACTTTCACAAATTGCCCAACTGTATCTTCCCAGTTTGCAAGAACATCTAATGCTTTGTTGCTGCCTGTTTCATTTAAATGTTCAATAATTAATTGACGCACCGCTTCTTTTTCAACGTTTGATTCGAGCTTTTCAAAGCGAATCATCTCCATGTTGCAAAGCGCTTTAAACGCTGCAGCATTCGTCGGTAAAACATATGCAATCCCACCTGACATCCCGGCTGCAAAGTTTTTCCCCGTGTCGCCTAAAATAACGACGCGTCCACCTGTCATGTACTCTAAGCCGTGGTCCCCGATGCCTTCTACAACGACGTGTGCCCCTGAGTTACGCACCGCAAAGCGATGTCCTGCACGTCCGTTCATAAACACTTTACCGCTCGTTGCACCGTATAAGCAGACGTTCCCACCGATGACATTTGTCTCTTGCTCCCCTTTAATTGGGGCAATCGCGACTAGCTTCCCGCCGGATAACCCTTTGCCGAAGTAGTCATTAACATCGCCGGTACACGTCATCGTCATGCCGCGTGGAATGAAAGCACCGAAGCTTTGCCCAGCTGGCCCGTTGAAGTTCAATTTCACCGTATCTTCCGGTAAGCCTTGCTCGCCGTATTTACGCGAAATTTCACTGCCGACAATTGTGCCGACAACGCGGTCTGTATTTTTAATCGCATACGTCACGTCTACCTTTTCGCCGCGTTCGATCGCTGGTGCAGCGTCCTGCATTAAATGCGTCATATCAAAGCTTTCTGCGATGAAATGGTTTTGCTCTTGTTGCTTCGTACGCACACCGTCTACTTGGTGTAACAGCTTCGTTAAGTCGAGCTGTGACGCTTTCCAATGCTGCATGGCACGCTCGCTCACTTCTAAAACATCCGTGCGCCCAACCATTTCTTCCACTGTGCGGAAGCCAAGGCTTGCCATAATTTCGCGCATTTCTTGTGCGATAAAGCGCATGTAGTTGACGATGTGATCTGCTGAGCCTGTAAACTTTGCACGTAGCTCTGGGTTTTGTGTTGCAACCCCTACTGGACATGTATCTAAGTGACATGCACGCATCATAATGCAACCCATAACGATTAACGGTGCTGTCGCAAAGCCAAATTCCTCTGCGCCAAGCAGTGCAGCCATAATGACGTCTTTGCCGGTCATAAGCTTGCCGTCTGTCTCAAGCGTTACGCGGTCGCGCAGTCCATTTAACATGAGCGTTTGGTGCGCTTCTGCTAAGCCAAGCTCCCACGGTAAACCTGTATGCTGAATCGACGTTTTCGGCGATGCACCTGTCCCGCCGTCATAACCTGATACGACGATGACATCCGCTGCCCCTTTCGCAACACCTGCTGCGATTGTTCCAACACCTGCTTTTGATACAAGTTTTACGGAAATGCGCGCATGACGGTTAGCATTTTTTAAATCATGAATAAGCTGTGCCATATCTTCAATTGAGTAAATATCGTGGTGCGGTGGTGGTGAAATTAAGCCAACACCTGTTGTTGAACCACGTACATCTGCTACCCATGGATATACTTTATTTCCTGGCAGTTGCCCGCCTTCCCCTGGCTTTGCCCCTTGTGCCATTTTGATTTGCAGTTCATCTGCATTAACAAGGTAATGTGATTTTACGCCAAAGCGACCTGACGCAATTTGTTTAATGGCGCTGCGACGATCATCGCCATTTTCATCTTTTATAAAGCGCGCTGGGTCTTCGCCGCCTTCCCCTGAGTTTGAGCGTGCACCTAAGCGGTTCATCGCAATCGCAAGCGTTTCATGCGCTTCTTGTGATAACGAGCCAAACGACATCGCGCCTGATTTAAAGCGTTTTACAATCGATTCAACCGGTTCAACATCTTCAAGAGCAACTGGCGTTGTTTGTTTAAACGCAAATAAATTACGTAAAAAGCCTAAGCGTTCCTCATTTGCCATTTCTGAGAACATGCGGTACAAGCCAATGTCATTTTTACGTGCCGCCCATTGCAACGTATGAATCGTTTTTGGGTTAAACGCATGGTGTTCACCATTGGCACGCCATTGGAATTGTGAGCCTGAATCTAACTCTGCTTTGTCATCTGCTTGTTGGAAACGACGTTTTGCTTCCTCTCCAATTGTTGCTAAATCGATGCCGTCAATTTGTGACGCTGTGCCTGTAAAGTGTGCATCAATGACGTCTTGTGAAATGCCAACCGCTTCAAAAATTTGCGCACCGCGGTATGATTGCACCGTTGAAATGCCGACTTTTGACATCACTTTTACGACACCTTCGCTTGCACCTTTACGGAATTTGCGCACCGCGTCGTCATATGATAGCTCTAAATGTCCTTTTTCGATCGCCTCTTGAATCGTTGCGTATGCTAAGTACGGGTGAATCGCATCAACACCGAAGCCGATCAACGCGGCAAAGTGATGTACTTCGCGCGTTTCTGCAGAATGTGCAAGCAAGCTCACTTGTGTACGTTTCCCTGTGCGCACTAAATATTGATGTAAGCTACTTACCGCAAGCAACATTGGAATCGTTGGTGTCATTGGATTTTCGAGCTCATCTGTTAACACAAGCAGCGTCACACCTTGTGCGATGGCGCGGTCTGCTTCCTTCTGTAAACGCGCCAGTTCACTTTCTAAATCTTCAGTAAATTGAAGGGAAATCGCGGCACCTTGGAACTCAAGTTCAATGTTTGACGTAATTTGGTCAAATTCCCCTGTCGTTAATACAGGTGCATCGAGTAAAATACGTTTGGCGTTATGCGCAGTTGGATGTAACAAATCGCCTTCCGCTCCGAGCATCGTCATTGTTGACGTCACGATGTGCTCACGAATCGAGTCAATCGGTGGGTTCGTTACTTGTGCAAACAGCTGCTTGAAATAGTTAAACAGTGATTGTGGACGGTCTGACAGCACAGCAAGCGGCGTATCATTCCCCATTGACCCAAGCGGATCTTTGCCGTCACGCGCAAGCGGCACAATGTATTTTTGCACATCTTCAAATGTGTAACCGTACACTTTTTGACGTGTTGTAATGTCCGCAAGCGGCGTTGGTACTTCCTCTTGTGACTTCACCGTTAGTAAGTTTTCCTCTAACCAATCAGCATATGGCTGCGCAGCGGCCATTTGTGATTTCAGCTCGTCGTCTGACACAATTTTGCCAGCTTCTAAGTCAATGAGTAGCATGCGTCCTGGTGCGACATTTTCTTTGTATAATACATCTTCTTCTGCCACATCTACGACACCTGTTTCAGAAGAGAAAATAATGTGGTCGTCTTTTGTTACATAATAGCGCGCTGGTCGTAAGCCGTTACGGTCTAAAATGGCACCGATTTGTTTGCCATCTGTGAAGCAAATTGCCGTCGGTCCATCCCAAGGCTCCATTAAGCTTGCATGGTATGCGTAAAATGCTTTTTTATCATCTGAAATGTGTGGGTTTTCTGTCCATGGCTCTGGAATTAACATCATTGCCGTATGTGCTGGTGTACGTCCTGCTAATACGAAAAATTCAAAGGCATTATCTAACATCGATGAGTCAGAGCCTGTTGTATCAATGATTGGTAAAAGCTTTTGTAAATCATCACCGAATGCTTCTGATACGAAGCGTTGCTCACGTGCGCGCATCCAGTTAATGTTGCCTCGTAATGTGTTAATTTCTCCGTTGTGAATGATGTAGCGGTTTGGATGTGCACGTTGCCAGCTTGGGAACGTGTTTGTTGAGTAGCGAGAATGTACTAATGCGAATGCAGATACAAACTGTTCATGTTGTAGGTCTTCATAAAATGTGCTTACTTCTTCTGGGTTGAGTAGTCCTTTAAACACCATCGTGCGGCTTGACATACTCGGGCAATAAAATGTAAAACCTTGCGCATTTGCCCAATGCTCGACTTGCTTGCGGATGATGTATAATTTACGTTCAAACGCAAGTCCTTCCACGCCAACTGCCCCAATGAATAATTGACGTACAAACGGCGCTGAGTCTTTTGCTGTTTGACGAAGTGGTGCTGCGTTTGTCGGTGCTGTACGCCAACCGATCAGCTGTTGTCCTTCCGCTTCAATCAGCTCGTTAAATTTCGCTTCAATTTGTAAGCGTTCTTCCTCGTCATGTGTAAAGAACATTTGCGCTACCCCGTATTTGCCACGTTCAGGTAATGAAAGCTCTTTTACGCATGTGTTGAAATAGTCGTGTGGAATTTCCACCATGATGCCTGCACCATCTCCCGTGCCGTCTCCCCCACGTCCTGCGCGGTGCTCGAGTCTGCATAGCATCTCTAAACCTTTCAATACGATGTCATGTGACGCGTTGCCTTTCACATTTGCATACATGCCGATTCCGCATGCGTCATGTTCGAATTCTGGCTTATATAAACCTTGCTCGTTTGGATACTGATGAAAAGTCATTGTAAATCCCCCCAAAGTTTTTTCGTTTACGTTTCGCTAATTTTCATTTTAAAGTTTTCAAAATAATATAAACAATATATAATTTGGATAGAAACAATCTAACTATGAGATAGATGGGGTGAAAAGTATTGGAATTACGCCAATTACGTTACTTCGTGGAGGTAGCTGAGCGCGAGCATATTTCTGAAGCTGCGGAGCATTTACACGTTGCGCAATCCGCGATTAGCCGCCAAATTGCGAATTTAGAAGATGAATTAGGCACGGCATTATTTGAGCGAATCGGACGTAACGTCAAATTAACACCTGTAGGGAAAATATTTTTGGAGCATACATTAACCGCGTTAAAAGCGATTGATTTTGCGTCAAAGCAAGTCGAGGAATTTTTAGATCCGACAAAGGGAACAATTAAAATTGGCTTCCCAACAAGCTTAGCAAGTTATTTATTACCGACCATTATTTCAGCGTTTAAAAAAGAATACCCAGACATTTCATTCCAACTACGACAAGGCTCGTACCGCTTTTTAATCGAATCGGTGAAAAATCGCGAGCTCAACTTAGCCTTTTTAGGACCGCTGCCACCAAAAGATGAAGCGATTGAACCGGTCGTCCTATTTAGCGAAAGCATCTCAGCTTTACTTCCAGCCAACCACCGCCTCGCCAAAGAAAAAAGCATTAACTTAATCGATTTAAAGGACGAAGATTTCGTCTTATTTCCAGAAAACTATATTTTACACACCGTAGCGGTAGACGCCTGTCGTTCGATTGGATTTGTGCCAAACATTACATCTGTCGGCGAAGATATGGATGCTATTAAAGGGCTTGTTGCTGCTGGTGTTGGCGTTAGCCTGTTACCAGAAAGCTCATTTTACGACTCCTCACCACGCTTCACCGTGAAAGTACCAATCGCGCTGCCCGATATTCGTCGCACCGTCGGCATTATTTCACCAATCAACCGAGATCTTGCACCTTCTGAAGAAGTGTTTTTAAACTTCGTGAACAATTTCTTTTCGCGTTTGTCACAATTTCAATAATGAAAAGCGGCTGTTCGCACAAACGAAGCAGCCGCTATTTTTATTATATTGATATAATTAACTACCACGATATACTTGATAGTTCCACGGGGAGACAATTAGCGGAATATGGTAATGTCCATCTTCCTCTGCAATGCTAAAGCGTACAGGCACTTCATGTAAAAATGCCGGCTCTGGTAACGCGACACCACGCACTTTGTAATAATCCCCAATGTGAAACAACAACTCATATGTACCGATCTTTGCCTCTGTAAATAACGGTTCGTCACAGCGTCCTTGATCGTTTGTCACCACTGTTTTTATGACTTGAAACATGCCGTTTTGTTGCTGTGATATAGTGATCGTTACACCGCTTGCTGGCGTGCCGTGATAAACATCTAATACATGCGTCGTCATCGTCGTCATACACTCACCCCTACTACGTCTTCAAAACGATATTTCGCAATAAGAAGTACTTGTTCGAGCGCTTCGCGAAGTTCTTCATCATAGCTGTTTGTAATGCGTGATTCCATGACAGTATAAATTTCATCTGCAGATTTTCCTTTTACTGCAATAATAAATGGAAAGCCAAATCGTTCCTCATATGCGACGTTCATTTTTGAAAATAGCGCATATTGTTCAGCTGTTAATGCACGTAACCCCGCGGATGTTTGCTCGTTGACGGAGCTTGTTGTCATGTTGATGTTTGCCCCTAAGCTTGGGTGAGCACGAAGCAGTTGTAGCTGCTCTTGCTCCGATAAAGTTGCCATCACACCGACGAACGATTGAAATAACCCTTCTGGTGTTGTCGGTTCTTGTTGTGCAAAGGCACGTTCAACAATGTACGCTGAATGCTCAAATACATGTTCAAACTGTTGTTGTTGCCACATTGAAATTCCCCCTTATGCTTGTGCGAATGCTTCTTCTTTTAATTGTTGTTCTTGCTGTTCTTTCGTTTGCTTTTTGCGAAGACCACCAAGCGCTACGTTTAAGAAAATAGCCGCTAAGCTTCCTGTGATCATGCCGTCTGCGACAAGTGTTTTTAAGCTTGCTGGTAAGCCTGAGAATAATTCTGGTACAACCGTTGCCCCTAAGCCAAGCGATACCGAACACGCGACGATTAATAAGTTGCGGTTGTCGTTAAAGTCTACTTTAATTAACATTTTAATGCCGGATGATACGACCATCCCGAACATGATAACAGTTGCACCACCTAGTACAGGTGTTGGAATTAACGTTGCTAACGCGGCGATTTTTGGCACTAAACCTAACACGATCATAATCCCACCGGCGCAAACCGTCACCGATAATTTTTTGATGCCTGACATTTGCACAAGTCCTACGTTTTGAGCGAATGTGTTGTACGGGAAGGCGTTAAATAAGCCACCTAAAATGAACGCCATTCCTTCTGCACGGTATCCGTTACGCAATTCTTTTTTCGATAATTGACGTCCTGTGATGCCGCCTAGCGCTAAGAAAGCACCCGTTGATTCAATCATAACAACGATTGCGACAAGCAGCATCGTTAAGATCGGTACAAGTTCAAATGTTGGTGTGCCAAAGAAGAATGGCTGTGGCATATGGAACCATGATGCGCTTTTCACCGTCGCCATTGAAATCGGATTGATGAAGATTGCGTATAAAATCGTTCCTGCTACGATGCCGATTAATACGGATACCGAGCGTAAAAAGCCTGTGAAGAAGTTGTTGAACACTAAAATAATCGCAAGTACTGTTACGGAAATGACTAAGTTTTCGATGGCACCGAAGCTTTCGCTATTTGCACCACCTGCCATGTTTTTCATCCCTGTTGGAATAAGTGAAAGACCGATAATTAATACAACTGTTCCTGTCACAACGGGTGGGAAAAAGCGTAATAGTTGACTAAAGAAGCTTGCAAAAATAATCATCGCAATCCCCGCGGCAATGATCGAGCCGTAAATGGCGGTAATGCCGTATGTATTGCCAATGGCGATCATCGGTGTAACTGCCACAAATGATGTACCAAGAACGACCGGTAAGCCGATGCCGAAATATTTGTTTTTCCACATTTGTAGTAACGTCGCGATTCCACATGTAACTAAGTCAATGGAGATTAAGTACGCTAATTGCTGCGGCGTTAAGCCAAGTGCCCCTCCGACAATAATCGGTACGAGCATTGCCCCTGCGTACATCGCTAATACGTGCTGGAGACCAAGTGAGAATGTTTTTGTTGGCGATAGTTGTTGCTCTTTCATATCGTATTCCTCCGTCCCAATATGTTACGTTTTGTAACATGTCGTTTTGTATACCTTTATGATATAGAGCATGTTCACTAAAGTCATTGTGCATATTCACTAATTATTTTTCGAGACGACCGACGACATTCACTAAAAAAACTCATTTTATGTAAGAAAAACTAACATATCGATTTTTGTGATGCATTGCATCGAAAAAGCGTATGAATGATGGGTCATGTACGCATTTCTAGTCTGTTTTATTTATATGGGGGGTGAATGTTCTTCTTTTTCCCATCCATATATATGATCGAATGAGTGAGACGATGGACGGTGCGCCTTCTACGGCAACAGCACGTGCGAAAGACCTTACCCGAAACGGAGCCAACTTGCCCATAACAAAAAGCATCGGCGAATGGTACATTCACCGATGCTTTGCTCAATGGAGAGGGGATTTTGTCCACGCCTCCTGCTATAGTTACTGCTTGCCTACTGGTACAACCGCGCCGTCCCATTCTTCTAAAATGAAGTCTGCGATCTCGTCTGATTGTAATACTTCCACTAAACGCTTTAACGCTGGGTCGTTTTCTTTTTCTTTCGTCGTTGCAATAACGTTTACGTAATCAGATGCTGCGCCTTCAATGGCGATTGAATCATCCACTGGGCTAATGCCTGCATCGATGGCGAAGTTGGCGTTAATCACAACTGCATCGCCTTCTTCATTTTCATAAAACGATACTAAAATTTCTGGTGATGGTTCTGCGTCGATCACTAAGTTTTTCGGGTTTTCAACGATATCATCTAACGTCGCTTCTGATTTTTTCACTTCTGGGTCTAATGTAATTAAGCCGCTTGCTTCAAGAAGTGATAATACGCGTCCTTGCTCTGCAACAGAGTTTGACATAATGATTGTGCCGCCGTCTGGAATTTCTTCGATTGATTTATATTTTTTCGTATATAACGCCATCGGTTCAACGTGTACGCCACCGATGCTTACGAAGTCATAGCCGAACTCTTTAATTTGGTTTTCTAAATACGGAATGTGTTGGAAATAGTTCGCATCTAAGTCGCCATTTTCTAAGTCTTGGTTCGGTAAAATGTAGTCTTGGTATGGCTCAACTTCAAGCGTAATGCCTTCTTCGGCTAAAATTGGCGCTGCTTCTTCTAAAATGATGTCGTGTAAGCCGTATGATGCACCAACAGTAATTGTTGTTTCTTCCGTCGTTGCTTCGTCGTCTTTTGCTTCATCGTTTGTTGATGTCGTTTCTTCTTCCGAACCACATGCTGCTAAGCTTGTTGCTAATGCAGATACCGCTAAAAATGAATATACTTTTGTTTTCTTTTTCATGTCTTAAAACCCCTTGTCTATTCGTTTATATTTATGAAGACGACAAATGTCGCAATTTCTATCGCTTGTCGACGCGATTCGTAATGAAGTCGCCGATAAATTGAATGATGAACACGATGACTAAAATGATGATTGTCGCCATTAACGTAACGTCTGAGCGACTGCGTTGGAAGCCGTCAATAAACGCTGCGTTCCCTAAACCACCTGCACCGATAATCCCCGCCATTGCTGTATAACCAACAAGGGCAATTGCCGTCACCGTAATCCCAGAAATAAGCGCTGGCATTGATTCTGGCACTAATACTTTCATAATAATCGTGGATGTTTTCGCCCCCATTGAGCGCGCTGCTTCAATGACACCTTTATCCACTTCGCGTAGCGCAATTAATACAAGTCGTGCATAAAACGGTGCTGCCCCAATAATGAGAGCAGGAAGTGCAGCATTTACACCACGAATCGTTCCAAGCATTAGCTTTGTGAACGGAATTAATAAAATAATTAATACGATAAACGGGATGGAACGGAAAATGTTCACAAGTGAGCCCGTTAAAAAGTATACGAGTTTATTTGCCCACATTTGGTGCGGACTTGTTAAAAATAAAACAATACCAATGGCTAAACCGATGATGAACGTCGCAAGCGTTGAAATCGTCGTCATGTATAACGTTTCGTATGTCGCTTCCCACATTTTATCCCAATTTACATTCGGAAAAAGTGTCTCAATCATTGCTTACTACCTCCGCTTGTAAATTACTATCTGTTAAAAATTGAATCGCTGCTTGCACGTCTTGTACGCCACCTTCTAAGTGCACGATCAATGTACCGTACGGACCGCTTTGTGTATGCTGAATCGAACCGTGTACAATGTTTGCATCGATCGGGAATTTCTTCATCATTTGTGAAATGACCGGCTCATTCGTTTGTTCACCAACGAACGTAATTTTAATGAGCTTCCCTGAACGATAGCTTTTATTCAGCTCGCGAATTGCTTCTTTCGTTTGATCTTCACCCGATACTTGTGAGACGAAACGCTTCGTAATTTTTTGCTGTGGCGATTGGAACACTTGTAGCACGTCGCCCATTTCAACTACTTTCCCCGCTTCCATGACAGCAACGCGGTCGCAAATTTTTTGAATGACGTGCATTTCATGTGTAATAAGCACAATCGTTAAATTTAAACGCTTGTTGATGTCGAGCAGTAAATCTAAAATGGCATCCGTCGTTTCAGGATCCAGCGCAGACGTTGCTTCGTCACAAAGAAGCACTTCTGGGTTGTTCGCTAACGCTCGGGCGATGCCGACACGCTGCTTTTGACCACCGGATAATTGCGATGGATATGCATTGCCACGCCCGAATAATCCAACGAGGTCAATCAGTTCATCGACGCGCTTTTTACGCTCTTCTTTTGGTACGCCAGCAATTTCAAGTGGAAACTCGATGTTTTCTGCTACCGTGCGTGACCATAGTAGGTTAAAGTGTTGGAAAATCATGCTGATCTTTTGGCGCATCGCACGCAGCTCTGCTCCTTTACTGCTTGAAATTTCGTGCCCGTTAATTGTCACGGTACCAGTTGAAGGCTTTTCTAAACCATTTAATAAACGAATCATCGTACTTTTCCCAGCGCCACTGTAGCCGATAATGCCAAAGATTTCACCTTGACGAATGTTTAAATCGACACCGTTTACCGCTGTGAGGTCACCATTTTTCGTTTTATATATTTTTTTAATATCTTTTAACGAAATCATACTTTTCTCCCATTCTTATCTGATTGTTGCGAAAAATCACGCGACAATTTATTTTCAATCTATTTTCGTTGCATGTTTGCCATGAACGTCCGCCGTGCATAAAGTCCTCAAAAAAACCTCCCACATGCTCGACTCGATGTAGAAGGTTTCAACGTATACGTAAAAACGTTCTCTCATCTTCCAAAGCGTGAACTTTGCGTGATTTGGCACCTTTTCATATACATGATGGTTGCCGGGCTTCATAGGGCACTTCCCTCCACCGCTCTTTATAAGAGTAACGATATGCAGTTATAATGAATTAATGGTACTTTACCATAATGAAGTTGGAGTCGTCAATCATTTTTTTAACAATTCATATAAATGAGGTACGGATTGAAACGCATATACTTTTTCTGTAATTTCTCCGTTTTCAGTTACGAGTAAACAGGGAACGCTTTCAATCGCATAATCGTATGCAAGTTGCTCCATATAATTTAAGTTTGCCTTGCCAAGCGGCATGTCCGGAAATAGTTGCTCGACAACATCCATCATTTTAGACGCCACCGCACACGTACCACACATTGGCGTATATAAATAAAAGGCTGTTTTTTTCGCTGCTGTGCGCGTTTGTTCCCACTCAGCTCTCGTCCATTGTTGCATTGTCTCGTTCATCCTTTACGCGTATTGAGGCGTTTTGTAGCAGCGTATACAATGTGCGGCGCGGTGTACATTCAACTGCTTTGTCCGCTTCATCGATATAAAGATGCGTACATTCGCTATACAAGCGGTCCATCAGCTTCCGTAACACATCACCCGTATAATCTGCATCAAACAACGTAAATAGCTCTAAATGAGCATACGGCTCGACTAATTGTTCAAGTGCCACTTCACTAATCGTGCCGTTCGTTTGAATAATACAGACGCTTTGTTGTACAAGCGGCGCGACTTGCAATACATCGGCACGCCCTTCAACAAGGATACATTGCTCCATATGTTCGCCTCCAGTTCTTATTTTATTGTAAAACAAAGATGCAACGAGCACAAAAAAACCGCTCGACGCAATGCGCCAAGCGGTTCGATCATTTATTGTGAAATAACAGCTTCATAACCAGCTGCATCTAATAATGCATCTAGTTGTGACGCATCGTCTAATTCAATCGCAATCATCCATGCATCTTCGTATGGTGACTCGTTTACTAGCTCTGGGCTATCTGCTAATGCTTCGTTAATTTCAACGACTTTCCCTGAAACAGGTGCATATAAATCCGAAACTGTTTTCACAGATTCTACGTTACCAAATACGTCACCGGCTGCAATTGTGTCATCAACTTCTGGTAGTTCTACGAATACGATATCACCTAATTCGTTTTGTGCGAATTCTGTAATGCCAATATACGCTTTATTGCCTTCAACCTTTACCCATTCATGTTCTTTTGAATAAAATAAACCTGCTGGTACGCTCATGAGAACCCCTCCAAATATGTAATAACATAAGCTCATTTTCGCATTGTAAAGGTACAAAATACGCAACCCTTCTACGCTGTAAACAAGAGCTTTATACGTTTAAGTGTGCCATAGTTTACATGCGAAAACAAGCTACATTGCTGTATAAATCAATTATTTCCACGTCGCTTCAAACTCTGCTTCTTTAAAGCCTAATGTCACCTTTTGTCCATCTGTTACAAGTGGACGTTTAATGAGCATCCCGTCTGATGCAAGTAGCGCATACATGTCCTCATCCGTCATTGTCGGTAATTTGTCCTTCAACCCAAGCTCGCGATATTTTTGACCTGATGTGTTAAAAAACTTTTTCAACGGCAGACCGCTCGCTTCGTGATATTGACGAATTTGCGCTGCTGTCGGCGTTTGTTCTACGATGTGAAGATCCTCAAACGCAACACCATTTTGTGTTAACCACGCCTTTGCTTTACGACACGTCGTACATTTTGGATATTGGATGAATGTAATTGTCATGTTTTCTCTCCTTTATTCGTTTCTGTTCTTTATTATACGCAACAAAAATTCGAAAGGAAAACAATATCGTGCTATGATTTGCGCTGTCCTTGTCGGTTATAGCCTTGCCGGTCGTATCCTTGTTGATCGAACCCTTCTTTATCAAGCCCGTCAACGTCATACCCTTGTGCATCGTACCCATATCGATCATAGCCTTGCTCGTTATAGCCTTCACGGTTGTACCCTTCCTCATTAAAGCCTTCGCGGTTATATCCTTCCTTGTTAAAACCTTGGCGATTGTAACCCGCTGCATCGTACCCTTGGCGATTATACCCTTGTGCTGTTTGTCCTGCACGATTGTAACCTTGTTTGTCAAAACCTTCTATATTGAATCCTTCACGGTCGATGCCTTTTTTATTAAACCCTTTTCGGTCATAACCTTCGCTGTCATAGCCCGCTGCGTTAAATCCGTATCGATCGTACCCTTCTTTATCATAGCCTTTTGCATTGTAGCCTTCTTTGTCATACCCTTTTTTATTAAAGCCTTGCTCATTAAAGCCTTCGCGGTCGTATCCATCTTTATTATATCCGCCGCGATTGTAGCCTTGTCGGTCAATGCCGTCTTTATTATATCCGCTTACATTAAAGCCTTTCGCATCATAGAGCGTCCCGTTTTTATGTACACCTTCACGATTAAAACCATATGCGTTTAACCCATTTTTATTGAAGCCCTCTTTGTCGTACCCTTGCTTATTAAAACCGTCTTTGTAAAAGCCTTCACGGTTCCAGCCTTCTTTATTGAAGCCAAGCGCATCGTAGCCGAAGCAATCATAACCTGCGACATATTTTTTGCCGCTTTGATGTACACCTTTTGCATCAAAGCCATGCTCATCATAATATTTACGCGCACGTGTTTTCTTCGTTTCATGATGGAATCCACGCACGTCATAGCCGTCATCATCATATTTTGTCCCGTTGCGATGATCGCCGTACACATTGAAGCCACGTTCATCAAATTGCTGTGCGACTGGCACAGACTGCGAGGAAAATAGACGCTTGAAAAATCCGAC
>JAHAYH010000045.1 GCA_018384745.1 Caryophanon sp. | reverse complement strand
TTGTCGAGGTGGTCAGGCAGCCGTGGAAATATCTGATCTGGGCAGGCATTGTAATGATGATGGCAGGGAGCGTGCTGATGTTCGCTCGGGGCAAAGATTAGTAATGTGACGTGAGCATTATCCGTATTATATCAATGAAATGCTATATTTGCACATAGCTAAAACGACACCGGCTATGACGATTTCAGAAATAGAGAAAGTATTGCTTGGGCAGCAGGATGAACTTGAAGCCCTTGAAGGTGAAGTGTTGATACATCGCCCAATCAAAGGAAACAGCACTTGCGCATTACTCACTGGGATGCTACTATTTCAGCCGCGATTACGGCAAGGCTATTGATTCTTTCGAGAATTCAATCACGCGCTGTCCTGATGGCGATGATGAGATTATTGGTAGCTTCCAGTTTGGCGTTGGAATAAGGCAATTCCATGGCGTTTAAAACCTTGTCCTTATCCTTTAAAAATGGCTTAAATATCGTCTGGAAAATAGGATTAACAGTGGCTAATTCCTGTTCGATGAGGTTAAAGAAATGGTCTGAGTTCTTCTCTTGGAAATGGAATAAGAGAAGTTGATAGAGTTCATAGTGCTGTCGTAGTTCCTCGGAGAAAGACAGGAGTTTTTCCAGTATTTCCTTGTTAGTCAAATGCATTTGAAACATAGGGCGATAAAATCGTTTATCGCTGAGTTTACGACTATCCTGTTGAATTTGACGGAGACAGCGAAGGCGGTCATAAAATCATAAAAGAAATTTTTGACAATAAAGAACTTGCGCAAAAACTTCATCTTACAGTTTCTACGACTGCAAACATCGGTCGCCTTATTCCGCAGACATTTTTCTTTACTTACGCTTTTTCACGATTAAAAAACAAAGTGTCAGGTGACATTTTTTACGCACTTGATCCGGAAAATTACGGAAACCTGGTCGCAGGACTTTACAGCTGGAAACTGTCGCTGCCTGTTACTGGTTTTATTTTGCCTACAACTCCGCAGCTTACTTTAGATGCAATAGGAAATCCGATAATAACAGATTCCGTAGTTCCTGTAGAACAGCGTACTACAGCAGATGCTTCTGACCCGTCAAATCTTGAACGGCTTGAAGACTTTTTTTCGCATTACGCACCGATGATGAAAACTTTTGTCCATGCATCGAATGTATCTGAAAAGGAAACTGAAGATGCAACGAAAGAGCTGTTTATGAAATACAAACGATACGCAGGATACAATACTGCAAAAGCATATGCCGCTGCCTTAAAAAATCAAAACCTCGCTGACGAAGACGGTGGTGCAATCGTATTATTTGACAGATTCCATCCGGGATATTCTGCAGACTACATAAAGCAGACAATCGGCGAAAAAATTGAAATTCCTCAGGAAATCGAAAATTTACGTAAAATTATAAAAACAGAAAAAAATCCTGTCAGAACTTCTGGTGAACTTATAAAAATCCTTGAAAGCCTGCAGGATCAATGCTCCAAGTACGGGAATGGCAAACCGAAGCAAAGACTGGAACACAGGTCCTTCTGTAAAACTTATTTCTTTTTTCGACATTTTTTCCTCCTGAGAATGTGGCCTGAATGATTCAGATAGTAACGAG
>JAHAYH010000031.1 GCA_018384745.1 Caryophanon sp. | reverse complement strand
AACCGTGGGCCAACCTTTAAGCACGACCGTAAGCCCATATCCTATCAGCAGCAAGGCTGCCAGTAAGTAACTCAAAAAAGTTCCCCAGCCTTGTTTCCATTGCTTATAGCGGAAAAAGCAATACACTATCCACAATGCCGCTATACTCACAATAACGGCTTGCAGCGGAAGATCTATAGACAACAACACATCGCCCATTGCTCCCACCACGCCACTACACAAAATGAGCGACATCAAGATAGCGCTTATTCGCGAACCGGTATGTAATGATAAACGATCCAAAGTTTCGTAGGTATTTGGAGGATTCCCACTCCGAGCAGAACAACCTCCACGATATACGGAGGAAATCCCATTCGAAGCAATCCATAGGCAGCCGGGATACTGATACTATTCAATATCGTAAGCGCCAAATAATAATATTTCAATTGCCCGGAGGCATGTACAATCAAATCCAATACAGAGCCTACCGAAATCACCATGGCTGTAAGCAAGCTGATGCGTGCAAACTCAAGCGTCAATGGCGGTACATCAACGAGCCAAATGCGCAAAATCGGTTCAAGTAGCCACTCCATCGGTAGGCAAACGACAAGCAAGAGCACAGCCGTAAGCAGCATCCCTATTCCAGTCAGCCGCATCGCCTGCTTCCCATCTGAAGCCGCATATCGCTTTGTTATTTGCGGACCAAGGGCATGCTTGAGGCAACCCGCCAATGTAGAAACGCCTCCACTTATGCTATGTGCAATCGACATAGCAGCATTGGCAGCCGGACCGCAAAACGCATTCAGCACAAGGGGAATACCACTGCTCTTGAGCGTAAATCCTGCATGACCAACCATGTTCCACCCGCCATATGCTAACATCTCTTTCACCAGAATAGGGTCGAGCGCTATTCGTTTGGAAAATGCCGTTTCGGCATATCTGCTTCTTGCAAAAAACACATAAAAACCCATTACAATCAGCTCCACCACCATCAATCCAATGGCATATAGCATTAATCCGTCAGCTTCCGAATGGCGCATAAACCATACCATCAGCACTTTGGCTGCTAAATCCGCCATACTCACGTATACATAACATTGCATTTCTTCGTGAGCAATAACGGCTGCTTCGTAAGGCATAGACACTATCTTCAATACCGCAACGACGAGCGCACAGAAGAACGCTATTTGCGCGACCGCCATTTTTCCGCAATCTTTACACTTGAAACGACGCTTTCTAAGGCGGATAAGTAGCGGGTAGCCAGCAGTTTCTAGGTAGGGGATTTTAGAGGCTTTCTGGAAGTCGTATTTTGCCATTTGTCCCTTGCAGGAAGGGCATTTAGGGGCTGTGTAATCCAAGTGACCGTGGAGTTCTAAGTGAGTTCCCAAGTCATATTCATCAGTGATAGTGATATTTTTGTCTTTA
>JAHAYH010000022.1 GCA_018384745.1 Caryophanon sp. | reverse complement strand
AAGCGTCGGGTAGCCGTTTCGGGCGTGCCGAGCGAGAGAATATAGGGATTGGATGTGGTCTCGAGGAATGCGAGTCCGAATGTCAATACATACAGAGAGATGCAGAAGAAGCTAAACTCCTGATATTCGGCTGCCGGGATAAACAGGAATGCGCCTATGGCATATAGCGCCAAGCCGAGCAAGATGCCCTTCTTGTAGCTGTATTTTCGCACAAATAGTGCTGCCGGCAACGCCATAGTGGCATAGCCGCCATAGAATGCAAATTGCACAAGCGAAGCCTTGGTGGCCGATAGCTCCATCACTGTTTGAAACGCTGCCACCATGGGATTGGTGATATCGTTGGCGAAGCCCCACAGAGCAAACAGCGAGGTTATTAAAATAAATGTCAGTAGATATTTCTTCTCTACAAGTATTTGTTTTGCCTTTTCCATGTTTAGTATTTAACGTCTTCTTTTCTGTTAATCTCTCCTAAGGCTATAGCCTGCACGAGTATGTTGCCTATGCCTGTTGCTTCCACGGGGCCGGCTATCACGGGTAGCCCGGTTGCCTCCGAGGTGAGTCGGTTGAGCAACTTGTTTTGGCTGCCTCCGCCTATAATATTGATTTTCTTTATCGGCTCGGGAAGCAGCGCATCGAAGTGCTTTATGCCCTTGGCATAGCGTGCCGCAAGGCTCTGAAGCACCACTCGCACCGTTTCGCCTATAGTCTGTGGCGTGCGTGCGTTACGCTCGGCGCAATATTGCACTATGGCTTGTTCCATGTCGCGCGGATTGGCAAACACGGGGTCGTCTACATTGATTATGCTATCGATTTGGGCGCACTCGGCGGCGGGCAATATCACATCGTATGCCACATTTTCGCCTCTTTCTTTCCATTGTGCCATCAGGCGCTGCAAAATCCACAATCCGGTGATATTTTGCAGGAAATTTATCTTTCCGCCCACGCCACCTTCGTTGGAGCATCCGCTCAAGCGCGCTTCTTCGCTCAATACGGGACGCGTCCCGCACGTTACTCCCCGACAAAAGAGGTTTACAATCCGTAGGACCGTCTTCCCTCACGCGACTTGGCTGGTTCAGGCCTGCGCCCATTGACCAATATTCCTCACTGCTGCCTCCCGTAGGAGTCTGGTCCGTGTCTCAGTACCAGTGTGGGGGACCTTCCTCTCAGAACCCCTACGCATCGTCGCCTTGGTGGGCCGTTGCCCCGCCAACTAGCTAATGCGCCGCATGCCCATCCCCTACCGGCTGGCCTTTCCCCTGAATGCCATGCAGCACCCAGGACTATGGGGGATTAGTCCGCATTTCTACGGGTTATACCCCTGTAGGGGGCAGGTCGCATACGTGTTACTCACCAGTGCGCCGGTCGCCGACAGGCGTATTGCTACGCCCTCGCTGCCCCTCGACTTGCATGTGTTAAGCCTGTCGCTAGCGTTCATCCTGAGCCAGGATCAAACTCTTCGTTGTTGATTGTATCTTATTTTTACTTCTTCTCGGAAATAATGTTTTGAATACGACCGTGCACCTAATTATATAAGGTGTCGGACACAACCGATTAGCTGAAACCCGTCTCTCCGGTATTTGAATCGCTGATTTACTGTTTCGTCTTTAACCTGTCATTCGGAATCTTGACGAGAGGCTCGGTTCCTTGTTACCTTGCTTCTCTAATGCATTTGCATTTGTCAAAATCTTCCTTTTCGCAAATATTTCAATGATCTCACGCCGCTCACTCGCGGCCGTTTCAGTCTTGCTTTCAGACCCGTTTTGTTTTTGTCAAATGCTTGGAATGGAAGTTAAAATATGATCGGTTACGGCACAACTTTAGAAGGAAATACTCCAGAGACTTTATTGCCCCAAGATTTGGTTACGCCTTCAGAAACGACCAATCGTCTTA
>JAHAYH010000150.1 GCA_018384745.1 Caryophanon sp. | reverse complement strand
TTTGCACCGTGAAAAATATGATACACTAATGAATGAACAATGTTGCGATGAAGCAACAGTATAAGGAGATGTAACGATGAATAGTCGTGTAGTAGAGCAATTTTTAGCATTAGTGAAAATCGATTCGGAAACAAAGCATGAGGAAGTGATTGCCCCTGTTTTAGTGGCGCTATTACAGGAGCTAGGTTTTGACGTTGTACAAGATGATGCACATACGCGTAACGGTCACGGTGCAGGGAATATTATTGCGACATTAAAAGGCACAAAACAAGGGGTAGACCCAATTTATTTCACAACGCATATGGATACAGTTGTGCCAGGCAAAAACATTCAGCCACAAATTCGTGAGGACGGCTATATTTATTCAGATGGCACAACGATCTTAGGCGCCGATGATAAAGCGGGTATTGCGGCAAGCATTGAAATGGTGCGTCGCTTACAAGAGCAAAACATCGCACATGGTGATATTCAGTTTATCATTACAGCAGGTGAAGAAAGCGGTCTTGTTGGTGCGAAGGAATTAGACCCTGCGATGATTCACGCAAAATACGGCTTTGCGATCGATAGCGATGGTAAAGTAGGCGGTATTGTAACGGCAGCACCGTTCCAAGCGAAATTACACGTAACGGTACACGGTAAAACGGCGCACGCGGGTGTCGCACCTGAAAAAGGAATTTCAGCCATTACCGTTGCTGCAAAGGCGATCGCAAAAATGAATTTAGGGCGCATTGACGACGAGACGACTGCAAACATCGGACGCTTTGAAGGTGGGCAAGCAACGAATATCGTTTGTGATGAAGTGCATATTTTAGCAGAAGCGCGCTCTATTCGTCGCGATAAACTCGATGCGCAAACAGCACATATGAAAGCGACATTTGAAGAAGTGGCTGCATCACTTGGTGCTTCAGCGGACGTTGATGTACAAATTATGTACCCAGGTTTCTCGGTAACAGAAGAAGACAAGGTCGTACAAGTGGCAATGGAAGCGGTACAAGCAATTGGCCGTACACCGGTGCTTGGTAGCTCAGGTGGCGGTAGCGATGCAAACGTCATTGCAGGCTTTGGGATTCCGACTGTCAATTTATCGGTTGGGTATGAGGAAATTCATACGACAAACGAACGCATGCCCATTGAAGAATTAGAAAAGCTTGCAGATTTATTAGTGGAAATCGTTCGTACCGTTGCACAATAATTAGAAGTATGAATCGCAAGACCATTTGAAGCGTGTCGCTTTAAATGGTCTTTTTGCATGTATTAATGCCTCACTGCGCGCCAATGTTCGCACTGAAAGTAGCAACAAAACGCATTTGTTGAAATTATGGCATATTGCGCAATTTTTATCGAAATCCAATAGGAAATATAACAAGTTTATTAGGCATTAAATGGATGTTTTTTTGAAATTAGCGTAAACTGAAGGAAGGACACGAAGGGAGCGGGACAGCATGATCGAAACGACAAG
Organism: Caryophanon sp.; assembly: GCA_018384745.1. Lineage (GTDB taxonomy): Bacteria > Bacillota > Bacilli > Bacillales_A > Planococcaceae > Caryophanon. The sequence continues at coordinate 6,308 of JAHAYH010000150.1, read as the reverse complement.
TCAAATGTTCGATGTAGAACAGCAAGCGAATATTTGTATGGAAGCGCATGACTATGCGCAAGCATTACAGCTGTTAAAACGTATAACGTTGTATGCAGAAACACAAGCAAACATGGAGTTACTACGTCGAATGATCCCTTCTGTCATCGAGTGTCATTTACACATGCAAAATTACGCAATGGCGTTAAAGTATATACATAATTATGACTATTTATATCAGCAAAGTGAAACGGATGTGCATCAACGTCGTTTTACGTTATGTAAAGGCACATTTTATATGCGTACAGACGAGTTCGAACGCGCGGAAATTTATTTGCAACAATTGTTTCAAATTGCACTAGATGAAGAACATGATCGAAATTTAATTACATATGGCACGTATTATTTAGGCGTTTTACAGCGTAGCGAGCAAGTGGACAAAGGATTGTCGGTTGCGTCACTTGTGGAAATGTACGTGTCACAACAACCGGATACGCCTGTCGAGACGTTACGCTTGTTTTATATTTATTATGTCGCGCTTATTCAGCAAACACGTTTTGCGCTGCATTGTGAAAAATATTTGCAAAAACTAGCGCAGCTTTATGAAGAGCAAAGCCTTGGAGAATCGGTGGCGATTTATCATTATTACGATGCGAAGCTATTGTTTTTAAAAGGGCACTATGAGCAAGCGTTTGCGCGTTTTGAACAAGCGTTTAGCCATATGAATGAAGCGGTTTCCTATGCGGAGTATGTATTCTTTTTGCAAACGAGCATTCGTCTATTTGAAGAACAATCCTTGTTTTTTTACGTCGCTCAATTGCAAAAGCGCTATATCTTAATGCTTGAAAATACGACGCATCATAAAAAGCAGCGCAACGTCAAGCAAACGGTTCAGCGCATGAATTTACAACAAGCAGAGCATATGGCGCATCACGACAGCTTAACCAATCTTTATAATCGCTATTATTTAGAAAAAGAAGCGCAAAATATTGTGCTCACAAGCCGCGTCGCGGAAGAAAATTGTTCGTGTGCCGTCTTCGATCTCGATCACTTCAAAACGATTAATGACATGTATGGACATGTCGTTGGAGATGAGGCTTTGCAACAACTGACAAAGCGTATTCAACGTGTGCTGAACGAACAATCGTGTCTTTTTGCACGTTATGGTGGCGATGAATTTGTCATCCTTTTACGCATGCCTGTTGCGCAAGCGGAGCAAACGATGATCGGTGTAGTGGAGGCTATTCGTACACAACCGTTTCAGTTAGCAAATACAAAAGTGGACGTGACCATTAGTATAGGGCTTGTCCATAATGAACAGGCGCGTTTAAAAACGTTTAAAGAATTATTTAAGGCGGCTGATGAAGGGCTATACATCGCCAAAAAAAATGGCCGCAATCAGCTGTATATTTGTTCATAAATTATAGAAGGATTTGATTCGACGTAATATGTCAAATTGAATTCTTTTTTTCGTCGTGGAACGCTTTTACTATAAAATCGAATGTATGTTTGGTAAACTGGAATAAATCAGCACAGGAGATGAAAACAGCATGGCAGCACGTATTATTTTGCATATTGATCTCAATAGTTTTTTTGCATCGGTGGAGCAGCTGTTGCAGCCAAAACTAGCACATCAACCCGTGGCCGTTGCAGGAAATCCAAATGAACGTCGCGGCATTGTCATTACATGTAGCTACGAAGCGCGTGCGTACGGGGTGAAAACGACAATGCATGTACAAGAAGCGTTAAAGCGCTGTCCGCATTTACACATTGTACCGCCTAACTTTCCAGCATACCGCGCGTATTCACAGCGCTTTTTTTCATTGCTGCAACATGTATCGCCGCTGCTTGAGCCGGTATCGATTGATGAAGGGTATATCGACATTACCGATGTTGCAGGAGTGCAGCCATTACAGTTTATTGAAGCGTTGCAACAGCGCATTTATGATGAGCTTGGACTACCGTGTTCCATTGGCGTGGCGCCGAATAAGTTTTTAGCGAAAATGGCAAGCGATATGAAAAAACCTTTTGGGATTACCGTATTACGAAAGCGGGATGTCGAATCGATACTATGGCCACTTCCTGTCGAGGCGATGCACGGTGTTGGCAAACAAACAGCGAAAAAGCTGCAGACGTTACACATACAAACGATTGGTGATTTAGCAAAAGGGGATGTATGGCAGCTGAAACGACTGCTTGGTATACAGGGTGAGCGTTTACATGAGCGGGCAAATGGCAACGATGCACGAAACGTCAACCGAGACGCAATTTATGATACAAAGAGCATTGGGAATTCGACAACATTGCGTAAAAACACGACCGAGCTACGCGCGTTATATGAACAGTTGAAAGCACTTTGCGAAAAGGTCAGTGCGCGGCTGCACGCAAAACAGCTCGCAGGTACGACGATCACCTGTATGATTCGTACGGCAGACTGGCAAACGATGACGCGCAGTCGCACCGTTCAAAATGCGGTGCAAGACGCTGAGTCGATGCGACAAATTGTGTGGGCGTTATTTCAACAGCACTGGGATGAGCAACCGGTGCGACTTCTCGGTGTGACCGTGAGCCAATTGGTAAACGTGAAAACGCGAACAGAGCAACTAGACTTATTTAGCTTTCAACACCATGCAAAGGACGAACCGCTGCTGACATTAATGGCGAATATTAATGACAAATATGATAAAAAAATACTTGTGAAAGGAAATGAATTACGTGTGAAAACGAGTGATTATTATGCGAATACGAGCTTTTCGAAAGATTTTTTTGATGACTTTAAGTAAAAACGGATAAAATTTTACCATTGTTGAGCAAAATATTTGGAAAAAAAGAAATGAGTAATATAATCTGCTTATAGAATTAGTGAAAGGAATGGAAAATATGTTTCAAGTAGGTCAATGGGTTCTATATCGCAATGTTCCAGGTTTTGTTGAAAAGACGGATGAAGCAGCAAACCGCTATTTAGTACGTTTACCACGCGTTTCCAAAGATGCGTATTGGGTTCCTGGAAAATATATGCAAACAAATGAGGACGTTCAATTATATTCAGATGACATTCAAGAATTAATGACAGTTGCCGTAAAGACCGGCGATTTTTATTGGTACAAAGAATTAACGGAAAAAAATGTTCCCGCAAAAGATGAATAAATGAACGCAAAGCATCTCGTGTGTGCGCGACACGAGATGCTGTACATACATGACCGAACGAAACCGCTCCATTTACCATACAGCAACGTGAAATACTAGAGACGCATGTGCTCTAGTATTTTTCATTTTGTCGAAAAACTGCTACACTATGAACAAAAAGGTGAGGACGTATGCGACTTTTTATAAAAGGACAGTATGACGTACCGGCAAAAAAAGTACAGACGGTCATGGAACTAACGGCGCAATGTGCACAAGATGCCATTGTGCTTGTGAACGATTTACAGCAAACAGGTCGTGTATCGCGCGTGACGATTACCGATGAATACGACAGTCACTGGACAGTGAAAGAGCTGACGCGTTATGTAGAGGAATTGCAACAACAACCGCATGATGTCGTCCTATACTTTGATGGAAGCTTTCAAGCGGGAAACGTCGGGCTAGGCGCAGTCGTCTATTATCGTACAGACGAACGGATGCGCATTCGTAAAAATCGCTTCACAACCGATATTGCGACGAATAATGAAGCGGAATATGCGGCATTTTATGAAGCGCTTCGACTCGTTGAAGAATTAGGTGTGACGGCACAAACAATTACGGTGCGCGGCGATTCACAAGTCGTGATGATGCAAATGCGCGGCGACTGGCCAATTTATGAACGTGCGTTGCTATATTGGGCAGACAAATTAGATGCCTTGATCCACAAGCTAAAGCTGACGGTGCACTATGAGCATATTGAACGTGCGCATAACATAGAAGCGCACCGGCTAGCAGCGCAGGCACAACAAGGTACACTTGTAGAAGCACATGCACCGCACGAATCGAAACGGAAACAACGGAGGAAACATCGATGATTGAAAAATTACAGCCATTTATTCATACACCATTACATGAGGAGCGTGAAGTGGCACAATTTTATGTAGAGTTATATGATCGAGCAGGCAATACAATTGGAGAATACGAGCAAGATGAAGACGATGTGCTACAGCGCGTGCAATTTTTTATCGACGATGCACCGCAACAAATGATTGCTGCAGAGGAAGCGACACGGATCGCGAAGCAAGTCGTTGCCGCACTGGACACGCGTGCGCTGAAATTAGATGCACTCATTTCATATGACACGCATTATTTAGCGATTTTTGAAGAAACAGATGAACGCTTTCAGCTGTCATTGCCAAATACAGGGGCGCACATTTCAATTAATGGCGACGGGCAACTGTTAGGCGCATCGTTTTTCCATGAGCCTTATACGGTAAAATACCCAGAACAGATGATTTCACAAGAAGAAGCCAATGAACGTTTACAAACGTTGCCACTCATGAAGCGTGCCATTGACCTTGAGCATGAAACATATACGTACATGCGCGATCATTATGTACTCGGTGTACATGTTGACGGTACCATCTATAATATTCAAGACGATGGTGGCTTAACGATTCAATATGTACCCGTTACAGCATCTGCAACGCATGAATCTGTCGAACAACTCATGCTTCAAGAAATCGGGCAGCACATCAGCGTCGCACAAGATACGTCGATAGAAGGTGTGAAGCATTATTACATTGTGCAACAACACGAAGACGAAGCGTATACACTCGACTTATCAAGCTTTGATGATGTGGACGACGACGTGCTTGATTTTGACATGGAAGGCGACCGTCTTGTCGAGCTGCAGCATAGTGGCATCGATTTACCAGAAGGCGTGTTGATTGCACGAGCGGAGCAACTTGTACAGGCGCTTGTCGGGGATGAAGCGGTGCATTATGTACGTGAGCAAACAGACGGCATGGCCGAGCTGCTTGCAGCATCGCCATTTTATGCACAAATGGAGCCACCAGAAGAAGTGACGTACCGCTTTTTATATACAGTAGACGATGTGTTACTGCATGACAAGCCGATTGAAATTTCGCTTCATCGCAGTACAGGTGTCGCAATTGAAGTGGTGCACCATGTCGTGCCATATGACGTTATTCGCAACTTGCAAAAACCTGCGATCAACCTTGAAGAGGCCAATGCGATTGCACGAAATGTCGCGACGATGCAGCGAGCGTTTATGCGCACAAGCATTGAGGAAAACTTATATGATTTAGCGTATTTAATCGACTATCCAAATTCACCAACAGGCGGTGCAATTAACCGCATCGATGCCCATACAGGTGCCATTACGTACATTGATGGAGACGAGGAGCAGTTTTAACAGATTCCCGACAGAATTCCCCTTCCTCAAAGAATGATACGGGCGTAGCCCAATGAGTAGGGAGGGGATGAATGTCGGTTGGCGTTAGCCGAAATTATTTTTCTAATCCTTTACGAATTAATTCTAGGATAGTGGCAGTTCTTGTAGAAATGCTATTTTCCTCTTGATAACGATCTACTTTTTCTAAAATTGTTTTGGGAAAGCGTAATTCTACGCGTTCTTTATCTACTTTCATTTTCTTCACCTCCCATTTGATTGTACGGTATTTTAACGGTATATTCAACTTATGAAGTTATTTGAAACGAGGTGAAGAATCATGCTAAAGGCGTATAAATACAGAATTTATCCGAACGAAGAACAAAAAGTATTCTTTGCGAAAACATTTGGCTGTGTACGCTTTATCTATAACAGAATGTTGCTGACCGCATTCAAAACTACAAAGAACATCAAGAAGATCCAAACGTCAAATTAATTCAACCAACGCCAGCACAATACAAGGCGGAGTTTGAATGGCTACGTGAAGTGGATTCACTTGCACTTGCGAACGCACAACAAGACTTACAAGCGGCTTATCGCAACTTTTTCAGAGAGCCATCTATCGGTTTTCCAAAGTTCAAAAGCAAGCACACGAATCGTTGTCGTTACAAAACGAATAATCAAAAAGGGACAGTTTCCATTGAAAATGGCTACTTAAAATTACCGAAACTTAAATCGCTTGTGCGCATTAAATTGCACCGTCCATTTAGTGGATTGATTAAATCTGTGACCATTTCCAAAACACCAACCAATAAATATTACGCTTCAATTTTAGTGGAAGAAAACGAACAACTTTTCCCGAAACTCGAAACACGTGTAGGTATTGACGTTGGCTTAAAAGAATTTGCGATTTTATCAAATGGGAAACGTTACGACAATCCGAAATGGTTTCGACGTGCCGAAAAGCGTTTACGTTTTTTACAAAAAGCCCTTTCTCGCAAAATCCGAGGTT
>JAHAYH010000146.1 GCA_018384745.1 Caryophanon sp. | reverse complement strand
GTCAAGCCAAGCAAATCCTTATACTTGCGAGCATAGTAAACCACCTTCATCATCACTTTCACAAAATCAGAGCAGTCTAATTCTCTCTTATTTTGACCGAGCAAATGCTCAATAGTCGCAGCAATAAAATATGGCAGAATATGCATTTGAAGTTGCAATGGATTCATATCCATAACCAAAGACACCTCTTCGGTATTCATTACCCATACAAACATTGCACCCGACATCTTTTTTTGCAACAAACTGGTTGTATCTGGCTTAGCATCAAGCACCCACTTAGCAATGGCGCGAATTTCATCACGATGCACCCTGCAAGCCTTCTCATCCTTCAGGTCGTCGACGCGAGGCACTGGCACAAGTGCAGTAACCGTGGTTTTGGGGCGAGTCTCGCCCATTCTGTAACCTCTTTTGTTATAATCATTATTATACCATTCCACAAATGCGTCTACCACCGAATCACACTGCGCGGTTCCAAAATACTTGTTTCCAAATCCCACGTCGGCTCCACGAAGCATCCACATAATATATCCATCTAAATGTCCTTCGTGCAGCGCTGCGCGTTCCATATCCAGCACCGGCACATTGTAATAGTCGTGTGCCGTTGTGTCGGCTATCTCCACATATTTGCGATGCAGCCTCGCCACATCAGCAAGTGTGAGTGTATCACCTGCGAAACCACCCTCATCAAGCACAACCTTATGCGTATAATAAAAAAATCCATTGTAAGGCAAATCACAATCAAGCGAAGCATAAGCCGACAAATTCACTTTTTTAGTGAAAGTCACCTCCCATTTGCCATCTTTGCGAGTCACATTTTCGCGATACAAATCATAGATGAGTTTCCCCATTTCCATCAGTCGCTCATATTTGCTCGCGTGCAATTGGTAATTCTGAGCATACATCACAGCCCAAACAGGGTCGGTTGACATAGCATATAAGTTGGCAAGACGATAATACGACGCGTCGTAATTCGGATCAACATCAATGGCATGTTCATAACATCCCACAGACTCATCGTAGTTCTTCATCATATATGCCATATTGCCCTTTTCCACCCACAGGCGGACACTGTTAGGGAACTTCTTCAAACCCTTTTCATAAATTTCAATAGCCTCTTTGCGCTTCCCCACATAATCGAAGGCATTACCTGCAATAAAGTATGAGTCGGCATCTGCATCTTTTAGCTTCAACAGCTTTTTCGCCCACTGATATGCTTCTTCATAATCTTGCTTAGCAATATATCCATACACAATTTCATAGACGACCGCCCTGTTGGAAGGATGCGCTTTATCCAAGCCCTTGAGCAAGTCAATGCCAGTATCCACCATTCCATTATCCATAAAGTGGATAGCATTCTGATACAGTTGTTGCTCCTTTTCGTTAAAATCACTGAACACATTCGCACGAGCCTGAGCCACGCCAAGCAAGAGCACCATTGCCACAAATAGCAACGCACGAGAAAACAAATGCCTTTTATCCATAATCTATAGGTTTTTCAACTGCAAATATAACAAATAAACACCAAAAAAAACGAAACCTCACACATTTTTCATTCCCTACACATTTTTTGCTTTATTTTATATCTAAAACCACCTCGCACACAACCATTTAAGACACACCACCATCAAAGGGACGGTTCTTTTGATGGTGCGCATTGAGGGGGATGGGTG
>JAHAYH010000127.1 GCA_018384745.1 Caryophanon sp. | reverse complement strand
GCCATAGGACGTGGCGTTTACCGCCTTACTTGAGTCTGTAGTCTCAAGCTCACGCTTTTCCCGCTGGAGTCCGCCTCTTGTTCCAAGCAACATGTAGGTTCAGGTGTCAACCCCAGCTTTCGGTGATGAACCTAATAAAGATGGAAAAAATGTTTTTTAAATAGTCAAAATAGGGTAGAAACACTATGTAAAAGCACAGGCGATAAACGAAAAAGTAAGAAAGGGGGATGACAATTGGTTATTTAGTCATTAGCGACGATGAACAATTTCTTACGTGGATGCGCACATTGCTGCCACAACATGTCATGTATCAGCGCAATGTAGCGGATGTCATAGAAATTGATGGGATGTCACCATTAGACCTACAATTAATTATATGGCATGAAAAAACAATGACCGACGATGCGTATGAGCAATGCAAACAAATTCACCAACTGCAAGTGCCAATTTTATATTTTACATCACAGTTTCAGCCGGCAATTCAACCATTACTTCCATATGTGTTTGACTTTTTTATCGAACCATATAAGGATCCATACATAGTAGCAAAAATAAAAAGCGCTGAGCGATATTATGAAAATATTCAGCAGCTTGAGCAGCAAGCACGCTTTTTAGAAAAAGATTTATTAGTAGCCAAAAATGTGCAAAAAAGCGCATTAACACCATCATTACATAAGCGCAACATTCAGCTAGATGGTTTTTATGTGACATCAAATGTCCTTGGTGGAGATATGTATTGCTGGTTTGAAGTATCGCCGCATCAAACAGCGATTATTTTATACGTTGTAATGGGGCACGGCGTCGCTTCTTCGCTTGTGACGATGTCGATTCGCTCATTGCTGCGCGGTATGATGACGCGCTTAGCTGACCCAAATTTAGTCGTTCAAGAATTAAATCGCCACATTAATGAACTGTACAAAGATGAATATATGGATAGCTACTTAGTGACTGCGATTTACTTGTTGATCGACACCGAAAAAAATACGCTGCAATACGTCAATGCCGGACATCCAGAAGGCTATTTATTTCAACGCGACGGCACGGTCGTTATACTGCATGCGAATGCGCCGATTTTAGGATTGCTGCCATCGTTAAAGTTTTCGAAAACGGAGCTATCTTTACAGGAACATCAGTGCATTATTTTGTATACAGACGGTTTGCAACAAGAGGATGAATCGATTGAGCCACACCAGTTTATACCATATAGTGCAGGTGGAAATGCCGAGGATTTGCAGCAGTTTGTCGCCAAAAAGCAGTTGGAAAACGTGCAGCAGCTTGACGATATTTCACTTGTTTTTATTACGGTTTCAAAGAAGGAGGGGGTTTCATGAAAGTCGTTGTCGAAATACCACCGACGCAAGAAGGTATTCGTTTAGTCGATGAAATGATGAAAAGTTATATTGACATTCATGAGCTACCATATGAACGAGAGCTCTGTTTTGTGCTTCATGAACTTGTTATTAATGCGGTTGAAGCTATGGAAAAAGTGGCTGCGGGTGACCGCGACTGCATTCAAGTGAAAATTGAAAAGACAAACGTCACGATTAATATGTATGTCATTGATTTTGCAGATGGAATTCCAGAAGAGCAGTGGCAGGAAGTGTTAACGTATGAAATGGATGCGATGGGCGACAACTTTGATCGCGGTCGCGGTTTATTTTTCGTGCAGCATATGGTTGATAAAATTTGGTTTGAATACGTAGCGCCGAAACAGTTTTTAGTAGGCGTTACAAAAAGTTTGTAACGTAAAAGGAGGAAACGAACATGAAATACGTAGAAGCAAATGTAGCAGTACACGAAAAGGAAAGTTATACAGTCATTGAATTTAGCGGGCATTTAGAATACGGCAAAATTGAAGAGCTGAAAAAGAAAATTCAAGAGAAAGCAAGCAACAGTGAATCGGATTACATCATTGATATGCAGAAGGTGACGAATGTGGATAGTACGGGCTTTGGTATGATTGTCAACTTCGCCAAAAAAGTGTCGATGCGTGGCAGTCAGAAATTTCATTAAGTGAATATTAATGGCGTAATAACGCGGAGGACATGATATGAACATTTTAAAAAAGGCGAAGAAAATTCGGACGAAAATTAACTTTATTTTATTTAATGTTATTGCGGTGATGATGATTAGTTTATCAATCTATAGCTATTTTGCAGAGCGTACGAATTTATTAGCAAGCATTGAAACGAAGCTTTTATCGGATATTAAGCTGAGCGATGCGTATGTGGAAGCAAAATTCCCAGGGCAATGGCAAATCGTCAACGGGGAGCTACATAAAGGGCTTGTCAACGTTGTAGGCGATACGAAGCTTGTAGACCAAGTCGGCGAGTTTACGAACGGTGACTTAGCATCGATCTTCCAAGGCAATGAACGTGTCAGTACGAATGTTGTCGATGAAAACGGCGAACGTGCACTTGGTACAAAGGTAGCTGAAGAAGTGGAAGCGGTTGTATTTGGGGAGAAAAAAAGCTATGTGGGTACATCGAACGTGCTTGGACAAGAGACGGTTGCGTTGTACGATCCAATTTTTGATAAAGACGGTGAAGTGATCGGGATTAAAGCGATCGCAGTACCACAAGCACCGTATTTAGCCATTTTAGCAGAAGGTTTTTGGTCAAAAATTATTATTAACACGTTAATGGCCATTGGGGCGCTGATCATTTTAAGCTTATATGTAGAATATGCGTTATCACGACCGATTCGTAAGCTATCAGCCAATGCCGAAGATTTAGCAAGCTTAAAGCTTGATGGTCGCATTTTAGAAATGGATGGTAATGATGAGCTTGCGACGTTGGCTAAATCATTTAAGCAAGTGCAGCTACAGCTGAAAGATACGATTTCACTCGTTTCGGAAAGCGCGGAGCAAGTGGCCAATTCCTCGAAGTTTTTAGCGGAATCTTCATCACAAACGAGCGAAGCATCTAGCCAAATTGCTATTTCGATGAATGATTTAGCGGATGGGACGACGGAGCAATCAGACCAAATTGACCATCTATTAAAAGAAGTGAACAACACAATTCGAGAAGTAACAGCATGTTTACAAACAGCGGAGGCGACACTTTCAAACGCAACAGAGTCTACCGAAATCGCCAAGCAAGGGGAAGCGGCAATTAGCGAAGCAATTCGTCATTTAGGAACCGTTACGCAAACGGTGTCGTATGCGACCGATTCCATTCAAAAGTTAGGGAAACGTTCAGAAGAAATTGGCGGCATTATTACGGTCATTACAAGCATTGCAGACCAAACGAACTTACTAGCTTTAAACGCAGCGATTGAAGCAGCGCGCGCTGGTGATCATGGGAAAGGATTTACAGTTGTTGCATCAGAAGTGCGTCAACTAGCGGAGCAATCTCGTGCAGCATCCGGTCAAATTACCGAGCTCATTAGCGATATCCAAGCGGAAACATCGGTAACCGTTCGTACGATGGAAAGTAACTTAAATGCGGTCGAAGAACAAGTGATGATCATTAATAAAGGTGGAGAAGCGCTAGAGAAAATTGTTGAGCGCGTATCGGAAACGGAAGAAAGCGTTGGGCAAATGAAGTCTGCGTTTGAAATTGTGCACGGCAATTCCGAAAATGTACAACATGCATTGCATGCTATTACGCAGCTAATTGAAAATGCGGTAGCGGCAACGCAGCAAGTGGCAGCAACGACTGAAGAGCAGCATACAACGGTCGAGGAGTTAAGCGCAAGTTCAGAAGAATTATCACGCGTCGCAGTGACGTTAGAAGACGAAATGCGTAAATTTAAGCTGTAACATAACAAAACGATCAAATCGCGCGGATTTGATCGTTTTGCCATTTATGCTTTCTTCCAATGACGATGATCTCGTCCGGTAAAGGCATCGGCAATAACGCCGAGGACACCACCGAAAAACGCACCGAGTGCCAAGCTTGCCGGAATCAAATCTGTCCAAAAAATGCCGACTAATAAACCGATGACGGCACCAATCGCAACAAATAACACGATAAAAGTATTTTTCAAAAGTGCTTGCATACGTAGGCCTCCTTTTAAAAATAATACTTGCTAGTTTTATTGTACGGTTGCCCCGAGCACTTGACAACATTATTGTGCGATTGTGTTAACGGCGCGCTGCTAGTTTCTTTGCTTTGTCGGTGTTTGCAAAGTGCCATTTTGTGACGCGTTTTAACGCATCCTCACCTTGTTGCTGTAAAATGCGTGCAGCGACTGCATCGACTTTTGCACCGGCTCCTTTTGGTAACGTGACGCCAACTTGTGCAGATAGCGCATCCATTTCGTTTAAAAATGCATAGCGTGCAATGATGGAAGCGGCGGCAACAGACACATGTAAGTTTTCAGCTTTTGTCGAAAACAACACATTTTGTTCAACGATGTTGCGCTGGCCTTTTAAATAGTTATAGTAGACGCCACGTTCGGCAAACTGGTCAATTAATAAATAATCTGGTGTTGTTGGTGATATTTTTTGGAGCAGCTTATTAAGCGCTTGATTGTGCAATAACCCCTTCATTTTTCCTTGCGAATATCCTTTTTGTTGTAGGTCATTGTACTTTTCATTTCGCAAAACAAGTAAGCTATAATGGAGAGAGTGCATAAGGTCAGGTGCAATTTGGCGCATGTAATCGTCCGTTAATTGCTTCGAATCCTTCACACCAAGCTCACGTACTAGCTCGATTTTTTCAGCAGGGACATAGACAGCAGCAACGGTAATTGGTCCGAAATAGTCGCCTGTGCCTGTTTCATCAGAGCCAGCAACAGACAATGATGCAAAGCCTTGCGGGAGGACATCTCCTTTTGTTGCTGTAACCGCTTTTGCAGTCGGCGTGCCCCATTTGTGTGCTTCTCGTTCCGCGCCAGCACCTTGAAACATCACTTTGCCTGAGCGATAGCTCGTAATCGCTGTATCCGGTAACTTCGCAGCAAACTGCACACCAGGTGCTTGTCGCTCGACACGATGGGCGGCGTAAGTTGATTCAAGTGTTTGTTGCACAGCTGTTGAAAGTGTTAAAACAATATTTGCCATTTTTATCTCCTTTTTTCGAATGCCTACACTTGTTTGCAATTCACAAGCTAGCGGTATTCATGGTATCATAAACAGTAGATTTTTATGAAGCGTATGTATGTTTAATTGTATACGTTATGAGACGTTTTGACGATACGTTGAACGTGGAATGCAAAAGAGGGGGCATGGCGATGGGAAATCATGCGAAAAACCGAATTGATGTTACAATTCATGGCACATCCTATGTGATTGTTGGAACAGAGTCACCTGAACATATTCGTTTAGTGGCATCGCTTGTAGATGAAAAAATGCAAGAAATTAGCGATTACAATCCTCATTTGGATACGACACGATTAGCGGTTTTAACGGCGGTCAATGCGGTCAATGAATATGTAGAGCTTCAAAAGCACGTTGAGCAATTGGAACAACAATTGAAAAAACTGAAAGGCTGAGATTATGATTGATTTACTAATATTAATCGCGATCGTTGCGGGGGCTATTATCGGTATTCGTCGAGGGTTAGTGTTACAAAGCATTCATTTAGTGGGTGTTATTGTATCATTAATCGTTGCATGGATTTTTTACAAGCCGCTTGCAGATCGCTTTGAAATGCTTATTCCATACCCAGGAATTACAGCGAACACCAATTTGATTATTCCAACAGACGACATCGATGTTGATCGTACGTTTTATCGTCTTTTTGCGTACGTTCTCATTTTTATTGTTGCAAAAGTATTGTTACAAGTTGTCGCATCTGCTTTCCAAAAATATGCGTATGTCGACGTGTTCCCACAATGGAATCGCATTGTCGGTGCGCTGTTAGGGATTGTGGAAGTGTACATAGTGTTATACATGCTACTAAGCTTATTAGCGATGCTGCCGCTTGAAATGGTGACAAGCCGTTTAGATGGCTCATTATTTGCAAGCTTCATCGTCAACTATTCGCCCATTTTATCAATGATTTTTAAAAACATTTGGTATTTATACATTTAATACGGCACAAGCTGTCAAAAGGAGTTGTCCAACGCGCTTGGATGAACTCCTTTTTTTCTTCATACATAACAAAGGAGGTACAGCACGATGAATAAAAAAACAATTATTCGTACGCTTGAAAAAATTGCGTTGTATTTAGAGTTACAAGGTGAAAATCCATTTAAAGTATCGGCATTTCGAAAAGCCGCCGCTGCATTAGAAGCAGATGAGCGTTCGCTTGCAGAAATGGATGACGTGACAACGTTAAAAGGCATCGGGAAAGGAACAGCCGCTGTTATTACGGAGCTTGTGGAAACTGGAGAATCGAGCGTGCTGCGCGATTTGGAACAACAAACACCAAAAGGACTTGTGCCGCTCATGAAGTTGCCAGGTCTTGGTGGTAAAAAGCTTGCGAAGTTATATCAAGAGCTTGGGATTGACAGTGCGGAGGCGTTACAAGCAGCATGTGAAGCTGGTGACGTGCAAAAGCTAGCAGGCTTTGGTGCAAAAACGGAGGAAAAGATTTTAAAGGAGCTTGCGAATTTCGGCAAACGTGCAGAACGCTTACCAATTTGGCAGCTTGAACCGGTTGTTGCTGACATTGAAGCATTGCTAGCGAACATGCCACAAGTGGAGGCTTCGTCTGTTGCAGGTTCATTCCGCCGCGTCAAAGAAACGAGTAAAGATATCGATTTTATCGTTGCAACGAGCGAACCACAAGCTGTGCGTGAACAATTGTTGGCATCGCTTCAAACGCTCGAAGTTGTCGCAGCGGGCGATACGAAAATTTCGGTTGTGCTTGACCGTGAAGAGCCAATAAGCGTTGATTTTCGCTTAGTGACGAACGAGGAATACGCATCGGCACTGCATCATTTCACCGGCTCGAAAGATCATAACGTGCGCATGCGTCAGCTCGCGAAGTCGATGAACAAAAAGATTAGTGAATACGGCGTGGAGCAAGAGGACGGCTCAGTCGTAACATTCGAGAGCGAAGAGGCATTTTTCGCCCATTTTAACTTGCCGTTCATTCCGCCGACGGTTCGTGAGTCAGGCGCAGAGCTTGATCGGTCAGATGAGCTTCAACAGCTCGCACAGCTATCCGATATACAAGCAGACTTACACATGCATACAACGTGGTCAGACGGTGCGCATTCAGTTGCAGAAATGGGCGATGCGCTCATGAATAAAGGCTATACGTATGCAGTCATTACCGATCATTCGCAATATTTAAAAGTGGCAAATGGCTTAACGCCAGAACGACTCGCAAATCAGCGTATTGAAATTGATGCGTTTAATAGAGCAAATCCAAACTTCCGCTTATATGCTGGAACGGAGATGGATATTTTACCAGACGGCTCGCTCGATTTTGACGACGATGTGTTAAAAAGCTTAGACTTTGTCATTGCTTCGATTCACTCAAGCTTCTCACAGCCGCAAGCACAAATTATGGCGCGATTAGAAAATGCGATGCGTAATCCATATGTCCATATGATTGCGCACCCAACCGGACGCATCGTCGGCGAACGCCCAGGGTATGACCCAGATGTGAAAACATTAATTGAATGGGCAAAGGCATACGATAAAATTTTAGAGTTAAATGCGAACCCGTACCGCTTAGATTTAGCGACGGAACATTTACAATATGCGATGGAGCTTGGCGTGAAAATTGCGATCAATACAGATGCGCATGCGATTGACCAACTCCGCTTTATGGATTTAGGTGTACGATACAGTCAAAAAGCATGGGTGAAAAAAGAATTGATCGTCAACACGTGGACGCCGGAACAATTTGAGGCGTTCATCCGTAAACATAAATAGGTGCAAACATTCGTTGTGCTGAGCGTATGAAAGGTCATACTACCATCGCTTCGCTCATCTATACTATAACTACATTTACTAATAAGGGAGGCGTTTTCATGATCGCAGAACGCGCATTGAAAACACTTGAATACGATAAAGTACGCGCACAAGTCGCGACATTTTGTACATCTTCAATCGGTCGTACCGCTATTGAAGAACTCGTACCAGAAACTGAATATAACCGCGTAGTAGAATTGCTACAAGAAATGGATGAAGGATTATCGATTTTACGCGTCAAAGCAAACGTACCGATGGGCGGCATTTTTGATGTGCGTCCACATGCGCGACGTGCGCAAATTGGCGGGATGCTGTCGGCGACAGAGCTGATGGAAATTGCAAGCACCATTCGCGCAAGCCGCATTTTCCGTGAGTTTATTCAAGGAATTGAGGATGAAGGCGAATTATCGATCCCACATTTCATTGAACGAAAAGAAGCGTTGCCAGTACTAACAGGTATTCAGCACGAAATTAACTCATGTATCGATGAAAACGCACAAGTGATGGATGCAGCGAGCCAGCAGCTTCGTCAGCTTCGCCAATCGCTGCGTGCAGAGGAAGCGAAAGTAAAATCTAAGCTTGAAAACTTAGTGCGTGGTGCAGGAGCAGCGAAAATGTTATCGGATGCAATCGTGACGATTCGTAATGATCGCTACGTAATTCCGGTGAAGCAAGAATATCGTCATCATTACGGCGGCATTGTGCATGACCAATCATCATCAGGGCAAACGTTATTTATCGAACCGGATGCTGTCGTGCAGGCAAATAACGAAGTAAACCGTTTAAAGCTAAAGGAAAAAGCGGAAATTGAGCGCATTTTAACGGTGCTATCTGGCATGGTGAGTGAAATTGCGCATGATTTATTCGTCCTTGTACAAATTTTAGGTGATATCGATGTCATTTTAGCAAAAGGGAAATACGGACAAGCGCATAAATGTACGATGCCAACGATGAATGAAGACGGCTACATTCGCCTAATTCGAGCGCGTCATCCACTATTAGACCGCGACATTGCCGTGCCAAATACGATTGAGTTTGGCAAAGACTATACAGCCATCGTGATCACAGGACCGAACACCGGTGGTAAGACGGTAACATTAAAAACAGTCGGACTATGTACATTAATGGCACAAGCGGGAATTCCTGTGCCAGCGCTCGATGGTTCAGAGCTTGCGGTATTTGATCAGCTATTTGCCGATATCGGTGATGAACAGTCAATTGAACAAAGCTTATCAACGTTCTCCTCTCATATGGTGAACATCGTGGACATTTTATCGAAATTTGACGACCGCTCACTTGTGCTGTTTGACGAGCTTGGCGCCGGTACAGATCCACAAGAAGGGGCAGCGCTTGCCATTTCGATTTTAGATGAAGTAGTAGACCGCGGTGCGCGCGTGATGGCCACGACGCACTATCCGGAATTAAAGGCGTATGGTTACAACCGTAAAAACGTCGTAAATGCTTCGGTGGAGTTTGATGTGGAAACGTTAAGCCCAACGTATCGTTTATTAATCGGTGTACCGGGACGCTCGAACGCCTTTGAAATTTCGAACCGCTTAGGATTATCAACGCATATTATTGACCGTGCAAAAGGCTTTACAGGCACAGATCGTCACGAAGTAGAATCGATGATTGCATCGCTTGAAGAAAGTCGTTTACGTTCAGAGCGTGAAGCGGACGAGGCGCATGCATTGCTAGAAGAAGCAGCGACGTTACGCGCATCGCTTGAACAAAAAGTACAAGCGTATGAAGACCGTAAAGAAGCGCTCGAGAAAAAAGCGAAGGAAAAAGCGCGCCGCATCGTAGAGGAAGCAAAAGCTGAATCTGAAAAAATTATTGCGGAGCTGCGTGAAATGAGCAAAAACGCTGCGAAATCGGTGAAGGAGCATGAGTTAATCGATGCGAAAAAACGTTTAGAAGGCATTGGACCGAAAGAAAATCGCGTGCTGAAAAAGCAGGCACAAGTGCAGGCACGTCAAGAAAACTTACAAGTTGGCGATGAAGTGCGCGTGTTAAGCTACGGACAAAAAGGGATGATTTTAGAGAAAAAATCAGACAATGAATACGTCGTGCAAATTGGTATTTTAAAAATGAAACTTGAGCGCGACGATCTGCAATATGTGAAGCCAGAAAAAGAGCAACCCGTGCGCGCGATGACGAATGTGAAAAATCGCTCGTCGCATGTGAAGATGGAACTTGATTTACGTGGTGAACGTTATGAAGATGCCATTTTACGTACCGAAAAATATATTGATGATGCGCT
Source organism: Caryophanon sp. (assembly GCA_018384745.1). Taxonomy (GTDB): domain Bacteria; phylum Bacillota; class Bacilli; order Bacillales_A; family Planococcaceae; genus Caryophanon. The sequence goes on along the minus strand of JAHAYH010000127.1, from coordinate 24,248 downwards.
GCTAGCGAACTATCACCAAGTGTCGATCATTCACGGTAAAGGCACAGGTGCACTTCGTCAAGGCATTCAAACGTATTTAAAAGGGCATAGCCGCGTAAAAGGCTTCCGCTTTGGGGAAGCGGGTGAAGGTGGCTACGGTGTCACAGTCGTTGAACTAAAATAAGCTTGTGAACAGGGGGAGCGCACGTGAAGGAGTTTTGGACACATCCAATGGTCGAAACAGCAGGTTACTTTAGCGTCGTTGTATTATGTTTAGTCGTATCAATGGCCGTTTTTGAAATCGTGACGAAATATAAAAATTGGCAAGAAATTAAAAATGGCAACGTCGCGGTCGCATTAGCAACCGGCGGCAAAATTTTAGGCGTGTGCAATATATTCCGTTATTCGATTTCCGAGCATTCATCATTGCTTGAAATGCTAGGATGGGGCTTATTTGGTTTCACACTATTAATTTTTGCTTATATTTTATTTGAATTTTTCACACCGAAGTTTAATGTCGATGAAGAAATTGCGAATGATAATCGCTCGGTCGGTTTCATTTCCTTTACGATTTCGCTTGGGCTGTCATTTGTTATTGGCGCAAGCATTGGAGCGTGAGGTGACATCATGAAACAGTTAGCCATTGTACTTGGCATTGTCGCCGCAATCTTTCTTTTAATCGGTGTATATTACGTGTTCACTGCATAGCAAAAAGCGTCTGTAAAAACGATTTGTTTTTACAGGCGCTTTTTTATGATGATCACGAATACTTTATTTTGATAAAACGAAATATCGCTAAAAAATACAATATATTTCTCTTTTATGTTGGAAAATGTAAATGTTTTCATTATACTTATAGTAAGTAATAAAAAATAGGAACGCGAGAGGGGATGGCAAGTATATGACAGTAAAACCGTGGCTTCAATGGTACCCAGAAACTATTCCAGCAGACATTACGATTCCGGATGCGCCGCTGCATCACTATTTAACAGAGGCGTATACAAACGTACCGAACAACGTAGCAATTCATTTTATGGGAAAAGAAATAACGTATACGGAACTGTATCATTGTGCACAAAAATTTGCGAACTATTTAGGAACACTCGGGCTTGAAAAAGGAGACCGCGTTGCGATTATGTTGCCAAACTGTCCACAGGCTGTCATTGCGTATTACGGTACGATGTATGCAGGTGGGGTGGTCGTGCAAACAAATCCACTGTACACAGAGCGCGAATTAGCGTATCAAATGAAAGATTCAGGGGCGAAATTTATTGTAGGAATGGATATTTTATATCCGCGCATTACGAAGGTGCTTGCACAAACAGCAATTGAGCATGTCATCGTTGCGGCAATCAAAGACTATTTACCGTTCCCGAAAAATCTTGTATATCCGATGATGCAAAAGAAACAATACGGCTTTGCAGTAAACGTCGAGCATCGCGGAACGAACCATTTATTTACGGAAATTATGAAAACAGCGGATGCCACGCCGGTCACGGTAGATGTGTCAACAGATGATTTAGCGTTGCTGCAATATACAGGAGGCACAACGGGTTATCCGAAAGGAGTTATGCTGACGCACCGCAATTTAATTGCGAATACAGAAATGTGTGCAGCGTGGATTTATAAAACGGAATACGGCAAAGAGAGCGTGCTTGGCATTTTACCATTTTTCCACGTATACGGCATGACGACTGTATTAATTTTAGCGGTGAAGATGGGCAGCAAAATGATTTTACTGCCGAAGTTTGATATCGACACAGCGCTCAAAACGATTGATCGTCAAAAGCCAACGCTATTCCCAGGAGCTCCGACGATGTACATCGGCTTAATTTCACATCCGCTCATTAAAAAGTATGATTTATCATCGATTAAAGCATGTTTAAGCGGTTCGGCAGCACTGCCACTTGAAGTGCAGGAAACGTTTGAACAATTAACAGGTGGAAAGCTCGTTGAAGGCTATGGTTTAACGGAAACATCGCCGGTGACGCATGCAAATTTAATTTGGGATAAGCGCATTAACGGTTCGATTGGCTTGCCTTGGCCGAGCACGGACGCGACAATTTTTGCAGCAGGTAGTACAGAGCCATCACCAGTTGGCGAGATTGGAGAAATTGCTGTAAAAGGCCCACAGGTAATGAAAGGGTATTGGAATCGTCCAGATGAAACGGAAATGTCGTTTAAAGATGGCTGGTTTTTAACCGGTGATTTAGGTTATATGGACGAAGACGGTTTCTTCTATGTCGTGGACCGTAAAAAAGATATGATCATTGCAGGTGGCTTTAATATTTATCCGCGTGAAGTGGAAGAGGTGCTATACGAACACCCTGCAATACAAGAATGTGTCGTTGTCGGCATTCCAGATCCGTATCGCGGTGAAACAGTGAAAGCATATGTTGTGCTTAAAGAAGGATATTCCGTAACGGATGACGAATTAAACAAATATAGCCGTGAAAACTTAGCGGCGTATAAAGTGCCACGCTCATATGAGTTCCGCACAGAGCTGCCAAAAACGGCAGTCGGCAAAATTTTACGCCGTCAACTAATCGATGAAGAAAAGGAAAAACAGCAACTTCAAGCAAACTAAAATAGTTTTGTAGAAATAGTTGACATAATTGTGCTGGAATAATATTATTAAAACATGAATGAATGGTCATTCATTTTTTGATCAAGATCATTCATTCACGTTTTAGATTGTAGTGGTGGTGAACAGGTTTGAAAAACGACAAACCGAAGTATAGGCAGATTATCGATGCGGCAATTATCGTAATCGCACAAAATGGATACCATCAAGCGCAAGTTTCGAAAATCGCGAAACAAGCAGGGGTAGCGGATGGCACAATCTATTTATACTTTAAAAACAAGGAAGACATTTTAATTTCGGTATTTAGCGATAAAATGTCCGTATTTACGGAATCGCTACAATATATTATTAAAACGGAAAGTAGCTCAGAGGCTAAGCTTGGCCGCATGATCGAAAACCATTTTAATGTGCTAGCAAGCGATGCGCATTTAGCGGTCGTAACGCAGTTGGAACTACGTCAATCAAACAAAATACTGCGCCAAAAGATTAACGAAATTTTAAAAGACTATTTAAAACTACTCGATGAAATTTTAATCGAAGGAATGGTCAATGGGGAGTTTAATCCGGTGATGGATGTGCGACTTGCACGTTCAATGGTATTTGGAACGATTGATGAGATTATTACAACATGGGTCATGAACGACCAACGTTATGATTTGCTTGCATTAGCGCCAAAAGTAAAAGACTTACTTTTACGAGGTTTACAAGCTACATAAAAAGGGTGTGGGAGAAATGGAATTTTTACGTTGGTCTGTAGAAGACGGCGTTGCAATTGTAACGATTAACCGTCCGCCAGCGAATGCTCTTGCGCGTGCCATTATTCAAGAGGTTGATGAACTGCTTGATGTGTTAGCAAAAGAGCAAGAAGTACGCGTTGTTGTGCTTCACGGTGAAGGTCGCTTCTTCTCGGCAGGAGCAGATATTAAAGAATTTACAGAAGTTTCATCCGGCGAAGAGTTCACTAAATTAGCTCGTAACGGGCAAATTGTCTTCGATCGCATGGAATCATTTGAAAAACCAATCATTGCAGCTATTCATGGCGCAGCACTTGGCGGCGGTTTAGAGCTAGCAATGGGTTGTCATATTCGCTACGTAACGAAGTCAGCTAAGCTTGGCTTACCGGAGTTAAACTTAGGCTTAATTCCAGGGTTTGGTGGAACGCAACGTTTACCTCGTTTTGTAGGTGCTGCTAAAGCGGCAGAAATGATGTTTACAAGTGATCCAATTTCAGGTGAGGAAGCAGTTCAATTTGGACTTGCGACTCGCGCCTTTGATGATGAAGCACTATTACCAGAAGTACTGGCCATTGCGAAAAAAATCGCACAAAAGAGCCCGATTGCATTAGCTGCAGCGATTAAAACGCTTCAGTATAGCAAAACGAGCACGTTTGATGCGGGTTTACAAGCGGAGGCAGAAAGCTTTGGAAACGTATTCATTTCAGAGGATGCAGCAGAAGGCATTCAAGCATTTATTGAAAAACGAAAACCGCAGTTTAGCGGCAAATAAAATCGCTTCAGGAGGTCTGTAAATTATGAACATTTTCGTATTAGTAAAACGTACATTCGACACAGAGGAAAAAATCGTTGTAAACGGTGGACAAATCGACGAGGGCGGTGCTGAATTCATCATCAACCCGTACGATGAGTACGCAATTGAAGAAGCAATCCAAGTGCGCGATGCACAAGGTGGTTCTGTAACAGTCGTGACAATCGGTGACGAAGAAGCAGAAAAACAATTACGTACAGCGTTAGCAATGGGTGCAGATAGCGCCGTATTAATTAACTCTGAAGACTTAGATGACTTAGATCAGTTCGGTGCTGCTCATATTTTAGCAGAATACCTTAAAGATAAAGATGCGGACTTAATTTTAGCAGGGAACGTGGCAATCGACGGCGGCTCAGGTCAAGTTGGTCCACGCGTTGCAGACTTATTAGGCATCAATTACGTAACAACAATTACAAACTTAGACATTAACGGCTCTGATGTAACAATCGTGCGTGACGTTGAAGGGGATTCTGAAACATTAACGACGTCTTTACCGTTACTTGTGACAGCTCAACAAGGCTTAAACGAGCCACGTTACCCATCTTTACCAGGGATCATGAAGGCGAAGAAAAAGCCTTTAGAGGAGCTTGAGTTAGACGATTTAGACATCGATGAAGATGATGTGGAAGTAAAAGTGGAAACAGTTGAAATCTACTTACCACCACAAAAAGCAGCAGGTCGTGTATTACAAGGTGAATTACAAGATCAAGTAAAAGAGCTTGTACAGTTATTACACTCAGAAGCAAAAGTAATCTAATCGAATCCATTTAAACGTAAGTACGAAAGGGGTAAATTCGCATGTCAAAAGTGTTAGTACTAGGAGAAGCTCGTGAAGGGGCTTTACGTAACGTATCATTTGAAGCAATTGCAGCAGGTAAAAAATTAGGGGATGAGGTCGTTGGTTTATTAGTCGGTGATGCAGTCGCTAGTTTAGCGAACGAGTTAATCGCATACGGTGCAGACCGTGTCATTACAGTGGAGCACCCGAACTTAGCACACTACACATCTGATGGTTATTCTCAAGCTGTATTAGCAGTCGTAGAACAAGAATCTCCAGATGCAATTGTCTTCGGACATACAGCGGTTGGTAAAGATTTATCACCAAAAGTAGCAAGTCGTTTACAAATTGGTTTAGTATCAGACGTAACAGCGATCGAAGGAGAAGGTGACGATGCTGTATTCATCCGCCCGATCTATTCTGGTAAAGCGTTTGAAAAAGTGAAAATTTCAGAAGGTACGGTATTCGTATCGATTCGTCCAAACAACATCGCACCACTTGCAAAAGATGCGGGTCGTTCAGGTGACGTATCAAGCGTATCAGTAGACGTACAAAACTTACGCTCAATCATTAAAGAAGTTGTGCGTAAATCAACAGACGGCGTTGATTTATCAGAGGCAAAAGTTGTTGTCGCTGGTGGACGTGGCGTGAAATCTGAAGAAGGTTTCGAGCCATTAAAAGAATTAGCGAACGTTTTAGGCGGTGCAGTTGGTGCTTCACGTGGTGCATGTGATGCAGAATACTGTGACTACTCATTACAAATCGGTCAAACAGGTAAGGTTGTAACACCTGACCTATATATTGCAGCAGGTATTTCAGGTGCGATCCAGCATTTAGCTGGTATGTCGAACTCGAAAGTAATCGTGGCAATTAATAAAGACCCAGAAGCGAACATTTTCAAAGTAGCGGACTACGGCATCGTAGGCGACTTATTCGAAGTTGTGCCGTTATTAATTGAAGAATTCAAAGCGTTAAAAGTCAACGCGTAATGAATGGACACCGCTTGTCGCTCGTCGGCAAGCGGTGTTTTTTTGTTGAGCAAGTCACTATTAAAAAGCGAAAAACCGTGGTAAACTTTAGTCGTTACATAAAGTGGAAGCGAGCAAATTGTTCGCGCCTACTTATTTTCGCATGTTATACTACATGCAGACGTTACAGAGATATAAGGAGGCTATTTTAAAATGGCAATCGTAAAAGGTACAGATCAAAACTTCGGACAAGAAATTTCACAAGGTACAGTATTAGTAGACTTCTGGGCTGCTTGGTGCGGACCATGTAAAATGATTGCGCCAGTATTAGAAGAATTAGACGCAGAAATCGGTAACGATGTAAAAATCGTGAAAGTAGATGTAGATGAAAACCAAGCAACTGCTGGAGAATATGGCATTATGTCAATTCCATCATTATTATTATTCGTTGATGGCGAATTAAAAGCAAAAACAGCTGGTTTCCAACCAAAAGAAGCATTAATCGACTTCATCGAAAGCAACAAATAATACACGTTCATGTAGAAAAGGCGATATTTCGTCTTTTCTACATTTTTTTTGTTAGAGTTTCTACTATTATATAAAGTGTTTTATGAGCGATGTCTTACAGAGGCATCGCTTCTTTCATGTCTGCGTTTCAATTAGTGTTTTTCAAAATCGCAATGGCGTATACTAAAAGGAAATCCAAAACATGAGGTGACAGCATGAATGATTTGTTAAAAGCAAAGCTTGCCATTTTACCAGATGAGCCAGGCTGCTATTTAATGAAAGACGTACAAGGCACGATCATTTATGTCGGCAAGGCGAAAGTGCTGAAAAACCGCGTGCGCTCGTATTTCACCGGCTCGCACGAAGGGAAAACGCAGCGCTTAGTGAGCGAAATTGTCGACTTTGAATATATTGTAACGAGCTCAAACTTAGAAGCGCTTATTTTAGAGCTGAACTTAATTAAATTGCACGACCCGAAATACAACGTGTTGTTAACAGATGATAAAACGTATCCGTATTTAAAAATTACAAATGAAAAGCATCCACGCTTACTCGTTGTGCGCAAAGTGAAAAAGGATAAGGCAAAATATTTTGGTCCGTATCCAAATGGCTATGCGGCAGCGGAGACGAAAAAGCTATTAGACCGCATGTTTCCATTGCGTAAATGTGCAACGATGCCGGCGCAAGTGTGCTTGTATTATCATATAGGGCAATGTTTAGCACCATGTGTCAACGAAATACAAAAGGCGCAATATGACGACATGATCGGCAAAATGACAAAGTTTTTAAACGGCGGGCATGAGGACATTAAGCAGGAGCTGTCGGCGAAAATGTTTGCGGCTGCTGAAAAGCTCGAGTTTGAGCGCGCAAAAGAACTGCGTGACCAAATTGCACACATTGATACAATTATGGAAAAGCAAAAAATTACGTCAGGGGATGTGACAAACCGCGATGTTTTTGGCTATGCGGTCGAAAAAGGCTGGATGTGTGTGCAAGTGTTTTTCGTTCGCCAAGGGAAAGTGATTGAGCGTGATGTGTCAATTTTCCCGTTGTATCAAGATGTGGAAGAGGAGCTGCTGACGTTTATTGGGCGCTTTTATGAAAAGCCCGAGCATTTAAAACCAAAGGAAGTGCTCGTGCCAAGCAATGTTGATGCGACGCTTCTTCAGCAATTGCTGCACGTTCATGTGTTGCAACCAAAGCGCGGGCATAAAAAAGAGCTTGTTGACATGGCGATGAAAAATGCAGACATCGCCATTCGTGAAAAATTCCAGCTCATTGAACGACAAGAGGAACGAACAATTGGCGCTTGTGAAGAAATTGGACAAGCGCTTGGCATTCCAACGCCACTGCGTATTGAAGCGTTTGATAACTCTCATATGCACGGTGCAGATGGCGTGTCTGCGATGGTGACGTTTATTGATGGGAAGCCTGCGCGCAAGCTATATCGTAAATATAAGCATCAGCACGTCGCAGCGCATGATGATTACGGCGCGATGGCAGAAGTCATTCGTCGCCGCTATCGTCGCGTCCTAAAGGAAAACTTGCCGCTGCCAAACTTAATTGTCATCGACGGTGGGAAAGGGCAAATGGCCGTTGCACGCGACGTCATCGAGCATGAGCTTGGGTTATCGATTCCGATTGCTGGGCTTGCAAAAGACGACAAGCATAAAACGGCGCAGCTTTTATTTGGAGACCCAGCTGAAGTGGTGCCGATGAAGCGCACGAGTGATGGCTTTTACTTATTGCAGCGCGTGCAAGATGAAGTGCACCGCTTTGCCATTACCTTTTTACGTCAAACGCACGATCAAGGTGCGATCAAGTCGGTGCTTGATGACATTCCAGGTGTTGGACCGAAGCGTAAGCAGCAGTTAATGAAGGCGTTCGGTTCGATTAAAAAGATCAAAGAAGCGACTGAGCTTGAACTTGTGGAGGCGAACGTGCCGGCGAAAGTAGCCGAGCAAATCGTCAACTATTTTGCGCGTGACGTTGAAGCGCGGTAGTAAGTGTGCTATAGTGTGAATACATCTACTATATACAGTGATGATAGAGGTGCAAAGGTTAACAGTACAGTGTGGTAAGAGGTGAACAACCTCGTTTGGAGCCAACTCGAAAGGAACATTTGCCGAAGTGATGCGTAAGTTGTTCGTACGTGTTGCTGGTTGTGCATTTAAGAGATGTACGACTGTCAGAAGCGATTTCTGGAGGGCTATCTCACATGCACGATTTTTTAAGTCGTCATGTAAAAGAGACAGCATACGTTTTTGCTGTCTCTTTTTTTGTTGATACGCTTTTCTGACAAATGACAGAAAGGGAGAATGACGAATGGATACAATCGTTATGAAGTTTGGTGGTTCGACATTAACAACGCCACAACAATTAAAGGAAGTTGTCGCGCATATAAAGCAAATGAAGGAAGCGGGGCATCAGCTTGTCATCGTGCCATCGTCAATCAAGTCGATGCGCGATGACATCGTTCATGCGGCAAATGCCATTACAAATACGCCAGCAAAGCGTGAGCTCGATGTCATTTATGCCTCTGCGACCTCGATCTCTAGTGCGCTTATGTCGATTGCGCTGCAACATGCAGGCATCGATGCCATTCAGTTAACAGGCTGGCAAGCAGGCATTCAAACGGATGCGACACATCGCTTAGCGCGCATTGCAAACGTGGAACCAGCGAAAGTAAGTGAGCATTTAGCAGATGGTAAAGTCGTCGTTGTTGCAGGGTATCAAGGGGTTGATGAACAAGGCAATATTACGACGCTTGGCGACGGGGGAACTGAGACGGTTGCGGTGGCGCTTGCCGTTGCGTTACAAGCTACGCGCGTTGAATTATATTCACAAGTAGACGGTGTGTATTCAGCCGACCCACTCATCGTGCCACATGCGAAAAAGCTCGATGAACTATCGTATGATGCGATGCTTGAGCTTGCGCAGCTAGGGGCTCGCATTATTCACCCACGCGCAGTGGAACTAGCGAAGCTCTACAAAATGCCGATTATTGTTCGTTCATTACAACAACACGCAACAGGTACGCTACTAAAGGAGGAGAAAAATTTGGAACAAGCATTATTAGTACAAGGCATTGCCTATGAATCAGACGTTATTCGTTTAACGGTAGGGTATGAGGAAAGTTCATATACATCACTCGCAACAATCTTTACGGTGTTAGCGGAACATCGCATTAACGTCGATTTAATTGTGCAGTCATTGTTAAATGGTGTGAATCCAACTGTTTCCTTCTCGATTGCCAAAGAACAGTTTGCGGAATGTTTAGAGGTGCTTGAGCATAGTAAAGCATCGCTTGGCTTTACGTTTGCTGATTTTGAAGTCGGCTTAGCGAAAATTTCAGTGGCAGGTTCTGGCATGATGCTCAACCCTGGTGTGGCAGCGCGTATTTTTGATCGTCTGCGCAAAGAGGACATTGAAGTGAAGATGGTATCGACGTCAGAAATTAAAGTGTCGGTCATCATTCCACAAGATGATATGGTACGTGCTGCGAACGCGCTGCATGACGAGTTTAACTTACAAACGATTGCATAATAAAAAGAAGATGACGTGGACGCGCGTCATCTTCTTTTTCGCTATTTTACAACAGGTTCTTTAAAGTCGGTGCGCAGCGTTAAGTAAACAGCATGTTCTTTCGTGTTCACTTCACAGTAGCACTCCGTTAAGAAGCCGCGCATATGCTCGTATTGCTCAGCAAGAAAACCCGCTTCTAAACGGAAGCAGCGCGTTTCTGTGCGCAGTAGCTCCGCGTTGCCTGAAATTTTATATAACCGCTCGTCTTTTTTTTCTTTTTCTAATGTCAGTAAGCCCCAACCTGCTTTAATGAAGAACTCTGCAATCGCCATTTCATTGTCTAATATGTACTTGCGCGCTAAGTCTTTGCCTGCCCAATATAAAATGTCTTCCTCGTGTTTTCCAAGAATCGAACGCAGTACATCTTCGCGTAAAAGATCATAGCCGAAACTTGGCACTGTTTTTGTTTGTTCACTTTGCATCGTTTTTCGCTTCTCCCGTCATTTTTTGTATTGAAAATTCTTATAAAAATCGTTTTAAAAAGAAAACAACTCTTTATGTAGGGAAAACATGTCGTAAAGTAGTTTTTATTTACTATATTCAGATTGGAGTAAATCTAAAAGCAACCTTGACGCACCTACATGTTGAGAGTACAATAAACATGTCATAATATTGTACCATGATGAAACGGGTAGTCAATAATTGAGAACGTTTTCAATTAGGAGAATCTATGAACAATTATAGCTAACTGTTTTAAGTACTAAGGGGGGTAACAGTCTTGTCGAAAAATCGTGAGTTTTTATGGCGCCGACTACATTCTTTACTTGGTGTAATTCCAGTAGGTCTGTTCTTGGTGTTCCACTTATCTCTGAACTTTACTGCTACAGGTGGTTCAGAGGCTTACAACGATGCAACTGGCATGATGGAATTAATTCCACACTGGTTGTTATTAGTAGTTGAATGGGTAGTAATCTACATCCCATTAATGTTCCATGCGTTCTACGGAGTATATATTGCTTTCACTGCGACGCATAATACGAAGCGCTTTGGTACGTTCCGTAACTGGATGTTCCGTATCCAACGTATGACAGGTATTTTCCTTGTTGTATTCGTTGCTTGGCACATCTGGCAAACTCGTATCCAAAAAGCATTAGGTGATGAAGTAAACTTTGATATGATGGCGGATATCGTAGCAAACCCAGCGATGTTAGCATTCTACATCGTAGGTATTTTATCTGCAACATTCCACTTATCAAACGGTTTATGGTCATTCTTAGTGAGCTGGGGTATTACTCAATCTCCAAAATCACAAAAAATCGTTACTTACATTTCAATGGCATTCTTCGTAGTAATCAGTGTTGTTGGTGTAATGGCAATTTTAGCGTTCGTTTAATAACGTAACACAGTTAGGCAATATCTTTGAGGAGTGAGAATTAACATGGCAAAAAGCAAAGTAATTGTTGTCGGTGGCGGCTTAGCCGGCTTAATGTCAACAGTTAAAGCAGCTGAATTGGGCACTGAAGTTGAATTATTCTCATTAGTTCCGGTAAAACGTTCACACTCTGTATGTGCACAGGGCGGAATTAATGGAGCAGTAAATACAAAAGGTGAAGGGGATTCTCCATGGATCCACTTTGACGATACAGTTTACGGTGGCGACTTCTTAGCAGACCAACCACCTGTAAAAGCAATGTGTGATGCCGCACCTGGTATCATCCACTTATTTGACCGTATGGGTGTAATGTTCAACCGTACACCAGAAGGTTTAATCGATTTCCGTCGTTTCGGTGGTACACTTCACCACCGTACAGCATTCTCGGGTGCAACGACTGGTCAACAACTTTTATACGCACTAGACGAGCAAGTTCGTGCACACGAAGTAGCTGGTTTAGTTACAAAATATGAACACTGGGAATTCCTTGGTGTTGTTAAAGATGACGACGGTGTTTGCCGTGGTATCGTAGCACAAGATATGCGTACTGAAGAAATTCGTGCATTCCGTGCCGATGCAGTAATTATGTGTACTGGTGGTCCTGGTATCATCTTCGGTAAAACAACGAACTCAATCATCAACACTGGTTCTGCTGCATCAATCGTGTACCAACAAGGTGCATCTTATGCAAACGGTGAGTTCATCCAAATCCACCCAACAGCGATCCCTGGCGACGACAAAAACCGTCTAATGTCAGAATCTGCTCGTGGTGAAGGTGGCCGTGTATGGACATACAAAGACGGTAAGCCATGGTACTTCTTAGAAGAAAAATATCCAGCTTACGGTAACTTAGTACCACGTGATATCGCAACTCGTGAAATCTTTGACGTATGTGTTAACCAAAAATTAGGTATCAACGGTGAAAACATGGTATACCTAGACTTATCACACAAAGATCCACATGAATTAGATATCAAACTTGGTGGTATCATTGAGATTTACGAAAAGTTCGTAGGGGACGACCCACGTAAATTACCAATGAAAATCTTCCCTGCGGTACACTACTCAATGGGTGGTTTATTCGTAGATTATGACCAAATGACTGAAATCCCAGGCTTATTCGCAGCTGGTGAATGTGATTACTCTCAACACGGTGCTAACCGTTTAGGTGCTAACTCATTATTATCTGCGATCTTCGGTGGTTCTGTTGCTGGTCCAAACGCAGTAAAATATGTTAAAGGTCTTAAAAAGCATGCTGAAGATTTACCGCAATCAATCTATGATGCGCGCGTAAAAGAAGAAGCTGCGAAATGGGAAGCAATTCTTAAGATGGACGGCACTGAGAATGCTTACTTATTACACAAGGAGCTTGGCGAGTGGATGACTGACAACATGACAGTAGTACGCTTCAACGACCGCCTTGAAAAAACATATGCAAAATTAACTGAGTTACAACAACGTTGGGAAAACATCAACATTAATGATACTCAGAAATGGTCTAACCAAGGTGCTCACTTCACACGTCAATTAAAGAACATGTTATACCTTGCAAAAGTTATGACAAAAGGTGCTTTATTACGTGACGAATCTCGTGGCGCACACTATAAACCGGACTTCCCAGAGCGTGACGATGAGCGATTCTTAAAGACTACAATGGCGAAATTCGACCCAGCTACTGGTGAACCAATCATTACTTATCGTGAAGTAGACGTTTCGTTAATTCCACCACGTAAACGCGACTACTCATCATAAGAGGGGGGAAATTAATCATGGCAGTAGAAGCAAACACTGGCCGTATTATTGATGTAGAAATTCTACGTCAAGACACTGAGAATGGACCTACTCGTTGGGAAAAATTCAAAGTACCATACCGCCACGGGATGAATGTAATTTCTCTATTAATGGAAATTCAACGTAATCCTGTAACAGCTGACGGCAAAAAAACAGCGCCAATCACTTGGGACATGAACTGTCTTGAGGAAGTATGTGGTGCATGTTCTATGATCATCAACGGACGTCCACGTCAATCTTGTTCGTCTTTAGTTGATAAGTTAGAAACACCAATTCGCTTAGAGCCTATGTCAACTTTCCCAGTTATTCGTGACTTACAAGTTGACCGTAGCCGTATGTTCGACGCACTTAAGAAAGTAAAAGCGTGGGTACCAATCGATGGTACTTACAACTTAGGTGAAGGTCCACGTATGCCTGAGCGTAAACGTCAATGGGCTTATGAATTAGCTAAATGTATGACTTGCGGTGTATGTATGGAAGCATGTCCAAACGTATCAGAAAAAGCGGACTTCATCGGTCCAGCTCCACTTTCACAAGTTCGTTTATTCAACACTCACCCAACAGGTGCGATGAACAAAGACGAGCGTTTAGCTGAAATCATGGGCGACGGTGGATTAGCGAACTGTGGTAACTCACAAAACTGTGTAGCTGCTTGTCCAAAAGGTATTCCTTTAACAACTTCTATCGCATCACTTAACCGTGCTGCAACAGTTCAAATGTTCAAGAACTTCTTCGGTTCTGACCACATGGTTGACTAATTTTACAAATAAGCGACCTTGCACATTGTGCGAGGTCGTTTTTTTCTGCATCTTTTTTTTATTTGTGACGTCCTACATGGCGTAAACGTTGAAATGTTTTTGTCCTATAGTGAACATGTAGCGCTAGACTCTTGATATTTACGCCAAAAAGCGACAAAATAGAAAGTATGGAATTGCTTATATAAGAGGAGTGTTATCAATGTCAGAACAACTTGGATTTATACATGATGACGAAACCGTTGCGCTACTTGAAAAAGAGCTGCGCTACATTTCAGCACTCATTAAACAAAAAGGGCGAGAAATTTTAAGCAACTATACAATTACTCCGCCGCAATTCATCGCCTTACAATGGTTACATGAGCTAGGCGATATGACGATTGGTGAGCTGTCGACGAAAATGTATTTAGCGTTTTCGACAACGACGGATTTAGTGGATCGTATGGAAAAAAATGAGCTCGTACAACGTGTACGTGACGAGCATGACCGTCGTGTTGTGCGCATTCATTTACTTGAAGAAGGCGCACGCGTCATTCAAGAAGTAATTAAAAAGCGACAAGATTATTTACGCGATGTATTTACGCAATTTGATGAAGAAGAAACCGTTGTGTTTTCAAATCTTCTTCAACGTTTGCATTTAGAAATGAAAAAGGATTGAGGCGGTTAAACGTGAATGCCCCGATTGGTGTTATTGACTCAGGCGTAGGTGGCCTAACAGTTGCAAAGCAAATTATGAAGCTCCTACCAGAAGAAACGATTTACTATATTGGTGATACAGCGAGATGTCCTTATGGGCCTCGCTCAAGAAAAGAAGTACGCGAATTTACATGGCAAATGGCAGAGGCACTGCGCGATATGGGTGTGAAAATGCTGGTCATTGCCTGTAATACAGCAACAGCGGTCGCGCTACACTCACTGCAAAAGCATATGCCATTCCCTGTGCTTGGTGTAATTAATGCAGGTGCGCGTGCAGCAATTAAAAAAACAAAAACGCATGAAATTGTCGTGCTTGCAACAGAAGGTACGGTGAAAAGTGGTGCGTATGAAGAAGCGATTTTATCATTAAGCACCTCTTCACATATCATTCCGCTTGCGTGCCCAACGTTCGTGCCTCTTGTAGAGTCTGGTGAGTATCGCAGTGAATTTGCGACAAAGCTCATTGCAGAAGGACTGGAGCCACTACAAGAGGAGCGTTTTGATACGGTGATCTTAGGCTGTACACACTATCCAATTTTGCAAAAGCATATTGAACAAGCGGTCGGACCGAACGTGACGGTGTTATCTTCTGCCGAGGAAACAGCGTACGACGTCGATCATTACTTAACGTACAACCACGAGCTTGCGACGAATCAAGCGCCGCAGCACAAATTTTTCGCAACAGGCTCGGTGCCGATTTTCCGCTCGATTGCAGAGGATTGGTTGGAGCTAGGTGAGCTACATATTGAAAAAATTCAGCTGCCATATAAAAAATAACAAAAATGAGGGTGAAATAGCACGAAGCTGTTTTACCCTTTTTTCCATGTTGCGTCATAGCAACACATGCGTAAATATGATAAGATGATTAGCGCGAAACAATGTTAGGAGGAAACATTTTGACAAGACATGATGGACGAGCTGTAGCGGCATTACGCCCAGTTCAAATGGATACAAATTATTTAATGCACCCGGAAGGCTCAGTATTAATTACAGTTGGGAATACAAAAGTGATTTGTACAGCGACAATTGAAGATAAAGTACCAGGCTTCTTACGCGGTCAAGGAAAAGGCTGGATTACAGCGGAATACTCAATGTTACCACGTGCAACACAAACACGTACACGTCGTGAATCATCAGCTGGCAAAGTGAGCGGACGTACGATGGAAATTCAACGTTTAATCGGCCGTGCACTGCGCGCAGTAGTCGACTTAGAAGCGTTAGGTGAGCGCACAGTATGGATCGACTGTGACGTTATTCAAGCAGATGGCGGTACACGCACAGCATCAATTACAGGCGCATTCGTTGCCATGACACAAGCAATTGCAAAATTTGCCGATGAAAAAGCGTTACCAAAGTTCCCTGTGACAGATTTCTTAGCTGCAACAAGCGTAGGCATGATCGAAGAAATTGGCGCTGTGCTTGATTTAAACTATGTGGAAGACGTCGATGCAGCTGTTGACATGAACATCGTGATGACAGGCGCAGGTCGCTTCGTGGAGCTACAAGGGACAGGTGAGGAAGCTACGTTCTCACGCGCGGAGTTAAACGACTTATTAGCACTAGGTGAGCAAGGCATTGCGTCACTGATTGCGATGCAAAAAGAAGCGCTAGGCGACATCGCTGTACGCGTAGGTCAATAAGGAGGTTTTTTCATGAAACAAGTAGTGATTGCGACGAAAAACAAAGGGAAAGCAAAAGATTTTGAAGCATTATTTCATCCATTTGGTATTGAAGTGGTGACAATGTTTGACGTAGCACCAGACATGGACATTGAAGAAACAGGTACAACGTTTGAACAAAATGCGATTTTAAAAGCGGAGACGCTAGCAAAGGAGCTAAATACACTTGTCATTGCCGACGATAGCGGCTTAATGGTTGATGCGCTAGGCGGCGAACCAGGCGTGTATTCAGCGCGCTATGCAGGTGACCACGATGATGAAGCAAACATCGTTAAAGTGCTTGAAAAGCTACAAGGTGTTGGAGCGGAGGAGCGTACAGCACGCTTTATGTGCGCGCTGGCAATTGCAGGACCAGAAGTTGCGACACAAACGGTTTTTGGAACGTGTGAAGGGGTAATATTAGAGGAGAAGCGTGGTACAAACGGCTTTGGCTATGATCCGATTTTCTTCGTGCCACAGCTTGACCGCGCAATGGCAGAGCTAACACCGAGCGAAAAAGCAGCGATCTCACACCGAGGCAATGCGATTCGCAAGTTAGCGGAGCTATTACCGACGCTTTTATCGAACTAAAAGGGGCTGATTTGTATGCGTTTACTCGTATTAAGTGATACACATGGTGATGCACATATTATTGCACAAGTTAAACGAATGCATAAAGTAGATGTTCAATTTCATTGTGGCGATAGTGAATTGCCATTTGACCATGAAGTGCTGCAGTCATTTGAGCGCGTTCGCGGCAACTGCGACCGCGATGATCGTTTTTTAGAGGAAGTGGTCGTTGATTGTGGCGACAAGCGTGTGTTGATGGTCCATGGCCATTTACACAACGTAAAATCATCGCTTATGTCGCTGAGCTACCGCGCACAGGAGCTAGGGGCACACATCGTACTGTTTGGGCATTCACATTTATATGGAGCTGAGCTGATCGATAACATTTTATTTGTGAATCCAGGCAGCTTAACAGCACCACGTGGCGGCAATCCTAAGACGTATGCAGGCATTGAAATTGAATCGGCAACAGACTATAAAGTACACTTCATTAATGAGCATAGCGATATTATTTCAAGCCATCTTTTTTCGATGAAGAAAGATGTGTCACAATCGTGATGAAACAAAGCAACAAGTGGGCGGGCAATGGTTCGACGCTTGTTGCTTTTGTTATTGTACAAAAAGGATTTTTGTATACAGTTTTACTAAATTTTTGTGAAAAGTGGTTGACTTATAAAAATTTATCGCATATAATAAATCTTGTCTTTCGTTAAAGAAAGTCATTGTCCCAGTAGCTCAGTTGGATAGAGCAACGGCCTTTAAGTTATAAATAGGAGCCTTTATACGGAAAAGTAACGTATAAAGTGGACGACACCATATCGGTAAACCCTTAACAGATCATGCTGATGGCAATACCGAGGAAACGAGATTATTCGAATGGCATTTTGCAGGTAGAGTAGTTGCAGTAGTATTTTTTACTACGAGAGGTTCCGTAGAGACTAAACGTGTCGCACCTGAAATGGTGAAGTTATAGTCCAGACTATCAAATTATGTTTGTTTATAGGTAAATAGAACTATAAAAAATCATAAGCAATGAAAATTGTAGTAGTAAGCTAAGCCGTTGGTCACAGGTTCGAGTCCTGTCTGGGACGTATTTGAGTTTTATTTTAGTAATTTAGAACGAAAAAAGCACCGCATTCTTTTAAATGAGAATGTGGTGCTTTTTTATTACGATTGTTTATATTTTTCATTTTAAGGAAATATATAATAAAACGAACGTATGTTTTGAGGTGAAATGAAATTGTATACAACATATAACATCGAACATTATTTAGTTATGGGGCAAAAAATAGAAAAAAGAGGCGCGGAATTTAAGAAAATAGGAGAGCAATATGGTCCATTTATGACACCGGCTGAAGCAGCAAAAGCTTTGCATATTAAAAGTGTTGGGAAAGTTAATGAGATCTTAAAAGAAAATATAAAGTCTGTACAAGGATATACATTTTGGTATGAAAGTAAAAAGACTTATAAATTTGAAATACCACATATGGAAACGAAAAAAGAAGAAAATAACGTTCGAAAACATTCAAAAGAAACGTTGAAACAAAATTTAGTCGACGTTGGATTTGATGTAGTGCATATAGGTGAATTAAAAGGGACCGCAACACGTGTTACAGTAAAATGTTGCCAAGTAGATTGTGAAGATCACTGCGAACGAGCGTATAAAGAATTTATGACTGATTATGCGTTACCTTTATGTAAAGTTTGTATTGAAATTTTTAGAGCACATGAACGTAAAATGAATAAAACGAAGTGGCTGCATGAAGTAAGACCTGACTTAGAAGTGTATTATAAGCCAGAGCATAACGGGCACATACCGTTTACAAAAATTCGAAAAGGTAGTAAGGAGAAAATTTTCCTGACGTGCACACAATGCCAATATGTACAAACAGTACAAGATGCGACAACGCCGAATAAATATACGACGAAAAAGCGAAATGGTCGCTTTTCTTCAAACTTTACATGCAGTCGATGTAATTCATTGCTCGTGAAGTTTCCGCATATTGCAGCGGAATGGGATGAGGAGAAAAATGGTCCGCTCACGCAAAATATTAGCTTCGGTTCACATCAACAATATTGGTGGAAATGCGCCAACGGACATAGTTGGAAAACATGGATTGATAAACGTACGATTAGCAAGGCGCGCTGTTTACGTTGTTTTTTAAACGAGCGAGAATCGTTTGCCGGTAAGCTGATGAAAGAGGCGATACGTGAGTTGTTCCCACAACATCGTGTTAAAGTAGAAGCGATGGTACCAGGGGCAATGTATCGTAACGATTGTGTCGTTGAACTAGCAAATGGCCACACGCTAGTATTTGAAATGCAAGGGAGCTACTGGCACTATACAGACCGAAAGCTGATGGAGATGGATGGGCGTACGACGCATAAAGACATCGAGAAGTTCAAAGCCAATCGTGCGGCGGGCAACCTCGTGTTTTTAGTGAATGAATACGATTTTAATTTTGGGACCGTTGATGTCACAAAGGCGATCATGAAACATGCGGTTGAACATATTTGGCAGTACGTACAAGCGCAAAATTTTACGGTAGCATGTGATGTTGCGTATAATCAGGAAAAGTGTGAACAAACGATGCGAACGAAACAAGCATATTATATTGAACAGTTTAATGAGCGGTATGACCAAACATTGCCACAACGGCTAGATCGAACAACGATGAAATATGTCACATTTCAGCACCGTTACGAAATTTATGAACAAGCAGCTACGTACATGTAAAAGCGGTAGAGGGGACTGTCCCTTCTACCGCTTCTTGTTGTTACGCTGAATGATTCGCCTCGGTCATGACAACCGCTTCACCCTCTGTTTCTTCTCCTTGACGGTAATGTGCATGCTTTTCTTGTACGAATAAGATCGCAATACCACCAACGACAGCAGCGATGCCAATTAACGTAAAGTTCATTTGTGCAGAGAAGTTCATCGTCAGTAGCACACCGACAAACGTTGGGGCGAAAATACCACCAACGCGCCCAAATGCCATCGCAGCACCGACACCTGTTGAACGGACTTCTGGTCGATAAAACTGTGAAACAAACGCGTTACTAATATTTTGAACACCAATTGATGCAGCGCCGATGATCGCAATTAACGCATACGCTAAAATCGTATTGTTCGTTAAGCCAACAGCCGCTAACGCAAGTGCGCCACCGAAGTAAAGTGGTACCATCACTTTTTTGAAGCCCCATTGATCCGTTAGACGACCAAATACAACAGTACCTGCGATTGCGCCCATGTTCAGTGCGACAACGAATAATAAGCTGTTGCTTAAGCTATAACCAGCTTCAACCATTAACTTTGGCAACCAAACGTTCATCGCATAAATTAATACGAAGCAGGAGAAGCATGAAATCCAAAACATAATCGTGCTAAGTGCTAACTTGTTTTCAAATAGTTTCACAAGCGGTGAGCCAGCTGCTTTCGTAGACGGTTTTTCAAGTTCGAAACTTTGTGAAGCAGTCGCAGGGTCAAGCTTTGCTAAAATCTTTTTCACCTCGGCATCTTTGCCTTTTGCTAATAGGAAGTTTGCAGACTCCGGTAATTGCTTAATTAAAAACGGTAAAAACAGCAATGGAAGTGCCGCAATCCAAAAGATCGGTTTCCAGCCGAATGTTGGTAATAATGATTTACTAAACAGTGCGGCGGCAATGGCCCCAATTGAGTAGCCACAGAAAATGAACGATACAACCGCACCGCGGATTTTTTTCGGGGCATACTCTGTTGATAACGCAATGACATTTGGCATGACGCCACCAAGACCGAGCCCTGCAATAACGCGGAATACCGCAAACAGCTCAGGACCACCCGCAAATGGCGCAAGCGCTGTAAATAAGCTAAACATCGTCGTACAAAGAATGATGACTTTTTTACGCCCGATTTTATCAGCGAGTAACCCGAAAATAATAGCACCAAGCGCTGTGCCAGCAGCGGTATAGCTACCAATAGCACCAGCAGTCACCGTTGAAATCCCCCATTCCTCAATGAGTGATGGAATAACGGAGCCGTAAATCACGACGTCATAGCCATCCATTAAAATAATAAATAAACACCAGCCAATGAGCGAGAAATGAAAGCCGTTTAGCCGACTTTGATCAATGATGTCGTTTAGTTGCACACGCACAAATAACACTCCTTTGTATACAAAATGCTTTAGCACATAGGCGCTTTAACGCGTTTATGTGCTAAAGTGAAAACGGTAAAAAATTTTAGTCGATGTCAAAATCGACGATGATCGTATCTTCTACACCAATTTGTTGTAAGTACGCAATCGTTGCTTGATGATCTGGATGTGGTAAATAGTTTTGCAACGCCTCGCGATTTTCAAAGCGCACGGTTAAGCCGATGTCATAGCCTTTGTTGCGTGTAGAGAAGTTGAGTCCTTGCTGAATGTCGACGATGCCTGGAATCGTCTCTTTTAGGCGCAGCGTCCGGTCGATGAGCTGTTGCTTTTGTGCAGCGGTCGTCGTTTCGGCACACTTAATGAGTACAATATGTTCAACCATAGTGATCTCCTATTTCGCATTTAATGATTCGCGGTCAAACCCAGCGATTTTTTTGTAGCGGTTTGCGATTTCTTCTAATTCTTCATATGAAATAACATCCTCTAAACGTTCAAAACCATTTGGTGCGCGGTCTTCAACGATTTGCATCACCACTTCAGGACCGTTTTGACGATTCGTTAAAACGATGTTCGCCGTTGGTTCGCGACGCAATGCTTCGTATGCTTGTAGCGTTTCTTCAGCGCTTAGTTGCTTTGCGAGAACGTCACCGAGCGCGTCCGCATCTAAAATAGCTTGCGATGCACCGTTTGAGCCGATTGGATACATTGGGTGAGCCGCGTCACCTAGTAATGTAATGCGACCGAACGTCCATTGTGGAAGCGGGTCACGATCGACCATTGGGAATTCATATACAGCAGAAGCTTCTGCAATGAGTTTTGGTACGTTTAACCAGCCAAAATTCCAATCTTTAAATGCTGGAGCAAACTTTTCTTTATCGATTTCTTTATTCCAATCTGTACGGTCCGGCATCGTTTCGACGTTTAGCTCCGCAATCCAGTTAACGAGTGAACGCCCTTCAGCTGCCGAATCTGGTGAAATCGGGTAGGCGACGAACTTTTGATCTTGATGTCCTGCCATGATCATCGAACGCCCTGTTAAATACGGATCTGCTTCTGTAATACCGCGCCATAAAATGCGCCCGCTATACTTCGGTAGCCCTTCGTTCGGATAAAAATGCTTGCGCACAACCGAATGAATGCCATCTACTGCAATGAGCACATCCGCGCGGTATTCACCAAGTGCTTCGCCTGTTTTTTTATTCGCAAAACGAGCGACAACGCCATCTGCTTCATTGTCAAACGATGTTAAATGGTGGCCTGTTAACACTGCCGCGTCACCAAGACGTTCCTTAACGGCTGTTAATAACAGCATTTGTAAGCGTCCGCGATGAATTGAATATTGCGGCCATTTGTAGCCAGCGTTAATGCCGCGGTTTTCTTGCCAAATCTTTTTCCCGAATTTATTAACATACATAAGCTCCGCTGTAGGAATCCCTATTTTATGCAGCTCCTCTGCTAAGCCAAGCTGCGTTAAAACGCGAACAGAGTGCGGAAGTAAGTTGATCCCAACGCCAAGCTCACGAATCGTTTCTACACTTTCAAATACGGTAACGTTGACGCCTTGTTCGTGCAGCTTTAACGCCGTAACGAGCCCGCCAATGCCGCCACCGACTACAAGCGCTGTTTTAATATGTGACACAAAAAATCCCTCCAACAAAAATATAGAATAATCTATGTTTTCTAATAATTTTTACTATTTCATCATTATGGCACATGTTGTAGTTCACATCTAGTCACATTTGAAAATTTTCTTGCAATAATCAGTAACTTGACGAGAAATGTATGAAAACGGTTAAGTAGAGCAGCAGACGATGTCATATTTATTGCGGAAAAAATAACCTTCTACACGTAGTGCGTAGAAGGCTGCTTGTTATTGTTCTTCTTCTTCTTCCTCATCAGACGGGTGATGTTTACGACGGGAAAAATCTAACCAATCAATCGGTTGTGGCTTATGAAGTTTCATATCAAATAGTTGAAAAAAATCATAGTCTCCACGCAGCTCCGAAGAATGTTCATGTAAGTACGTGTGTAAGTCTTCGATGCTATCAAACATGCCCTTCAAATCGTTAATGCCACCTTTAGGCTCGTGAATACTATAGGCAAAAAAGAGATATCGGCTCATGTTGGATCGTCCTTTCTAAAAAAATGTTGTTACATAATTTTATAAAAGCTAAACAATACATCTTCCGTAATAGAAATACCATATGTTGCATAATGATTTTTTCGTTTCTCAAACAAAAATTGCAACATTTCCTTTTTTTGCTCGGGCTGTGCGTAATGAATTTTGCGATGACAAGTCGGGCAGAGCGTTACAATGTTGTGGGCAAAATCGATCGTATAGTCAAAATAATCTTGCGCTGCCATTGGAATTAAGTGATGGGATTCTACATATGGCTTTTGATGATGCTCCGTTAAAAACGTAATATGTGAATCACTCATTTCACATGTGTAATTGCTTCGTTGTTTTGCGATGAAACTTTCCGCCTGACTCCGCACATATGTATGACCAAATTTTGAGATCACTTTTTCTTTGCGCTTTGTTGGTACGTAAATCAGCTGCTCTTCTTTAATAATAGGGAGTTGTTTCGCCGTTAAATAAGCTGCATTTGCTTCATTGTCAATGGCATCTTCAATAACCATTGCACGTTCAGTTACATAAGCGCGAAAGCATGTAATAGTAGCACTTGGAAAGCGTACCTCCTGCTGATTATATGAAGAAAAAGAAGGGTGTTTCATTAAATTTTCTAGGTGAATGACCGTTTCGAAATTGCCGCCAATTGTAGAAATGTGTTGCCGCTTTAAAAAAATAAATAAACGTATTAAATGGTTGGCGTATGAACGCGGTTTATTGCTAGAAGTTTTCACGTTGCCTGCTGAGTTTGTAAGCTGTTCTGCAAAGTGTTTAAAGTCCTCATATACCTTCATATATTCTTTTTTAGTTATTTTAAATTGTTCATGTGTAGTAGGGATTTTTTCAAAGAGCATGTGAACACCTTCCTTTGTGTTAATATTTTACTATTTTTATTTTGCGACGCTCAACTAAAAAAACAAATTTCTCGCTGAAAAGTTATTAAACCGCTATAGTTAACGATAAGAAAGTAGGCGATTGAATGAAGTTAGTACAAACATATAAACAACTACCACCGATCTTTTATGCGGAAGTGGCGCTCAATAAAGTAGCCGCGCCGCACATAGTGTTATGGAACGAACGACTTGCACGCGAGCTGCAACTGCCAACTTCTTGGCAAACAAACGCCGATTATTTTGCGGGCAATGATATGCCAGAAGGGGCGTCACAAATTGCACAAGCGTATGCAGGACACC
>JAHAYH010000123.1 GCA_018384745.1 Caryophanon sp. | reverse complement strand
GCGGATGCTGGAAATCGTCACTAATACAGGTGTTGCAGTAAAGTCTGTCAAAGTCGATCTCAAAGACAATATTTACTACGATAGTGCTACCCAAACTATTGCAACCTCAAGTGGCGACACAACTCGCACCACTTCAGATGACTGGTCGGCTTTTGGCAGCTCCTGGGACACCAACTATCCTAAGTTGACGCATGTTGTTTCAGGAGGGGCTAGATCGCCCACCAGTGTTAGTAGCGCTTCTGCCGATCAGCCGGTAACCTCGTTTAACCTGAGCCTGGCAGCCGGTGAAACCAAGGTGATCATGCACTTCTATGCCCTGTCCAGCAATACGGCAGGAGCGACGAGCATCGGGAACTCGTTGGCCAATCTGAGCGACGGTACCTACCTTGCTGGCATGACGGCCACCGAACTGAATGCGCTCGTCAATTTCACAAAGGATTTTTCGGTTTCCGCCACCACTACACTCCCGAGCTACAGCCTTAATCTTACCCTGACGGGGACTGCTGCGATTAACGGCACGGGCAATGCGCTTGACAATCTGATTACCGGCAATAGCGCGAACAATCAATTATCCGGTTTGGCGGGGAACGATACCCTGAATGGAGGCGGCGGGAACGACACCATGGCCGGCGGCACGGGGAATGACACCTATTACGTCGATGCAAATGGCGATGTGGTCAAAGAAAACGCTAACGAGGGTATTGATACCGTCATCTCAAGCATCAGCTACGACATTTCGGTAAAATCCTATATCGAAAACATAACGCTGACCGGATCAGCGGCCATCAATGCAACCGGAAATACCGCAGCAAACAAGCTCACCGGCAATACCGGCAATAACTCGTTGAGCGGTGGGGATGGCAACGATACGCTAAATGGCATGGGTGGAACGGACGCCCTTAACGGTGGCGCCGGGAACGATCTCTACATCGTGGATACCACGACTGACACGATCACGGATGCGAGCGGAACAGACACAATCCAATCGTCCGTCACCTTCACCCTAGCAAAATTGACTGCCATCGAAAACCTGAAACTCACCGGAAGTACTGCGATCAACGGTACGGGCAACAGCTTAGATAACACCATTACCGGAAATGCGGCGGCAAACGTAATCGATGGCGGAGCCGGATCCGACAAAATGATCGGTGGCGCTGGTAATGATATCTACGTGGTTAGGGACGCTGGTGACACCATTACAGAAACCAGTACCGGTGGCAGCGATACGGTCAATACCTATATCAACTATACGCTCGGGTCCAACCTAGAAAATCTCCAACTGTTGGGAAGCAGCAACTTGAAAGGCACTGGTAACAGCCTTGGCAACCGAATCACTGGAAATTCCGGAAATAACTTGCTTGTGGGCGGTCTGGGAAATGACACTCTGAATGGGGGCGCATCGACCACGAGTGACACCCTGAATGGCGGCGATGGCAACGATACCTATATCGTCGACACCGCGACAGATGTGATCAGCGACAGTTCGGGAATGGATACGATCCAAACTTCTGTCAGTTTGAGTTTGGCGTCGTATACAACAATTGAGAACCTCGTTCTCAGTGGCAATACAAACATTAACGGAACGGGCAATACTCTTGCTAACGTCATTACTGGAAACAGCGGAAACAACGTGATAAATGGCGCAGGCGGAGTAGACATGGCGAGCTATGCCACGGCGGGAAGTGCGGTGACAGTTTCGCTTGCGATTACGGGTGTCCAAGCGACCGGCGGCGCAGGCTCGGATACCCTGCTGAACATAGAAGGGCTGATTGGTAGTAATTATAATGACGCACTGACCGGCAACTCGTCGGCGAATGTGTTGGACGGTGGAAGCGGCAATGACACACTGTCAGGCGGCGCAGGCGACGACAAGTTGATTGGCGGCAAAGGCAATGACATATTAATTGACTCCACCGGTTACGACACCCTAAACGGGGGAGAAGGAAACGATAGGTACGTTGTCACCGGTAGCAGTGGATCCATCGAAATCTTTGATGGTACAGGCGTGGATACACTTGACGCCTCTGGCGCTACCGCGGGCGTCACCATTGATCTCGCACCTGGAGGTACCAGTAATATCAATGGTCGGATGGTCAACCTTTCCGCGGGTGGTGTGGTCAATGTACCGCTTGATGTTTTATTCCTGCAGGATTGCTCCGGTTCGTTCAGCGATGACGTGTCTACCGTTAAGACCTTGGTGCCCCAAGTGGTCTCGACACTTTCGGGATATCAGTCCGACCTCCGATTTGGCTTGTCCTCGTTCATTGACAAGGGAGAAACGATATACCAGACAAATCTGGCAATGACCAATAGTCAGACTGCATTAACCTCGGCGCTGAATGCCCTGACCATTGGATCTGGTGGAGATGCCCCGGAAGCCCAAATTGAAGCGCTGATGCATGCGGCTGTAAGAACGACCGAAGTCGGATATCGAACCGACTCGTTGCGAGTGGCAGTCGTCATGACTGACGCACCTTTCCATAATGCCGGCGATACTTCTTATGTCGTAAATGATGGGGATGCGCTGATTGAGACTGAAGATTACCCGACGCTTTCTTTGCTGAAGTCAAAATTGGTTGCTAGCGGCCTCATTCCCGTATTTGCGGTCACGAGCGGCAATGAAACTACCTATCAGGACCTTGTAAAATACCTGGGTTTTGGAACCGTTGTGACTTTGGCTTCGGACAGTTCTAATCTGGTTTCAGTCTTATCCAAAGGCATTAACGAAATCACCGAGGCACGAATTGAAAATGCGGTAGCAACCGCTTATAACGATACGTTGGTTGGTAATGGATTGGCTAACGTCCTGACCGGCGGGGGGGGCAACGATACATATTACGTTCAAGGTGCTGATGATACCGTGATCGAATTGGCTTCAGGGGGAACGGATCTGGTCATCAGCTCTGGCACGTACGCCCTCGGTGCGAACGTCGAGAATCTGACGCTTTCCGG
Source organism: Caryophanon sp. (assembly GCA_018384745.1). GTDB lineage: Bacteria > Bacillota > Bacilli > Bacillales_A > Planococcaceae > Caryophanon. Next base: position 1,448 of record JAHAYH010000123.1, on the reverse strand, counting down.
CATGGATAATATCAATGCGATCGGCAATACGCTTGCAAACCAAATAGTCGGCAATGCTGGAGACAACCTCATCGATGGAGGTGGAGGAAAAGACCGTATGTTAGGAGGGCGTGGTAACGATACCTATGTAGTAAACAGCTCAGGCGACAAGGTCGTGGAGTACGCAAACAACGGTATTGATACCATCCTGTCGTCTCTGACTAATTACACTCTAGGTAATTATGTTGAAAATTTGACACTGGCCGGTAGTGCTGCGATTAATGGTACAGGCAATTCCTTAAGCAACGTACTGGTAGGCAATACAGCAATCAACACCCTCAATGGCGGCTCTGGAAACGATACGCTGATTGGCGGCGGTGGAAGGGACGCACTTACTGGAGGAAGCGGAGCAGACATTTTCCGCTTTGATGTATTCGCAACTGATAAGGGCGACACCATATCCGACTTCGTTTCAGGAACGGACAAGATTGCCATCAACAAAGCGACCTTCGGCGGAAGTCTCAACTATTCCGTGTTCGACTCCACGACGGGTGCAATGGACGCGGGAGATTTCAAGTCGCTGCCAAACGGCACCACTTCATACACCATGCAGTATGAACCGACCTTCATCTATCTCCAGGATACAGGTAAGCTTTACTATGACCAGGACGGTGCTAATTCGACTTACGGATCTGTTGAGTTTTTAACCCTGACTGGTGCCCCGACGTTGCTAGCTACAGATTTCGTCGGGGTGTAGGCTTTTTCTCCACCGCGCTGCTCGGCAATATCGATGCCGAGCCACAGCTGACTCCGCCATTCAAATTACCGGCGTTATCACGCTAGCCACATAAGGCTTCACTCTCTGACCGATCCTGAAAGGGGACGCCCGCCTCGGCGGGCTTGTCGTTTCTTGCGCCAAGATTACAACCATGCCAACCGCCTTCGCCGACACCATCCTCAACATCTCCATCACCGGCAACCTTGTGCGTCTTTGGCATGGCTCAGGCCGTGACAGAACTTGCCGAACAAGGCTCTCCAGCCTTTGAAGCAGCACACCCCATACTGTCGCAACTACTCAAAGCCGAGAGCGCAGAGCGAGAAGTACGCTCCATTGCCTATCAGCTCAAGGCCGCCAAGTTTCCGGTCTACCGAGATCTGGCGGGATTTGACTTTGCCCACAGCGAAGTCAATGAAGCCTTGGTGCGCAGCCTTCACCGCTGTGAATTCATCGAGAAGGCTAACAATGTGGTGCTTGTCGGTGGTCCTGGTACTGGCAAGACCCACATCGCTACGGCGCTGGGTATTCAAACCATCGAGCACCACTGTCAAAGGGTGCGTTTCTTCTCCACCGTAGAGCTGGTTAATGCCCTAGGGATGTCCTGAACAACTCGGTTTCGCGCGTGCTACGAGACTGAGTTTTTCATCTGGCGCAATGGAGACCGTCTTTCCAGCGGTTCCGCCTTGTTTGG
>JAHAYH010000119.1 GCA_018384745.1 Caryophanon sp. | reverse complement strand
TTTGCCCATTGTTGTGGAATGCTCAATTCATTTCCAGAATCACATGAAGCAAAACCGCATTGGTGTGAGAGGTAAAGGCGGTCTTTTGGCAAGATTTGGCTAGCTTCTTCAAGCATTTTAAGCGCACGTTCTTCATCGTCAAGATCAGTTGTTTTACTTGAAAGAAGTCCAAGAACGACTTCAGCATCTGAGTCTTTCAAGCTTTCAAGAGCTTTAAGGTCACCAGCCACTTCGATATCCCATTCAAGGAAGAAACGGTCATAGTGTTGATCTTTCAAGAATTTTGTTGCGATAGCTTCGTAAGTACCACCAGCAGCAGAACGACTTTCGTAGTTACCACGACAGTTGTGAGTCCAAACTTGCAAACCAAGCTCATGACCGTAGTCCGCAACATCGTTATTTACTGCGATGAATTCATCAGCAAGATTGGCAAGAGCGTTGTTTCCTTGAGCAAAGAAACCAGCTGGGTTTGTTTCATCGAAAAGTTCCCAGAGGCAGTCGTCAAATTGAATGATTTCTCCGCCAGCTTCTTTGTATTCTTTCAAGAATTCTTTATAGGCATTTGTAAGACCAGCTTTTAGTTCTTCTTTAGTTTTGTAAACTTGGTCTTCGCCAACTAATTGATTAAAGACTGTGAATTCTGTGTAGGCGTGAGCAGGTCCCCAGATTGTTAGTTTTGTGTCAGTTTCACCAGCTTCTTCTTTAAGAAGTTTGTAAATATCTAGAAAGTGGTGATTTTTGCCAGAAAGTGGTTCTGTGATACGGATACCAATATCCTTACGTGTTTCAAAATGACCGCCATCATGGTCTTGGAAAGTGTATCCGTGGTCAGCGATGTAACGTTCAATACCTTTTAAGCCCCAAACGAAATCAAGGTGCCACATAGATTTTGAGTATTCGCCGTCAGTTAGGACATCGATACCTGCCGCTTTTTCTTCAGCGATAACTTTTCTGATATCAGCTGTTTCTGTTTCTTTGTAGCCTTCGAATGCATCGTAGAAAGGATATTTGATATCATCACGATGCTCGATTGCGATTTTGTATTCGCGTAAATCTGCTGGTCGTAAAAGTGAACCAACTAGTTGAAATCTTGATTTAGCCATTTTCTATACCTCGTTTATTTTTTTGTGATTCCTATTTTAGCTGAGCTTTTCAGTTTTGAAAAATAGTTATTTATATGGGATAATGTATAGTTATAAACTATAACTGAAAAAATATGTTTTTCTATAAAAATGACAGAAAATTTGGTAAAATAATAAAAGACTGACAATTTTTATAGGAGATTTATGATGGATATTTGGGAGAAACTGTACGAAGCGGCAAAAAATGACTATAATCCACATTATGTGACGCCTTTTATTTATTCAAATCATGTTGTTGCAGCAATTGAAGCAGAAGATGGACAGATTTTCACAGGCTACTGTTTTGAAGCTACGTCTGGTGTATTTCATCTTTGTGCGGAACGAGCTGCATCATTTAATATGTTCCAGCAATCTGGTCAAACGACTATAAAGCGTATCATTGCCTTTCGTGATAAAGCGCCAAATGGTGGTGGTTCAGGTATGCCTTGTGGTGCCTGCCGTGAATTTTTGATGCAATTGTCACCTAAAAATAAAGATTTGGAATTTATGATTGACTATGACAAGCGTGAAACCATTACACTTGGTGAGTTGATGCCAAATTGGTGGGGAGAAGAGCGCATGGCAGCTGGTATTGAGGATTTAGATTAGTCACAAGTAAAGATAAACGAGGTAGAGGATGCGAGATAATCATTTACACACACATTTTTCATATGATTCAGAGACTCAGTTTGAAGATTATTTAACTCATTATGATGGTAATATTGTGACAACAGAGCACTATGATTTGTCAAATCCTTATACTAAGCAAGATAATGTGCCGGATTATGACGCTTATTCGCGTGAAATAGCTGAGCTTAATCGAAAATATGGCAATCGTATCAAAAAAGGAATTGAAATTGGCTATTATGAGCCACGTGAAGATGATATTATTGCTTATTTAGCAGATAAGAACTATGACTTAAAATTGTTATCAGTTCACCACAATGGCATCAATGATTATTTGGATGATGAAGTGGCTAGCATGGACAAGGATGTGGTCATTCAAGATTATTTGGATAGGATTGAGCACGCGATTGGGCGCGTGGATGCGGATGTTTTAGCACATTTTGATTATGGCTTTCGAATTTTTGATATGATAGTCGAGGATTTAAAAGTTTATGAACCTCAATTAAAGCGTATCTTCCAAAAAATGATTGACCATGATTTAGCTTTTGAGTTAAATAGTAAATCCATGTATTTGTATCATAATGAGGACTTGTATCGTTATGCCTTGGGCTTGGTCAAGGAATTGGGCGGGCATAAGT
>JAHAYH010000116.1 GCA_018384745.1 Caryophanon sp. | reverse complement strand
TAAGACTTCTAACCGCAGGAACGACGGGGATGGCCTACTAAATAACGGACGGATACGTTTGTGATCGTAGGAATCCCCCACTTCAAGTGAAGGTAAGTGGGGGTAGTTCAATTAATTTTCAGATAGTTCTCTATTTTTTCAATACAACAAAAAAAGAATTTGCTATAATAAATGTCATGACAATGTAGGAGGTAGAAACAATATGAATGCAATTACATTAGTAATTGCGGCGATCTGTATTTTAACGATTGCGTATCGTTTATACGGAATTTTCTTTACAAAAACCGTATTGAAAATTAATGATGACAAGCCAACACCTGCGCACGAGAAGAACGATGGCAAAGACTTCGTTCCAACGAGCAAATGGGTAGCGTTTGGGCATCACTTTGCCGCAATCGCCGCAGCAGGTCCATTAGTAGGACCAATTTTAGCGGCACAGTTCGGGTATTTACCAGGGTATATTTGGTTATTAATTGGTGCCGTCATTGGTGGTGCCGTGCATGACGCCGTCGTGTTATTCGCATCGATGACAAAAGGCGGGAAATCTTTATCGGAAGTCATGCGTGAAGAACTTGGACCGGTTGCAGGTTTTTGTACCGGTTTAGCAATGCTCTTCATCATTACGATTACGATGGCCGGCCTTTCAATGGTTATTTTAGGCGCATTAGCGGAAAACCCATGGGGCACATTCGCGGTAGCGGCAACGATTCCGATTGCGATGCTGATGGGGCTGATTACGAAATTTACCGGTAATTTAAAGCTATCCACAATCATCGGGGTTGTTTTATTAATTGCGGCTGTATTTTACGGACCATACATACAAGGTACATGGTTAGGCGATGTGTTAACGTTAGATCGTGAAACATTATCAATCATTTTACCAATTTACGCGTTCTTTGCAGCAGCGTTACCGGTTTGGTTCCTGCTTGCACCGCGCGATTACTTATCAAGCTTCATGAAAATTGGGGTATTTATTGCACTAATTATTGGGGTCTTCATTATTAACCCAACGATTCAATTCCCAGCGATCATTCCAGACTTTTTAGGCGGTGGCGGTCCAATCGTCGCAGGTCCTGTGTGGCCGTTCGTGTCGATTACGATTGCCTGCGGTGCCATCTCTGGTTTCCACGCGTTCGTTGGTTCTGGGACAACACCGAAAATGTTAAACAAATGGGAAGACATTCGCATCGTCGGCTTCGGTGCGATGCTTGTCGAATGTGTGGTCGGTGTCATGGCATTAATCGCTGCAACGGTGTTACACCCAGCGGATTACTTTGCGATTAACTCAACGCCTGAGCGCTTTGCGGAGCTTGGCATGACGGTTGTTGATTTACCGGCATTATCACAAGCCATTGGTATGGATTTAGAAGGGCGTACAGGCGGTGCCGTAACGCTTGCGGTCGGGATGGCATCGATCTTTGCGGGTGTTGAATGGTTTAGCCATTTAACGAAGTACTTCTATCAATTCGTTATTATGTTTGAAGCGGTGTTCATTTTAACTGCCATTGATGCAGGAACACGTACGGCGCGTTACTTAATTCAAGATTTCTTAGGCAATGTGTACAAGCCGTTGAAGAAGACAGATTGGATGCCAGGTGCAATCGGGGCTAGTGCGCTCGCCTGCGTCATGTGGGGGTACTTACTGAATTCCGGCGACATCGCGTCAGTTTGGGCGCTGTTTGGCGTATCGAACCAGTTAATGGCGTCAATCGGATTAGTATGTGGTGTGACGTTCGTGTTAAAAGTAGCAGACAAACGCATTTACGCGTTAACATGCTTCATTCCACTTGTGTACTTATACATTACCGTCAACGTAGCCGGCTTCTGGATGGTGAAAAACGTGTATTGGAACAACGCGGCAGGTGGCTTCAACGTATTAAACGGTGTGCTTTCATGCATCATGCTTGCACTTGGTTTAGTGATTGTCATTGCGTCTGTATTAAAATGGCGTGAGCTTTGGCAACATCCACGCTTTACGAAAAAAGCAGTGGCGTAAATAGCGCTACGTAAAAAATACCATTCGACTCGTTTCGAATGGTATTTTTATATGCTTAACATGAAGCAACATGTCCAAAAAAATCATTTTAAAACGTACGTTCGCTTTTTGTTCGATTTGAAAACGGATATATGATACACTAACGATACGAATTTGCACGAAGAAATGAGGGGAAGCATGTGACACAATTTGACTTACAATCGAATTACAAGCCAGCAGGAGACCAGCCAAATGCCATCGCGGAGCTTGTCGAGGGCATTCAGCGCGGGGAGCGTCTTCAAACGTTGCTCGGCGCAACAGGGACAGGGAAAACGTTTACCATTTCAAACGTCATTCAGCAAGTGAATAAGCCGACGCTCGTCATGGCACATAACAAAACGCTTGCGGGGCAATTATATAGCGAGTTTAAAGAATTTTTCCCAAACAACGCGGTCGAATATTTCGTCAGCTACTACGATTATTTCCAACCGGAAGCGTACGTACCGCAAACCGATACGTATATCGAAAAAGACTCAAGCATTAACGATGAAATTGATAAATTGCGTCACTCTGCAACGTCCGCGTTATTTGAGCGTCAGGATGTCATCATTATTGCGTCTGTATCGTGTATTTACGGCTTAGGATCACCGGAGGAATACCGCGAGATGGTCGTGTCGTTACGACCGGGCATGGACATTGAACGCAATGAGCTACTGCGTAAACTTGTGGACATTCAATATGAACGAAATGATATTAGCTTTACGCGCGGAACGTTTCGTGTGCGCGGCGATGTTGTGGAAATTTTCCAAGCATCACGTGACGAACATTGCATTCGCGTGGAATTTTTTGGCGATGAAATTGATCGCATTCGAGAAGTGAACGCATTGACAGGTGAAATTTTAGGCGAGCGTGAACACGTTGCCATTTTCCCAGCGTCTCACTTCGTTACGCGCGAAGAAAAAATGAAAATTGCGATTGAACGCATTGAACGCGAGCTCGAGGAGCGTTTAGTCGAGCTGCGTGCTGAAGATAAATTGTTAGAAGCACAGCGCTTAGAGCAACGCACAAATTACGATTTAGAAATGCTGAAGGAAATGGGCTTTACATCAGGCATTGAAAACTATTCGCGCCATTTAACGCTGCGCGACAAAGGAGCAACGCCGTATACATTGCTCGATTATTTCCCAGATGACTTTTTACTCGTCGTTGATGAGTCACACGTAACGTTACCGCAAGTGCGCGGCATGTACAACGGCGATCAGGCGCGTAAAAATGTGTTGGTCGATCATGGGTTCCGCTTGCCGTCTGCGCTCGATAACCGACCGTTAAAATGGGATGAATTTGAACGTCATATTCATCAAGCGGTATTTGTGTCAGCGACGCCAGGGCCGTACGAGCTTGAGCATACACCAAATATGACCGAGCAAATTATTCGTCCAACCGGCTTGCTTGATCCGACCATTGATGTGCGTCCGATTGAAGGTCAAATTGACGACTTGATCGATGAAATTCATGCGCGCATCGAAAAAAATGAACGCGTGTTAATTACGACGCTAACGAAGAAAATGTCCGAAGATTTAACGGATTATTTAAAGGAACTTGGTTTAAAGGTTCAATATTTGCATTCGGAGGTAAAGACGTTAGAGCGCATCGAAATTATTCGCGAGCTACGTCAAGGGGTGCATGATGTGTTAATTGGCATTAACTTACTGCGTGAGGGGCTCGACATTCCAGAAGTATCACTTGTTGCGATTCTTGATGCGGATAAAGAAGGCTTTTTACGTTCGGAGCGCTCGCTTATTCAAACGATTGGGCGTGCCGCACGTAACGCAAACGGTACGGTCATTATGTACGCCAATAAAATGACCGACTCGATGACAAAGGCGATTGAGGAAACGAAGCGTCGTCGCACACTGCAAATGGCTTATAACGAACAGCACGGCATTACGCCACAAACGATCTCGAAAAAAATTCCAGAGCTGATTCGCGCAACGCAAGCAGCGGAGGAAACGGAAAACTATGTAACGAAAACAATCGGTGGCAAAAAGTTAACGAAAAAAGAGAAAAATGCGCTAGTGGAAACGCTCGAGCTCGAAATGAAAGAGGCAGCACGTGCGCTTGATTTTGAACGAGCAGCTGAACTGCGCGATGCTATTTTTGAGCTGAAATCTCAATAGGAAGGAACTACTTATGAAGCATACTGAAATTGTTGTCCAAGGGGCACGTACCCACAATTTAAAAAATATACATGTGACGATCCCACGCGACCAACTAGTTGTCATTACGGGGTTATCAGGGTCTGGGAAATCGTCGCTTGCATTTGATACGATTTATGCGGAAGGACAGCGCCGTTACGTCGAGTCATTATCTGCATATGCGCGTCAATTTTTAGGGCAAGCTGATAAGCCGGACGTCGATGCGATTGAAGGCTTATCACCGGCCATTTCCATTGACCAAAAAACGACGAGCCGCAATCCGCGTTCGACAGTCGGCACAGTGACGGAAATTTACGATTATTTACGTTTATTATATGCGCGAATTGGTAAGCCGATTTGTCCAGAGCATGGTATTGAAATTACGTCACAAACGGTGCAGCAAATGGTCGACCGCTTAATGAGCTATGAAGCGCGTACGAAAATGCAAATTTTGGCGCCGCTCGTTGAAGGGCGAAAAGGGACGCATGTAAAGCTGCTCGATGATTTAAAGAAAGAAGGCTACGTGCGCGTGCGTGTGAACGGCGAGCTGCGCGACGTCGATGACAACATTGAGCTCGATAAAAATAAAGCGCATACGATTGAAGCGGTAATTGACCGCATAGCGATCAAAGAGGGCGTTGAAGGACGTTTAAGCGATTCGCTTGAAATGGCACTGCGCTTAGCAGAAGGTCGCATCATTGTCGATGTTATTGGTGATGAGGAGCTTATTTTCAGCGAGCATCATGCATGTCCAATTTGTGGTTTCTCGATTGGCGAACTAGAGCCGCGCATGTTTTCATTTAACAGTCCGTTTGGCGCATGTCCGTCATGTGACGGGCTCGGCGCGAAGCTGGAAGTGGACCCAGAGTTAGTCATTCCAAATGAAGACTTAACGTTAAACGAAGGTGCAATTGCCCCGTGGCAGCCCATCAGCTCGCAATACTATCCGCAAATGTTGCAATCGGTATGTAAGCATTACGACATTGATCTGGATACACCGGTGAAAAAATTACCGAAAACGAAGCTCAATAAAATTTTAAAAGGTTCCGGGAAAGAAAAGCTGTTGTTCCGCTTCGAAACGGATGCAGGTGACGTGCGTGAGAAGATGATTCAGTTTGAAGGCGTGTATGAAAACATTGCGCGCCGCTATCGTGAATCGTCGTCTGATTATACGCGTGAGCAAATGGAAAAGTACATGACCGAGCAAGTGTGCCAAACGTGTGAAGGCAATCGCTTAAAGAAAGAGGCGCTTGCGGTAAAAGTAGACGGGTTGCACATTAGTGAAATGACGAGCTTTGCGATTGTGCATTTACTAACGTTTTTTGAGAAGTTACAGCTTTCTGCGACCGATCGTCAAATTGCGAACTTAATTTTACGTGAAATTGAAGAGCGTCTACAGTTTTTAGTGAATGTGGGCTTAGATTATTTAACGCTTAGCCGTACAGCTGGCACATTATCCGGTGGTGAGGCGCAGCGCATTCGTTTAGCAACACAAATTGGCTCGCGCTTAACGGGCGTGCTCTACATTTTAGATGAGCCATCGATCGGGCTTCATCAGCGCGACAATGATCGTTTAATTCAGACATTGAAAAATATGCGCGACATTGGCAATACGTTAATTGTCGTCGAGCATGATGAAGATACGATGCTTGCGGCGGACCATTTAATCGATATCGGACCAGGCGCTGGTGTTCACGGTGGACAAATTGTTGCACAAGGCACACCGGAGGAAGTCATGAACAATGAACAGTCGTTAACAGGTCGCTACTTAAGTGGGAAGGAATACATTCCGGTTCCTGCGACACGTCGCGAGCATGACGGGCGCATTATTTCGTTAAAAGGCGCGGCTGAAAACAACTTAAAACAAGTTGACGTCGACTTCCCACTCGGTCAGTTTATTGCGGTGACAGGCGTATCTGGTTCAGGGAAATCGACATTAATTAATAGCATTTTATATAAAGCGCTCGCACAAAAAGTGTCACGTGCCAAAATTCGCCCAGGGAAGTACGCGTCGATTGAAGGAACGGATATGCTGGAAAAAGTCATTGATATTGACCAGTCCCCAATTGGACGTACGCCGCGCTCCAATCCTGCGACGTATACAGGGGTGTTTGATGACATTCGAGACGTGTTTACACAAACGAACGAATCGAAGTTACGCGGCTACAAAAAGGGACGCTTTAGCTTTAACGTTAAAGGCGGTCGCTGTGAAGCGTGTAAAGGCGACGGCATTATAAAAATTGAAATGCACTTTTTACCGGATGTGTACGTGCCGTGTGAAGTATGTAACGGCAAGCGCTACAATCGCGAAACACTTGAAGTGAAATATCGCGGTAAAAACATTGCCGATATTTTAAATATGACCGTTGAGGAAGGGCTGACGTTTTTCGAAAACCATCCGAAAATTAGCCGAAAGCTGCAAACGATTGTTGACGTTGGTCTTGGTTACATTAAGCTTGGGCAGCCTGCGACGACGCTTTCTGGTGGGGAAGCACAGCGCGTGAAGCTTGCATCAGAACTGCATCGCCGATCAAACGGCAAGTCGTTTTACATTTTGGATGAGCCAACAACCGGTTTACACGCATATGATATTTCAAAATTACTGCATGTGTTGCATCGCTTAGTGGATGGTGGCAACACGGTGCTTGTCATTGAGCATAATTTAGATGTCATTAAAACAGCGGACCACATTATTGACCTTGGTCCAGAAGGTGGCGAGCGCGGCGGCATGATCGTGGCAACCGGTACACCGGAAGCGATTTGTGAAGTTGCGGCATCGAGTACCGGGCATTATTTAAAGCCAGTGCTCGAGCGCGACAAAGCGCGTGCGCAAAAATAAGTGAAACTTTTAGCAATCTTCTTACGTATTAGTAGTATATCGAAACAGAAAAGGATGATTACACAATGCAAAACGAACGAGCGCGAATTTTACAATTAGTTGAAAATGGCACAATTTCTGCACAGGAAGCATTGACGTTGTTAGAGGCACTGGAAAATCCGAAAAAGGTCGACCCAGCGATGGATCAGCCAGTGAGCGAGCAACCGACAACGGAAAAACCAAAAGCAGCAACGTGGTTTGACGAAGCATTTTTTGATAAAAAAGAAGGCGGTGCGTCACCGTTTGATACGATGCAGGCGGAATTTTCAAAAGTCGGCACACGCTTTGTCGACATTATTTCAGGCGCTTTAAACCGCGTGAAAGATTTTGATTTCCCGCAAGTTGGCGCAACACAGTTCGAGCATACGTACACATTCGATAGCTTAACGTTGCAAAACATTGCGATTGATGTGCCGCATGGTAGCGTGACATTTGAGCCGACTGATCTTGAAACGATTACGGTAAAATGCGACGTGAAAGCAGGATTGCGCAATGAGGAAGAAGCGACGCTAGAAGAAACGTTTTTAAAGCGATTTGTCGCAGAAGTGGATGATACAACGTTACGTCTCATTAGCGACTTTAAAATGATGCAGGTGAATATGACGATTGCTTTACCGAAAAAGGAATACGCAGAGCTAACGCTGAAGCTATTAAACGGTACGGTGAAGATGCATCACGTTGTAGCGAATAAAATCCGTGTGAAAACATATAACGGATCGATTATCGCAAACGGTGCAGCCTTCACGCGTTTTAGTGCAGAGTCAAGCAATGGTGCCATCGAGTTAAAGCAGCTAAAGGGCCGCGACTTAGAAGTGGAAACGATGAACGGTCGCGTCTACATCGATGGTGTCATTGAGGACATTGATGCGAAATCGTTAAACGGCAACGTAACGGTGGCAACAAAAACGGTGTTTGCATCGAAAGTGAAAGCTGAAACGGTTGCTGGGAACGTCGAACTATACATTCCACGCAACATGTCACTAAAAGGGAAAGTTGTGTCGAACTTAGGGAAGCTTGATGTGCGTTTAGATGACGTGGCGAAGCATGAACAAGAGCAACAATTTTTACAAAAGGTGACGAGCTTTGAAAAAGAAGTACCACAAACGCAAAAGCTATACATCGATGGGCAAACAAAAGCCGGCACAATAATTGTGCAATACGCATCGGTAGAACCATATACAGTGTAACGATGGAAACATCATTCGAGACAGTTCGTTTCGAATGATGTTTTTCGTTGTGCCGCTATGATTATGGTGAAAATGCGACCGATATAACGGATAGGTAAACTCATTGCAACGGTATTCGAACTTTTTAGTGTAACATTCGTCGCATTTTATATGTGCTACTTTGAATTACTTTCGACAGTGGTATAATGATGAAGGAATTTAAGCGAATTAGGTGATAAATACATGATCGAAATGCAGGATGTATATAAAAAATACGACAACGGCATGATCGCGGTAAAAGGAATTTCTGTAAAAATTAATAAAGGTGAGTTTGTATACGTAGTTGGTCCAAGTGGCGCTGGGAAAACGACGTTTATTAAGTTGATGTATCGCGAGGAGCGTGCGACGAAAGGGTCCATCATCGTCAACAATTTCAATGTAACGAAGCTGTCTGACCAAAAAGTGCCGCAGCTCCGTCGACAGCTCGGCGTCGTGTATCAAGATTTTAAGTTGTTGCCGAAGCTCACAGTGTATGAAAATGTCGCGTTTGCACTTGAAGTGACAGAAGCGGAACCAAAAGTTATTCGAAAGCGTGTGGCAGAAGTGTTGCAAAAAGTCGGATTGACGAAAAAAGCAAAGCATTTTCCGCAAGAACTATCGGGTGGGGAGCAGCAACGCGTGGCGATTGCGCGCGCTATTGTCAACAAGCCAGCGGTGCTCATTGCTGATGAGCCGACCGGAAACTTAGACCCTGATAATGCGTGGAGCATTATGGATATTTTTAATGACATTAATCAAGACGGTACAACGATTGTGATGGCTACGCATAATAAAGACATCGTTAATACGATGCGTCGCCGCGTTATTGCGGTGGAAGATGGCGTCATTGTGCGCGATGAATACGGAGGTGATTACGGGTATGAACATTAATACAATCCGTCGTCATTTCCGTGAAAGCTTTCGTTCGCTCGGTCGTAACGGCTGGATGACGTTTGCTTCAATCAGTGCCGTGACGGTTACATTAATGATTGTTGGGGTATTTGCGATGTTAATGGCAAACGTTAGTCATATTGCCAGTAACTTAGAACAAGATGTTGAAATTAAAGTGTTAATTGAATTAACCGCGGATGCAGAAGCGGAGCAACAGCTCGTCAATGCGATTGCCCATATGCCAGCGATTGCGGATTACGAGTATTCGTCTAAAGAACAAGAGTTAGCGACGTTAATTGAAGATTTTGGTGATGATTGGAAGCTGTATGAACAAAGTAACCCACTGCACAACGTCATTTATGTGCGTGCGTTGCAGCCAAAGGATATCCCGCATTTAGCAGCAGAAATTAATAATTTAAGCAATACCGCGGACGTTGTATACGGTGAGGAAAAGGTAGAACGTTTATTTGATGCGCTTAGCTTAGCGCGAAATATCGGCTTCTTTTTAATCGTTGGCTTATTGTTTACGGCCGTTTTTTTAATTTCCAATACGATTCGCATTACTATTATTGCGCGTGGCGATGAAATTGAAATTATGAAGCTTGTTGGGGCGACGAATTCATTTGTGCGCATGCCATTTTTATTGGAAGGCATGTGGCTTGGGATGCTCGGTGCGCTTATACCAATGGGATTAACGATCGTGTTGTATCATCAACTGTATGATGTTGTGGCACCGCGCGTATCAGGGCAGTTAATTGAGCTTGTACCGCCCACACCTGTTGTGTATGAAGTAGCAGGCTTATTGTTATTGTTAGCGATTGCGATTGGCGTCGTTGGTAGTTTTATGTCGGTGCGCAAGTTTTTACGTATATAACGAAAGGGGACGTCATGTGTGATGAGACGTTGGCGAAAAATGTTAGTTCCGGCGCTGCTCGCAACCTTTGTGGTGCAGCCACTTACATACGCGGAAACGCTAGATGAGTTACAGCAGCAACAGCAGCAAACGGAAACGAAAAAAGGTGAGTTGAATGAATCGATTGAACAAAAGGAACAATCGATCGATGAAGCGTCATCTAAAATTGACACGCTTACAGAGAAAGTCGAAGCGTTAAGTGAACAAATTACACAAACAGCCGGTCAAATTACGCGCGCAAACGAAGCGATTGAAAAAACGGAGCGCGAGATTGCAGAGCTACAACAATCGATTGATACGCTTGCTGCTAAAATTGCCGAGCGTGACCAATTGCTTGCAGACCGCGCGCGAGCTATTCAAGCGGGTGGTACGGTGAGCTACATCGATGTGATTTTAGGTGCTAGCAGCTTTGCAGATTTAATTGACCGCTTTACGGCAGTGAATACGTTAATTGAAGCAGACCGTAACATCATGCAAGAGCAGCAGCAAGACAAAGCGACGATTGAAACGCAAAAAGAAGAGCTGGAGCTAGCGAAGGAACAACAGCAAGAGCAAAAGGCGGAGCTTGTGCAATTAAATGAAGAACTGACGACGCAAAAGGTTGCGAACAATGAAGCGATCGATGCGTTAGAAGCGGAACAAGCGCGCTTATATGAAGAAAAATCGATGCTTGAAACGGAATACTCAGAAGCGTTGACGTTAAGCAATGAGCTAGAGCGTGCAATCATTGCCGAGCAAGCGCGCTTAGCAGAGGAAGCACGTTTAGCAGCAGAGCAGCGAGCGAAGGAAGAAGCGGAGCGCTTAGCGCAACAACAAGCCGCCGAGCAAGCAAATGCCACTTCTAGCGTAACCGGAAGCCTCGTGCAAGAAGCGCAAGTCGAAACAGCCGCGCCTGCATTGCCAGCGGGTACGTGGATTCGCCCAGCTGCCGGTCGCTTTACGTCAGGCTTTGGATGGCGCGATATCGGCAGTGGACCGGAATATCATTACGGCATTGATATTGCCAATTCCGTTGGTACGCCGATTTATGCGGCAGCTGGCGGTGAGATTACGTACGCGTCCACGATGGGTGGCTACGGCAATGTCATTATGATGGTGCATACGATTGATGGTGAAACATTCTCCTCTGTTTATGCGCATTTAAGTGCATTTTCGGTGAGTGTTGGCGATACGGTAAGTGCCGGTCAGCAAATCGGGAAAATGGGGAACACAGGGCGCTCAACAGGTCCGCATTTACACTTTGAGATTCATACAGGACCGTGGCGTGGCCAAAAAGAGGGTGTTGTGAACCCACTGCGTTACATCTCGTTATAACGAAGCGATGCATAAAAAGCGAATGAACATTTTACATGTTCGTTCGCTTTTTTGTTTTAACGACGATTGTTTCGGTAATGGATGAAAGGAGTATACGGCGTATAAGCGGAAATAATACGCGTAGACTGCATCGATTTTGTATACTAACTGTAGGGGGGTGGATCCATGAAAAAGACGTTCAGTTTAGTGCTCATTTTATTACTCGTCGCAATTGCGGTATGGATGTTTATTGATACGAAGCGACAATCAACAGCAGAAGGCGTAGAAGTACCAGTAACGGTCGTGACACAAGGAGAGCTTGCACCGGCAATTGATTTAGTGACCACGACGGGTGAACCGTTTTCATTACAGGCGCTACGAGGCAAACATGTCGTGTTAAACTTTTGGGCATCATGGTGTCCACCTTGTCGCAAAGAAATGCCAGCGATGCAGCGCTATTATGATGAATACGCCAAAAAGCATAACGTCGAGGTCGTGGCGGTCAATTTAAAGGCGCGCGAACAAAATGACGAGCGACTGCATACATTTATTGAACAATATCAATTAACACTGCCGATGCCACTGGATGTGGATGGTGATGTGGAGGAGCGTTACCGCATTTTAACGATTCCTACGACGTTTATTATTGATGCACAAGGACGCGTACAGCATGAAATTCAAGGGGCCATGAATGAACAAATGCTCATCGAGTACGTACAAAACTTACAATAATAATCGAGCGAACATTTTTCGCGCATCGCGGAAAAAATACGGTCGTTCTCCACATTTCCAATACAGGCTGCATTTGGTACAATGACAGTAGTGATTGTAAGAACAGAAGGTGACGACAGTGCAACAATTTTTCATGGAAATAGTATGGGCGATTGCGCGGTTTTTCATGAACCCAATCGTCTATATAACAGTAATACTTGCGTTTTTACTTGGATATCAGCGCGTAAAGCGTGAGCGTCGTCAGTTTCATCGACGATTGCTTTGGGGCGGCTCAGAAGTGATGAGCATGTGGCGTGACGGCTTGCTGTTAGGGGTCATTATATCGGTGTTAAGCTTGGCGTTCGGCATGACCGTACCGCTGCAATGGCTCCTCATCGTAACGCTATGTATCATCATTACCCTCGTCCTATTTACATATACGTTTAGCGCGCCAATTTATGCGTTCGCAGTAGCGTTTTTCGTGCTATGGCTTGTGACGAAGCAGCAGTGGTCGTTTACGGTATGGTCCTATACGTTTGAAGGGATGAATGTATGGGGTGGCACGGTCGTTTGTGTGACGTTGTTTGCGGCAATGCTATTAATTGCAGAAGGCATGCTTATTCGTCGTCATGCGGCTACGTTTGCGTCGCCAATTTTGACGAAGACAAAGCGTGGGTTACGCGGCATTGAATATAAGACGAAGCAACTTTGGTTATTGCCGATTGTATTCATCGTGCCAGGGGATGCGGTATCAGCAATGTTTCCGTATTGGCCGCAGTTTTCATTAGGGCATAAAGAGTTTGCGTTTTTCTTGTTCCCAATGGTCATTGGCTTTCAACATGTGACGCGTGAAACGTTGCCCCAATATGTGTATCCACAGCTTGGAAAACGCGTGTCACGCTTAGGGGAACTCGTGCTCATACTTGGCCTTGCGACGCTGTTTGTGCCAGAGCTTGGCATCGTCGGCTTAGCGGTCGGTGTATTAGGGCGCTTGTTCATTACATGGCAAGCAAAGCGTGCGCAAAGTGGCAATGCGTATGCGGTACAACCGAAAAAAGAAGGGGTTGTCATTGCGGGTGTTTTAGCAGGTTCACCAGCTGAAAAAATGGGCTTAGTCGTCGGGGAATGTATTCGCCGCGTCAACGGTCAGCACGTACAAACGGAGGATGAGTTGTACAAAGCGCTGCAAATTAACGCCGCTTACTGTAAGTTAGAGGTGCTCGACCATCAAAATGAAGTACGATTAACACAACATGCGATTTTTGTCGAAGACCATTACCGCATCGGTCTCTTACTCGTATAGCGAGACTAGCATATAGGTGACGTCGATTCGGCGAACTTATATGCTAGTTTTTTCGTTTAGTAAACAAAAGAGGTGATGCTAATGACGGATTTATTAACGCTTGATCAACTTGACCGGTTAACGGCTTATTACGAGGCACTTGGCCCAATCATTGGATTTTTCTTACCGTTTATAGAAGCGTTTTTACCGTTTTTACCGCTCGTTGTATTTGTCGTCGCAAATGCGAGTGCGTACGGCTTATTATGGGGGTTTTTATTAACGTGGACGGCGACTGTGGCAGGTTCGTATTGCGTGTTTCTACTCGTGCGTGCCTTTCGTGATACGCACTTTGTACGCCGCATTACTGAAAAGCGTTTTCATAAGCTGATTCATTGGGTCAATACGAACGGCTTGAGTCCGCTTTTTGTACTCATTTGTTTGCCCTTTACCCCGTCAGTTCTCGTCAACATTGTCGCGGGCATTTCAAATATTAAAAAGATCAATTATTTTATCGTGCTGTTTGCTGGGAAGTGCGCGATGATTTTATTTATTAGCTATATTGGCTATGATTTGCGCGAGTTGCTGACGAGTCCGACGAAGCTGATTTTATCGGTTGTCGCGATCGTGGCGATGTGGGCGGTCGGGAAGTTTTTTGAGCGCCGTTTAAACAAGCGTGTGGAGCGTGATTTTGAGCATATTAAGCAGCAAAAAAAGCATACGCATGAAAGGGAGTAGGAAGTGGACATAGCCATTTCTACTTCCTTTTTTTGATATGCAATGAAGGATGAATAATCGATAAACCGAACATACTTTTGTATAATAAAGGGAGTAGAGGGGGATGAATATGAGCTTACGTATTATTTCAGGACGTGCCGGTAGTGGCAAGTCTCAGTTGATCCAAAAAGAAGTTGCCGCAATGTGCCAACAACAGCCGCTCGGTGCACCGATTTTTGTCATCGTACCAGACCAAATGTCGTACACAACAGAATACGATTTAATGCACCGTCACCACATGCCCGGATTAATTCGCGCGCAAGTATTAACGTTTAAACGTTTAGCATGGTATATTTTGCAAGAAACAGGTGGTATTGCGCGCCGTGAAGTAAACGGTGTCGGCTATAAAATGCTCATTCGTCAGCTGCTCGATGCGAATAAAGAGTCGTTCTCATTGTTTCGCCAAGCAGCTGGTAAACGTGGATTTACGGCTGAAATTGAAGCGCTGTTAAAGGAGTTTGGGCGTTACAACGTCACAGCGGATCTGCTCGGTGATGTTATGACGCAGTTCGAGTCACTCGATGCACCAAAAACATTAGTGCGTAAAACAGCCGATTTAAAGGTCGTTGTCGAAGCAGTCGAGGAGCGCCTTGGCACAACGTACGTCGACAGTGAAGGGTACTATCCACTGTTAACAGAGCGTCTTTCACAGTCGTCACAAATGCAGGAAGCAACGGTATATATTGATGGCTTCACCGCATTTACAGCACGTGAATTTGCACTTGTAAACGAGTTGCTGCGCACGGCGGCGAACGTCACAATCGTGCTGCCGTATGATTCAATTGATGAAGCCAATCAAGACGACGCGTTATTTAACGAAGCTGCGTCAACAGCTGTACGTTTGCTCGAAGCAGCAGAACAATTAAACTTACAAGTTGAGCAGGAGGTGGTGTGTCAAACAGCATGCCGCTATGAACATGAGGCGTTAGCGTATGTGGAGGCGCATTTTGACGATCAGCCAACGAAGCCTTTTCTCGGGAATAGTGAGGCGCTAACGATTACCGAAGCGTCCAACCGCCGCGCAGAAATCAATGCAGTGGCGCGCGACATTCGCCATTTAGCAACGGAACAAAACATTCGCTATAAAGACATCGCGGTATTGTATCGCCAAGCAGAAGCGTATGATCCGCTCATTGAAACGGCGTTTACACAGCATGACATTCCGTATTTCAGCAGCACGAAAAAGCCGATGCTCCATCATCCACTCATTGAGTTTAGTCGCTCGGCGCTTGAGGCGGTCACAACAGGTTGGAAATATGAGCCGATGTTCCGCAGCATTAAGACCGATTTATTTTTCCCATTGCAAGGGGAGCGGACGATTTGGCGTGAACGTGCCGACCGCATGGAAAACTACGTCATTTCGCACGGGATTTACGGGGCGCGCTGGCAAGATGATGCGCGTTGGTATTTTAAAAAATATCGCGGCTTAGAATTTAACCGCCAAGTGCAAACGGATGAGGAACGCGCGATTCAACAAGAAATTGAAGCGGTGCGAAACGTTGTCGTGCCACCGCTTGAAGCGTTGCAGGAACGCTTAATTCAAGCAAAAAATGCGCGTGAAATGGCCTCGGCCCTTTATGCGCTCATTGAAGACTGCGATATTTATGCAAAGATGATGGCACTAAAGGAACGTGAGCTGAATAACAATCAGCTGTATGAAGCAGCGGAGCATGACCAAGTATGGAACGGCTTTTTACAAGTGCTCGACCAATTTGTACAAATGTTTGGAGACGCAGAGCTGTCATTAGAAGAAATGATTGATATTTTAGATGAAGGCTTTGAAGCGTTGGAATTTTCGCGCATTCCACCGACGCTTGATCAAGTGATGGTGGCAACGGCAGATCTTGCTCGTTTAGCGCATACGAAAGTCGTGTTTTTAGTTGGTATGAACGACGGCGTGTATCCAAAGCGTATTGATTATGAAGGCTTATTATCTGACCGCGAGCGTGATTATTTTACACAAGCCGGCTTTGAATTAGCACCGACGACAAAAAAGCGACTGCTGCAAGAGCCGTATATTTTATATACTGCGCTGGCGTCCGCATCGCAGCGCTTGTACGTGTCATATCCACTTGCGGATGAAGAGAGTAAGGCGTTGTTGCCATCGATGTATGTGAAACGTTTAAAGGAACTGTTGCCAAACGCACAACAGCGACGTATTTACATGGACCCGAGTGAAGATGTGAGCGAGAAGCCCGATGTTTTAAGCTATTTACAGCACCCGCGTGCAGCGATGCCGTTTGTCGTGTCACAGCTGCGCCAATTAGAGCAAGGAGAGCCGCTACCAGCCATTTGGCGCGCCGTCCAGCACTATTATGAGCAGCATATGACGTGGGCAAATATGTTTGAGCAAGTCACAAAGCCGCTTCATGAAAAAAATAAAGGGGAGCCGCTAACAAGCGATGTGACAACGCAGCTTTATGGCACGCAGCTAACGTCGAGCGTGTCACGCATTGAACGCTTTTTCAGCTGTCCGTTTTCACACTTTGCGACGTACGGTTTAAAGCTGGAAGAACGCGCGGAGTATCGCTTAGAAAACTTCGCGATGGGTGATTTATTCCACGCGGCGATGAAGTGGATTACCGAGGAAACAGAGCGTCTTGGTGTGCAGTGGAATCGCCTATCAAAAGAGCAATGTCGCCTGCTAACAAAGCAAGCGATTGAAGAAATTGTACCGGTATTTTCACATCAAATTTTACTGAGCAGTGCGCGCTATCGTTACATTCAAAAAAAATTAATGCACATTGTAGAGCGCACGATGCTCGCGTTAACGTATCATGCGCAAAAATCACATTTTAAAACGATCGCTTTTGAACAAGGATTTGGTTTTAACGAAGCGATGCCGCCGCTTGAGATTCCGCTTGAAAATAAACATAAGCTATTTTTACAAGGGCGCATTGACCGCATCGACCGTGCAACAATTGACAATCAAACGTACTTACGCGTCGTCGATTATAAATCATCTGCGCGCGATTTAAACTTATCGGAAGTGTATCACGGGCTGTCATTGCAATTAATGACGTATTTAGACGTAGCGATGGAAAATGCAGAGCAGCTCTTAAAAGGAACGGGCGAAGTCGAGCCAGCAGGTGTACTGTATGTGCATATGCATAACCCGATGTTAACGCTCGATACCGAAATCGATGAATACGCACTCGAAGCTGCACGCTTAGAGGAGTACCGCATGCGTGGACTCATTACGACAAATGAGCAAATGATTCATTTAATGGATGATTCGCTAGAGGAGCAGCCAGCAAAATCAAGCATCATTCCGGTGACGTTGAAAAAAGACGGCTCTATTTATACAGAGCGTTCAAAAGTGATCGAAACGGAAGATATGCGCTATGTGCAGCAATATGTGCGCAAAAAGCATACCGAAGCAGGCAACGGCATTTTAGCTGGTAAAACCGACATTGAACCGTTCCGTTTAAAGGACAAAACGGCATGTACGTATTGTCAGTACAAAGCGATTTGTCAGTTTGACCCGTCAGACGGTGAGCAGCAATACCGTCGATTAAAACCGATGAAGCAAGAGCAATTTGTTGAGAAAGTGCGAAAGGAAGTGAGTGACTCGTGACAACTATTCCTGTAAAACCGGAAGACGTACAATGGACAAACGAGCAGTGGCATGCGATTTATGCGAGTGGACAAGATACGCTCGTCTCCGCAGCTGCAGGCTCCGGCAAAACAGCCGTACTCATTAACCGTATGATTGAAAAAGTGATCGGTACAAACGGCGCGCCAATCGATTGTGACGAGCTACTTGTCGTGACATTTACGAATGCAGCGGCGGCCGAGATGCGTCAGCGTATGGCAACTGCGCTTGAAAAAACATTGAAGGAACAACTCGCTGCCACACCAAGAAATGACGCGCGTATTCAGCACGTGCGTCGCCAATTAAGCTTAGTGAATAAAGCGCAAATTTCGACGCTGCATTCATTTTGCTTAGCGATTGTGAAGCAATATGCGTACATGCTTGATCTAGACCCAGGTTTTCGCATTGCCAATGATGGCGAAGCGGCACTGCTTCGTGATGACGTGTTAGCCGAAGTACTTGAGCTCGCGTATGACGACACAAATGATGTATCACTCATTGATATGTACCGCTTAGTCGATAGCTTCACGTCCGACCGTGATGACCAAGCGATTGAGCTGTTAATTGAACGGCTGTACGATATGTCGCGCGTGCAACCACAGCCGTACGCATGGCTCGATCAGCTCGTCGATAGTTACGAGCTCGCCGCTGACACGACGGTTGATGATTTATCGTTTATTCAAGATGTGAAAAAGTCGATTGTACTCGAGCTTGAAAGTGCGATGAGCTATTTGGACGAAATGCGAGAGCTCATGTTATTGCCAGATGGTCCAGCTGGATATAGCGCAACGTATGAGCAAGATGTTGAGCTTGTGCGCACGCTGCTTGCCATTGCACAAAGCGGTACGTGGCAACACATGCACGACGCGATTACACATGTGAAATGGTCGCGTTTAGCAACGATTAAAAAAGCAGAAGCGGGCGATCCAGATTTACAAGCGCGGGCGAAAGCAAAGCGCGACAAGGCGAAAAAGACGATTACAACGCTTGCGGAGACGTATTTCACGCGTCGACCAGAAACGCTCGTGCAAGAAGTGCGTCAAATGGCGCCAATTATTGCAACGCTTGTGCAGCTGACGAAAGATTATAGTGAGCGCTATAAGCAAATGAAGCGTAAGCGCGCGCTCGTTGATTTTTCAGATTTAGAGCATTACGCGCTACAAATTTTAGCGACAGAAGTTGATGGTAAGCTTACGCCGTCCGTTGTCGCGCTTGATTTTCAGCAAAAGTTTAAAGAAGTGCTTGTCGATGAGTATCAAGACATCAACGTGTTACAAGAAACGATTTTACAGCTGGTCAAAAGCGGCGATGCGTCCAACGGCAATATGTTCATGGTCGGCGATTTAAAGCAGTCGATCTATCGCTTCCGCTTAGCAGAACCAGGCTTGTTTTTATCGAAGTACGATGAATATAAGCGCGCGCAAACGGGCTTGAAAATCGATTTAAATGCCAACTTCCGCTCGCGAAAAGAAGTGCTGCACGGTACGAACTATATATTTGAACAAGTGATGACAAAGGAAGTCGGCGAACTCGATTACGACGATGACGCGTCGCTAAAATATAGTAACGGCTATGACGATGTGCCACATGCGCAACCAATTCATGTCGCTATAATCGTGCCACCTGATGCAGAGGACGTGGACGTGCCAGACGATGAGGATGATTTTACGCAGGCGCAGTTTGAAGCGCGTTACATCATTCGTGAAATTAAGCGCATGATGGCAAGTGGCGTCACTGTGAAAGGAAAAGATGGTGTGCAGCGTCCGCTTGAATACCGCGATATTGTCATTTTAATGCGTTCGATGACATGGTCGTCAGAGTTTGCTGATGAATTTAAGCATGCCGGTATACCGCTTTATACGGAGCTTGCAAAAGGCTATTTTGAAGCGCTTGAAGTGATGATCATGCTCAATACGCTAAAAGTGGTCGATAATCCGTATCAAGACATTGCGCTTGCTTCGGTGTTGCGTGCACCGTTTGTTGGCCTGACGGAAAATGAGTTAGCAACGATTCGTATTTCTGATAAAAAAGTGCCGTTTTACGAGGCGCTGCATCAGTTTGTACGTCATGGTAAAAGCGGCATTGCCCCGAAAACAGCAGAGAAGTTACAGCGCTTTTTACAGCTCCTTCAAAAGTGGCGAGATGCATCGAAGCGTCTGTCGCTTGCCGATTTAATTTGGATGATTTATGAAGATACGTACTATTATGAGATGGTCGGTGCGATGATCAACGGCAAGCAGCGTCAAGCGAATTTACGCGTGCTGCATGACCGTGCATTAACGTATGAACAAACAGCGTTTCGTGGCTTGTTCCGCTTTTTACGCTTCATTGACCGTATGAAAACGCGTGGGGATGATTTAGGAACAGCGCGCTCTGTAAGTGCTGAAGAAGATGTCGTGCGCATTATGACGATCCATGCATCTAAAGGGCTTGAGTTCCCAATTGTTTTCGTAGCAGGAACAGGTCGCGGTTTTAATAAAATGGATTTCAATCATCCTTATTTATTTGACCAACAATACGGCATCGGTGTAAAAGCCATTGACCCAGAGCATCGCATTACGTATACGTCGCTGCCATTTTTAGCGATTAAAGAAAAAAAGCTGCTGGAAATGCGCGCAGAGGAGATGCGTATTTTATACGTAGCGATGACGCGGCCGAAAGAGCGTTTGTACATCGTCGGTTCCGTCAAAGATGCGAATAAAACAGTGCTCGCATGGCGTGAGCAACAACATATCAAACAAGGACAGCCGTTGCCAAACTACTTACGAGCGAAGGCCAATAGCTATTTAGATTGGCTTGGTCCTGCGATTGCGCGTCATGCCGATTTCCAAACGTATATCGAAGACCGCGATGACGCTGTAACGCAGTGGGACTTTACGATTGTTGATGCGACGGAGCTTATCGAGCAGCACGATGCGGTGACAAAAGAGCAGCTTGCAGATGATACAACACTTGATGAGATGTTAATCGAACAAGTGACGCAGCGCTTTTCAGCAACGTATGAACACGACGCAGCAACGATGCAGCGCTCGAAAACATCGGTCAGCGAGCTAAAGCGTTTGCAGCAACTACAGCAACAAGAAGAGCCTGAGCTGTTTCATGCGCAAGAAGCAATCGTTACAACGGAAGCGCCGCGCCCGCAGTTTATGCAGCAAAAAGCGTTGACAGCAGCAGAGGTCGGCACAGCTTTCCACGCCGCGATGCAGCACGTACCGCAGCAAGGCTTTGCGACGACAGCAGCGATCGACAGCTTTATTGCATCGCTCGTAACGCGTGAAGTGTTAACAGCTGAAGAAGCATCTGTATTGGAGCCGCAGCACTTTATCGACTTCTTCCAGTCAAATATTGGCAAGCAATTCAGCGCTGCTCGTCGCCTATTCCGCGAGTTGCCGTTTACGATGCTCGTGCAAGATGAAGCGGTAGATGGACAAATTATTCAAGGGATTATTGACTGCGTCATTGAACAAGACGATGGCACGTTCATTTTGCTTGATTATAAAACAGACCGCATTGCGAAGAAGGACTTACAAGCGGAATTGACGCGTCGTTATCATGTGCAGTTATCGACGTATGCGATGGCACTTGAACGCATTTTACAAGCGCCGGTTGCACAAAAAGTCATTTACGCCGTCCGCAGTGGCGAAACAATTGTGTTACCATAATGAAAAATAGCTGAGGCATCGTTTTACGTTGTCTCAGTTTTTTTAGGAGGTGTACAAGTGTACAAACCAGTATTAGCTAACGAGCGTGTACAAACGCTCGACATTATTCGAGGACTTTGCTTGCTTGGTATTTTAGTCATTAACGTTTTTGGTTTCTTTTTACCGATGCCGTATATTGATCTATATGCGTGGTATCGCGGCAGTCCGTTTGAGCTTGTCGCCTACGAAAACATCGCCATTTACATACAAGGAAGCATTTACCCGTTGTTTGCGATGCTGTTCGGATACGGTGTCGCGATGCAGTACACGAAAGCGACGAACAGCGGCCAATCGTTTTATTCATTTGCGCCGCGCCGCTTTACAATTTTACTGATCATTGGCGTCGTGCACGGCATCGTCATTTGGTGGGGCGATATTTTAACAGCCTATGCCATTTGTGCGTTCGTGCTGCTTGCGTTCATCCGCTTCCATTCAAAAGGCTTACTGCTAAGTGCGCTCATGCTAAATAGCTTATGGCATCTGTACATGTTATTTGTGCTCGGTTATTTCGTGTTTCGCGACGTTGTCATGGAGCTATATATTGACATTGAAGCAATTGAAGACGTTGTCACAGCTTATACGCTCGGCTCGTGGAGTGATTCATTCATGCAGCGTGCGGAAGATTTCTTTTATATGTTCCAGCCGTTTATGTGGCTTACGACGCTCCTTGCGTATATGCTCGTTGGTGCCGCCGCGTCGAAATGGCGCCTTATTGAACGGGCACGTGAGCGAAAGCGTTTTTGGTTCGTCCTGATGACGATCACACTGGCACTTGGCATTTATATGAAAAGCTTATTTGTGTTCGGGGACGGGACGTATTTACAATACTACGTGCAAACATTTGTCGGCGGACCGCTTGTCGCGATCGGTTATGCAAGCGTTGTTGTGCTCCTTTGCACAATGCCGTTTGTGCAGCGATTATGTAAGCCGTTTGCGAGCATTGGGCGCATGTCGATGACGATGTACCTCATGCAATCGGTTGTGATGACGACGCTTAGCTATTCATATGGCGCTGCGCTTTATGGCAAATTAGATGTGTATGACATGCTGTATGTAGCGCTCGGTTTATACGTGTTACAAGTGATCATCGCCGAGCTTTATTTTATGAAATTTGCGCAAGGACCGATTGAGGCATGTTGGAAGCGACTAGCGTATAAAAAATAATTCAACAAAAATAAGGAAATTTCTGAAGATTTGCGGTATGATGAAAAAAAGCAAAAAGGAGCGCTTACTCGATATGAAACTTTTATCATTTACTTATAACGATCAAGTTCGATTTGGACTAAAAGTCAAAAAAGAAGAGGCAGTATGGGATGTTCTTGCCATTCAAGAACAGTTAGCCGTATTACCAGAGTTTTCACCAACTATGGTAGAAGGTGTCGCAAAAGGGCTAGACTTTGTCGAACAAATTCGTAAATTAGTTGAAGCGGCTTCAAAGGATGAAAATCCAGCGCAATTTAAGCGTGCATTTACAGACATTACGTGGTTATCACCAATTCCACGTACACCGAAAAATATTATTTGTGTAGGACGTAACTATGCCGATCACGCAGCGGAAATGGGCGGTGTATCACCGGAAGATTTAATCGTCTTCACGAAGTCACCACTTACGATTGCAGCGGATGAGCAAACGTTACCGCTACATGCGGATAAAACAGATTCTCTTGATTACGAAGGGGAATTAGCAATCGTCATCGGTAAAGGTGGCAAAGACATTCCGAAGTCATTAGCGTTTGACTACGTATTTGGCTACACAATCGCAAATGACATTTCAGCACGCGACGTACAATACCGTCACGAGCAGTTCTTCTTAGGCAAAAGCTTAGAAGGCACATGTCCAGTCGGTCCTTACTTAGTAACGAAAGACGAATTACCAGACCCACACGCATTAACAATCGTGACGAAAGTGAACGATGAAATTCGTCAAAATGCGTCAACGAAAAACATGCTGTTTAAAGTAGATACGTTAATTTCAACGATTTCGAAATACGTAACATTAGAGCCAGGCGATCTGATTTTAACAGGTACGCCAGCAGGAGTTGGGAAAGGGATGAACCCACCAACGTACTTAAAAAGTGGCGACGTTGTGAAAGTGTCTGTTGAAGGCATCGGTACATTAGTGAACCGTTTTGAATAACGTTTGTAACAATTTGAATCACCCCATAATATCTGGTACGATGGTACATGTACGAATCTATTATGAGGTGGGGAAAATATGGACTTTTTAACATCATCTACTCATTTACACATTACGTCTTGGGTAGTCATGCTCGTGCTATTTTTTGTAGCGTTAGCGAAGTATTCTAAAGGTGTTCATATGGCTTTACGCGTATTTTATATTTTCGCAATCGTTTCAGGTGGCGCATTATTTTTAGAATACCGTTCAGGTTTTGAATATGACATTAAATTTACGTTTGCCATTTTAACAATCGGTATGATGGAAATGGTATTAGGCAAGAAGCAAAAAGGAAAACCAGCTGGTGTCTTCATGGCGTTATTAGTTGTTTTTGCACTTGTAACAATTTTCTACGGCTTAAAGCTACCAATGGGCATGGATTTCTTCTAATTGCCGGCACTAAAACCGCGTATCCAGTGATGGTGCGCGGTTTTCTTTATGGATGGAAGGGGATGAAAACAATGTGGTTAATTGTCATCGGTGGATTGCTCATTTTTTTCTTCATCTTAGTGTTAGAAATGAAGCGTATTCAGAAGGAGAACGCGTAAGCTGCATTTTAATGGTAGAAACTCGTTAAATTTCATATAAAGGGGATATGAACAATGGGGATCGGGAATATACGTCGGCGCGTCATGGCGACACTGCTCGCTTGTGTCGTCGGCTGCACCGCGCAAGTAACATATGCACAGGAGCGCAGCATTGAAGATGAAAGCATTTATGATGTGCTCGTAGATCGTTATTTTAACGGCAGCGTCGCAAATGATTTTACGGTGAATACGCAAGACCCCGCAAGTTTTGCCGGCGGTGATTTTGTAGGGCTTGCTGAAAAAGCGAGCTATATCGAACAGCTCGGCTTTACGACCGTTTCCATTGGCTCGGTGTTTGCGACACATACATACGACGGTGCGATGTTAACTTCTTACGAGACGCTTGAACGTCACTTTGGTACGGAAGAAGAGTTAAAGCGAGCGATCGAAGTGTTTCATGAAAAGCAAATTCGCGTCATGGCTGACGTGCGTTTCAATAACGTCAGCAGTGCGCATGAATGGCTAAAACAACACCCGGAATGGGGACAAATCCAGGGGGAAACGGTCACGTGGGATTATACGAATGAGGCATTTCAGGAAGCGCTGCAGCAAGCGATTGTTCAGTTTCAGCAAACGTACGCATTTGGTGGCCTTCGTCTGACGGAGCTTGACGGCGTGCCAACTGCATGGCTCGATGCACTCATTGCCGAGCTGCGAAGCGTGACGCCGAGTGTGCAAATTGTGAGCAATGGTGAAACAACGGCACAGGTCGATGCGATGCTACGACCAGCAGCGGTCACACAGTGGAGCGACATGTTTACAGAGACGTCACAATCAACGGCGTCTTTGCCGCAGCTACTGAAAGAGGCGCCGCAAATGGCTGCTGTCGATACACTTGAAACGCCGCGCCTAACGTATAAAGCAGCAGAGAAAAATGTCTTTCCACCGACGCGCATTAAAGTGGCGATGGGGGCAATGTTGACATTACCTGTTGTACCGGTCATGACGTACGGAACGGAAATTTCGATGAACGGTGCAGACCCAAGCACGTCCCATCAAATTCAAAATTTCAAAGTTGACGAAGAAATCATTACGTATATTCAAGATGTGCAATCGGTACGTAATCGCTCCGCAGCTTTACGAACAGGCGATTTTAAGCTTTTACATGAAGATGAAGGGTTTTTTGTCTTCTCACGCAGCAATGAGGAAGAGACATGGATTGTTGCGGTGAACAATACCGCGCAGACGCAACAAATTCGTTTGCCGAGCGACATATTGACTAGTAATATAGAACTAAGCGGTTTGTTTGAAAAAGACATTGTACGTGTCGATGAAAATGGAGAGTACAACATCGTCGTCGATCGCGAAATTGTTGAGCTATACCAAGCGAAAGAAGCAAAAGGGTTTAACTATACATACATGGGGGTAATGGCTTTTGTGTATGTGATTTTTATTAGTTTTATTTGGTTGCTGATCCGTCGAGCAAAACGACCTAAAACCGCATAAACGAACAGCTATGAACATGTAAAAAGGATGGTTCATAGCTTTTTTTATGAAAAATAAAAAAATTTTTAACGTGAACATCGGTTTGTTTTATGGTAAAAAAAGGTTTAATGGGTGATATATACATCTGTACACGTAGGTCTTTTTTATATATTACAAAAAGGGTGTTTGGCTAGTCCTCTGACAACGAACATCTTGTCGCTCTAGGAAATGATAGCGCTTTATTAATTGAATAGTTGCACAAAAATATTATACAAAACCAATATATTATGCAAAATTTTACTATACCTTTAGTTATTTTACTAATCAGTATATTCAGTAAATACTGTGTTTGTTTAACGGTTTAAAGCGTTGAAATGATAAAAAACAGTTGTCAAATGTAATAGAAAATACTAAAATGTCATTATGTTAGAATAATTCATACATCTATAGTTGACGCATTTGTTCTATCAAAGGTATAATGTGTCACAGTGTGTTTTTTATTACGTGCAATTGACTGAAAATTTAGGAAGCGGATTGGCGCGGAACGAAGAACGGCAATTTTTTTATAACCTTAATTGTCACAATATTCTCATACCGCTTGCTTGAAAGGAGCAACAATTTGAAAACGACGAATGAAGAACTATTAACGATTAACGATTTACACACAGGTTTTCGAATTAAAGATACGTATTTTGATGCAGTAGACGGTGTATCACTTACGCTGAAAAAAAATGAAATCCTTGCAATTGTTGGCGAATCAGGCTGTGGGAAAAGTACATTAGCCACGTCGATTATGGGCTTACACGACCACAATAAAACACGTGTACTAGGAGAAATTTTATATCAAGGTAAAAACTTAGCAAAAATGACTGAGGACGAGTTTAACACAGTGCGTGGCGAAGAAATCGGCATGATTTTCCAAGATCCACTATCAGCGTTAAATCCACTTATGCGTATTGGTGAACAAATCGAAGAAGGATTAATTTATCATACGAAAATGTCAAAAGCAGAGCGTCAAGCACGCGTATTGGAGCTTTTAGGGCAAGTAGGTATTCCAAATCCTCCACGAGTGGCGAAGCAATTCCCACACCAATTATCAGGTGGTATGCGTCAGCGTGTCATCATCGCCATTGCGATTGCTTGTAAGCCAAGAGTCATCATTGCCGATGAGCCAACAACGGCACTTGATGTAACGATTCAAGCACAAATTTTAGACTTACTGATCGACCTGCAAGCAGAAACGGAAGCAGGTATTATTTTAATTACACATGATTTAGGCGTTGTTGCAGAAGTAGCAGACCGAGTGGCAGTTATGTATGCGGGCCAAATCGTTGAAATTGCGGACGTCGAGGAATTATTCACAAATCCGAAACATCCATATACACGTTCATTATTTAACTCAATCCCACAAATGGGTGCAGCAGAAGGCGAGCGTTTAAACGTTATTCAAGGCATCGTGCCATCGCTAATGAAGCTGCCACGTGAAGGCTGTCGATTCGCCGCACGTGTACCGTGGGTGAAAGCATCGGAGCATGAAGCAACACCGACGTTACATGAAGTAGCGCCAGGGCATTTAGTGC
This sequence comes from Caryophanon sp., assembly GCA_018384745.1. Lineage (GTDB taxonomy): Bacteria > Bacillota > Bacilli > Bacillales_A > Planococcaceae > Caryophanon. The sequence continues at coordinate 5,057 of JAHAYH010000116.1, read as the reverse complement.
GTTGTACGTGCTGGCAAAACTTTAACTTTGAAGGGGGTAACGCATAATGAGCTTTATGCAAATTAAAGATTTAAAAGTGCACTACCCAATTCGCGGTGGCTTCTTTAACACAGTTGTTGATAACGTCTACGCAGTAGATGGCATTTCAATGGAGTTCGAGCGCGGAAAAGCGTACGGCTTAGTTGGGGAGTCAGGCTGTGGGAAATCAACGACAGGAAAATCAATTATCGGTTTAGAAAAGATTTCAAGCGGTAACATCTTCTATGAAGGTGAAAACGTAACGAATAAACGTCGTGATCGTCGTTCAAGCTACAACCGTGAAATTCAAATGATCTTCCAAGATTCAAACTCAAGCTTAAACCCGCGTAAGCGCGTAAAAGAAATTTTACAAGAGCCAATTCGCAACTTCTTAAGCTTAACGCCTGCAGAGGAAGAAAAGAAAATTAGTGAACTGCTTGCAATTGTCGGTATGCCAGAAGATGCGAAACTAAAATATCCGCACGAATTCTCAGGTGGACAAAAGCAGCGTTTAGGGATTGCGCGTGCCATCGCGACAAACCCGAAGCTAATCATTGCCGATGAGCCGGTATCAGCGCTTGATTTATCGGTACAAGCACAAGTGTTAAACTTCATGAAGGATATTCAAAATGAATACGGCTTAAGTTACCTATTCATTTCGCATGACTTAGGGGTTGTCAAACATATGTGTGACCACATTTCCATTATGTATCGTGGTCGATTTGTAGAATCGGGCTCAAAAGAAGATATTTACAAAAATCCGCAACACATTTATACGAAGCGTTTATTATCAGCCATTCCAGATGTCAATCCAATTGGTCGTGCTGAACGTAAGCGTGCGCGTATTGAAGTAGAGAAGCACTATCAAGCAGAGCATAAAAACTACTTCGATGAAAACGGTCGTGTGTATGACTTAGTACCAGTCGAAGGTTCTGCAGGACATTTAGTAGCCGCAAAAGCGAAAGGAGCGTTTTAATTATGTGGAAAACGATATTACGCCGATTTCTAGTAATGATCCCGCAGCTTTTCGTGCTGAGCTTATTAATTTTCGTTATGGCACAGTTCATGCCAGGTGACCCGTTCACAGGTTCAATTACGCCAGATACAGACCCAGCACGTATTGAAGAATTACGTGAAAAAGCAGGGTTAAACGATCCATGGTACGAACAATACGGACGATGGATTGGCAATGCGCTCCAAGGCGATTTCGGGAAATCATATACGTATAAAATGGAAGTATCAAAACTAATTGGTGAGCGTGCGTTAAATACGTTCTGGTTATCACTTATTTCGGTTATTTTACTGTATATTATTGCGATTCCACTTGGCGTATTAGCAGGTCGCTACAGCAATACAGCATTAGATAAAACAATCATTCTTTACAGCTTTATCACATACGCGATTCCAACATTCGTGTTAGCGTTAGTATTCCTATACTTCTTCGGTTACAAGCTGAACTGGTTCCCAACAGGTGGTTCAGTAGACGTGAAGTATGAACCAGGTACGTTTGGTTACATTTGGAGTAAGATGTATCACATGTTGTTACCAGCCATCACATATGCGGTATTAGGAACAACATCCATCATTCAATTTTTACGTTCAGAAATCATCGATGCAAAATCACAAGATTATGTTCGTACAGCGCGGAGTAAAGGGATTCCGATGCGTAAAGTGTATACGCGTCACATCTTCCGTAACTCACTGTTACCGATCGCTGCGTTTTTAGGTTTCACAATCACTGGTTTATTAGGTGGTTCAATTTTCATCGAAACAATTTTCAGCTTCCCAGGTATGGGACAATTATTCATTTCATCAATTGGTTCACGTGACTATTCTGTCATTACAGCATTAGTAATGCTATTCGGCTTCTTAACATTATTAGGTAGTCTATTATCCGATATTATTATGAGTATCGTTGACCCACGTATTAGGATTGAATAGGCCATACTAAAAAAGTTAAGGAGAGGTGAAAAAAGTGGCTCAATTAGACAAAAAAGAACAAAAAGAAGAAGTAGTAAGCTCTCCGCCTACAGGTATGCAGGTTATTATTCGAGAGTTTAAAAAAGATAAAGTAGCGCTATTTTCATTAATCGCGCTTGTTGTTGCCATCGTAACAATTTTCGTTTGGGCAATGTTTATTGACCAACAAGAACTGATGCGCGTAAGTTTACGTGAAAAGTTCGCGGAGCCTGGTGAGAAATTCTGGCTAGGTGCTGACCAAGGTGGTCGAGATATTTTAGGGCAGTTAATTATCGGAGCACGTAACTCGATTGCGATCGCGATTGCCATTACATTAATTACAGGTATAACAGGCGTTGTGATCGGCTTATTATGTGGTTACTACGGTGGGTTCATCGATAACATGTTCATGCGTATTATCGATTTCTTCATCACAATTCCACAATTAATGATCATCATCGTATTCGTAACAATCGTTCCGAAATATACGATACCGATCTTCATTTTAATTATGAGTTTATTCTTATGGACGGGAACAGCGCGTCTCGTTCGTTCAAAAGCACTTTCTGAAAGTAAGCGTGACTACGTAAACGCATCGAAAACGTTAGGGACAAGCGACTTTAAAATTATTTTTGGGAAAATTATGCCAAACTTAAGTTCGATCATTATTGTAGAGTTAACATTAAACTTTGCGGGTAATGTAGGTATTGAAACAGGTCTTTCTTACTTAGGTTTCGGTTTACCACCGACGAAGCCATCGCTTGGTACGCTTGTAAGTTATGCCAATAACCCGCTTGTGTTATCAAGCAAATGGTGGGTATGGTTACCAGCTTCATTATTAATTTTATTATTAATGTTAGGCATCAACTACGTTGGACAAGCATTACGTCGTTCAGCAGATGCTAAACAACGATTAGGGTAATATGTTACAATGTTCTTATACGGGGGTATAATATTCTCGTATAAGACATTTAATCTAAAATTACAGAACATTTCATATATTGCTATTTGTAAAAAAATGTAGCGGTATAGCAATTTCTTTGGTACTATCATAATTACTTAGTGTCACGAAATACTTTGTAGATTATGCTGAGTATATATAATGAGCTAATCGGATGAAACGTCCAAACACATAGGTATTCAAAAAGGGAGGAAAAACATATGATGACGAAAAAGAAATGGGCAGTAGCTTCTTCACTTGCGCTATCTTCAATGTTAGTATTAGCAGCTTGTGGTGATGAAGAAGAAAAAGACACTTCAACGAACGAAGAAGGTTCAACAACAGAAGAGGGTGCTGAAGAAGGCACGAATGTAGGTGCAAACTTAGGTACTGACACAACAAACTCTGAAGATGCAATCGAAGGCGGTACATTAAAAGTTGCATTAGTAGCAGAATCTCCATTCCAAGGGATCTTCTCATGGACATTATATGAAGATGGTTACGATGCAGACTTAATGGAATACACAACAAATGCAATCTTTGAAACAGATGGTGACTTCTTAGCAACTGACGAAGGTATTGCGTCAATGTCTGTAGACGAGGAAGCAAAAGTTGTAACAATTAAAATCCGTGAAGGCGTAAAATGGTCTGACGGTGAACCTTTAAAAATTGAAGACTTAATTTTACCATACGAAATTATCGGTCACGCTGATTACACTGGTGTACGTTACGATGCAGATTTCAAAAACATCGTAGGTGCGGAAGAGTATCACGACGGTAAAGCTGAAACAATTTCAGGTATTAAAAAAGTTGACGAAACAACAATGACAATTGAAGTGAAGGAAGTTTCTCCTGCGATCGCATCAATCGGTGCTGGTATTTGGGGTTACGCAGAGCCTTCACACATCATTAAAGATATTCCAGTTGCAGAGCTAGTTGAAAACGATGCAGTTCGTGTAAACCCTGTAACATTAGGTCCTTTCAAAATTAACAAAATCGTTCCTGGTGAATCTGTAGAGTACGTGAAAAACGAACACTACTGGAAAGGTGAACCAAAAATCGATGGCATCGTAGCGAAAGTTGTATCTTCATCTTCTGCAGCAGTAGCGTTACAAAACGGTGAGTACGATATGGCAATCGGTTTCGGTGCAACACAATATGACCAAATCGAAAACTTAGAAAACATCGAAATTTTAGCACGTGAAGAGCTTTACTACTCTTACTTAGGTTTCAAATTAGGTAAATTTGATACAACAGCGAAAGAAGTAGTAATGGATCCAAACGCAAAAATGGCTGACAAGCAATTACGTCAAGCAATGGGTTACGCATTAAACATTGAAGAAGTATCAGATGTTTACTACTACGGCTTACGTTCTCGTGCAAACTCATTCATCCCACCAGTATTCAAGTCATACTACAACCCAGACTTACCTGGCTTCACATATGACCCAGATAAAGCGATCGAATTATTAGACGCAGCTGGTTATGTTGATACAGATGGCGATGGAATCCGTGAAGATAAAGACGGAAATCCGTTTGAAATTAAGTTAGCAACAATGGCTGGTGACGATATCGCTGAGCAAATTACACAATACTGGTTACAAAACTGGGCGGATGTAGGCTTAAACGTAACGTTAACTACTGGTCGTTCAATCGAGTTCAACGCGTTCTACGATAAAGTACAAGCCGATGATCCAGAAATCGACATCTTCATGGGTGCGTGGGGTACAGGTACAAACCCATCACCAATGGGCACATACTCTAAAGACGCGCAATTCAACTTCTCTCGTTACGCAACTGACGAGTCTCAAGAGCTACTTGTAGCAATCGACTCTCCAGAAGCATTTGATGCAGACTTCCGTGCAGAAAAATTAAACGCTTGGGAAGAATTAATGGCTGAAGAAGCACCGGTAATTCCAATGGTGAACCGCTTAGAGTTAACACCAGTGAACAAACGTGTGAAAAACTTCTCAATCGACTACACAACTGATTTAGGTTTAGAAGATTTAGAGTTAACAGCTGAAGAACCAATTAAATAATTGGCACGAAAAAACACCTATGCTCCCTGCGAGGGCACTGAAAAAGTCCTTATAATTTATAAAGGAGCTAGTTGGAACAGATTTTTGTTTCAACTAGCTCC
>JAHAYH010000100.1 GCA_018384745.1 Caryophanon sp. | reverse complement strand
CGCCTCTTTGTCGACATCAATTTGCAGCTCTTCTGCTGTATTCGCTAAATCAGAGCGCACTTCCACAACAACATCTGATTTTTCAAGCTCCTGTTGTATGCGTGCGACATCTTGTTCAAGCGCTGCTTCATCTGTATTTAATAGACGGAATGACGTCGTCGTTGGCGTTGAACCAGAAGATGTTGATACACCCATTTCCACATATACATCGTCCGCGACAACCGCTTCAATTTGTTGTTGCACCTGTTCTGAAAAAGCAAATACGCTGCGTTCACGCTCCGCTAATGCCACAAGCTTAACCGAAATTTCCGCTTCGTTCACATTTGCAGCACCTTGCGACTGTGACGCTTGTGTACTACCAATTAAACTCACATACACATCCAGCTCCGGCTGCTGTTTTAAAATCGTTTCAATTTGCGTCACCGTTTCCTCTGTTTTTTCAAGTGACGTCCCTTGAGGCAACTCGACACCGATCGACACAAAGCCTTCATCCGTTGCAGGAATAAATTCCGTTTCCGCTTGGAATAACGCATAAATGCTGACACCTACTAGCACAATCGCTGTTACTAATACCGCTAAACGATGCTTTAGTGCAAAGCGAACAGATTGTAAAAAGCGCGTATAGATAGTTGAATTGTAGCGCTTCTCTTGCTTTTGTGCGGCTTGTTCATCTAAAAACTTACTTGCTAACATCGGCACAACCGTTAATGCAACAAGTAATGACGCAGCTAAACTAAACGAAATCGTCAATGCAAATTCCGTGAAAATTTGTCCGATTAACCCTTCGATAAAGAGCACCGGAATAAATACAGCGACCGTCGTTACGGTAGAGGCAAGCAGCGCAAGTGTCACTTCTTTCGCTCCGTCTTTTGCTGCTTCTACACGCGACTTGCCAAGTCCAATATGTCGTTCAATATTTTCAATGACGACGATTGCGTTATCAACGAGCATCCCAATACCGAGTGCCAGCGCTCCGAGCGTTAAAATATTAAGCGAGAAATCCGCAAAGTACATGAGGACGAATGTGACAATGACCGAATACGGAATCGCGACACCGATAATAAGTGGACTTTTCATGTTGCGTAAAAACACAAACAATACAAGCATCGCAAATAGTCCACCGACGATGAGCGATTGCCCAATGTTTGAAATCGATAAACGAATGTAATCCCCTTGGTCAAATAAAATATCTGCGGTTACACCTTCGTACTGCGGCTCCGCTAAAATATTTTCAAGCGCTTCTTGGAAGGCACTTGACACATCTGCTGTGTTCGCACCTGACTGTTGCAGCACCGATAACAGCACTGCCTGTTCGTCATTTGCACGCGTAATGGACGTTTGTTCCTGCTCTTGACGCGTCACCGTTGCGACATCGCGTAAATATACCGGCTCACCGTTTAACGGATTGACCGACAGCATCAGCTCCCCAATTTGCTCAGGTGATGTAAACGTGCTAACGATGCGCGTCGTTAACATTTTGCCGTCGTCTGTATTGATTGGGTCACCTGGCAAGCTAATATTGTTTGCTTGAATGAGCTGGACGATATCTGCTTGCGTATAGCCCTTTTCTTTTAACGCTGCTGCATCTAACTCAATTTGAATTTCTTCAATGAGCTTGCCAGATGCCGTAACGCTTGCAACACCGTCAATGCGCTTTAATTCTTGCTCTAGCTGCTCTGCAACTACACGAATATCTTCACTTTGACTTGAACGCAGTGATAATTGTAAAACCGGCAGCTGCGACGGATCAAACTTTAAAAATTGCGGCGTGCCTGCTCCTTCTGGCATCGGCACGACCCCAATGCGCTGCTGCACATCTTGCTGCACGTCATCGATCGTTGTTGACCAATCGAACTCCATTAAAATAAAGTTCGCACTTTCTTGCGACGTCGACTGCAATCGCTTAATACCAGGCAGCGTTGCAAGCGAGCTTTCTAACGGCTTCGTAATTTTTTCATTCACTTCTTGCGGGCTCGCTCCTGGATACGATGTCACGACAACCGCAATTGGTGGATTAAGCTCTGGAATAAGCGTAATCGGTATTTTCAGTAACGATACGATTCCTAAAATGATGACAAATAGCATCGTGACAATCGTAAATACCGGGCGCCTAATCGAAAAACGGCTAATATTCATACACAAAACCCCTTTATGACTTGTAATTTCATCATACGCTATTTATGCGCATTTTGAAAAAAGAAAGGTGGTCGTCATGTGCGGAAAGTCCACGTTTGTTCACATGCCATACATGTTTTTGTACATTGTTTATACACAAAAACAAGCGCAACCTTTTCAAATGAAAGCATAAAAAGAGGGCTGCATTTGACACATATGCGCCAAATACACCCCTGCTGTTTTATTCATTACAGTAAGCTATATAATTTAATGTGTTCGTTTTTGTCGTTAAACCAACGCATCGCGAACTCGTTTTCAAATAAGAATACTTTATTGTCAAAGCGATCTTTTACAAGCATTGAACGTGATGAGTGCATCGACTCTTTTACGTCCTCTTCATTTTCAATCCAGCGCGCAATTTTTTGACCAACTGGTTGCATAATAACTTCCACGTTGTACTCGCCCATCATACGGTGTTGGAATACTTCAAACTGTAATTGACCAACGGCGCCTAAAATAACTTCTTCTGTGTGTAACGTTTTGAAGTATTGGATCGCACCTTCTTGCACTAATTGCAGTACGCCTTTTTGGAATTGCTTCCCTTTCATCACGTTTTTCGCTGATACTTTCATGAAAATTTCAGGCGTGAACTGTGGTAACTTCTCGAAGTTAAACGTCTTCTTACCACCTGTTAACGTATCGCCAATTTGATATGTGCCCGAATCATATAAACCGATAATGTCACCGGCAACAGCTGTGTTAACCGTTTCACGATCATCCGCTAAAAACTGCGTTGATTGCGTCACTTTAAACGACTTGCCTGTGCGTGCAAGCGTCATGTTCATACCGCGATCAAATTGACCTGATACGATACGAACGAATGCGATACGGTCACGGTGTGCTGGGTTCATGTTCGCTTGAATTTTGAAGATGAAACCAGAGAAATCCGCATGATCCACTGGGTCGATGAATTGCTCATCTTCGGTAATACGCGGCTGTGGCGTTGGCGCAAATTGTAAATACGTATCTAGGAACGTTTGCACACCGAAGTTCGTTAATGCTGAACCGAAGAATACAGGTGTTAATTCACCGCGGTCAATTTTATCGCGTGAATATTCGTTTCCTGCTTCGTTTAATAATTCAATATCGTCCATTGCTTGCGAGTAGTACGACGTTTTTTTCATGTCGTGGTCGCCAGCTAAATGACCGTCTTCATTCAGTGCTAAGAAACGCTCATCTTCTTCAACACGGAACTGCTCAATGCGCTTGTTGTAGCGGTCATAAATCCCAAGGAACTCTTTCCCCATACCGATTGGCCAGTTCATTGGATATGCGTTAATGCCTAAGCTTTCTTCTAACTCTTCAATTAGCTCAAGTGGCTCTTTCCCTTGACGGTCTAATTTGTTAATGAATGTGAAAATCGGAATACCGCGCATTTTACAAACTTTGAATAACTTCAACGTTTGTGCCTCGATCCCTTTTGCTGCATCGACAACCATGACAGCTGAGTCCACCGCCATTAACGTACGGTACGTATCTTCTGAGAAGTCTTGGTGACCCGGTGTATCTAAAATGTTCACGCGACATCCCGAATAATCAAATTGCATTACTGAAGATGTTACCGAGATCCCACGTTGCTTCTCGATTTCCATCCAGTCAGATGTGGCGAATTTCCCTGTCTTTTTCCCTTTAACTGTTCCTGCATCACGAATCGCGCCACCGAATAATAGTAATTTTTCTGTAATCGTCGTTTTACCAGCATCCGGGTGGGAAATGATAGCAAATGTGCGACGAGATAATATATCTTTTTCTAAAGTCATGTCTCTTTCGTCTCCTTTTTTACATACTTACTTATCATAAAAGAAAATGGATAGTCGGCACAACCATTTTTACTTAATGCATCAAAAAAATGTAGCGGACAATTTCGTATGTTCGTCATATGTTGTTACGTATTCACTTCTCTATTTCTTTACCCGCTCTTGCTAACAATGCCGCAATTTTATCGAAAGCGCGTATTTTTCGCATTTAATGTAGGAAAAACTTTTTAGTAAAAACGTGTTGACTTTTACTTCTCGTTAATTTACATTTAAACCAATAAATTTAATAGGTTTTATGCTCACTAGAAAAACTAGAGGCCATCGAAGACGCGTTCTTCTGATGGCCTTTTGTGCGTAAATACCGTTAAATCAATATGTATACATATAAAGGTGGTGGTTGTATGTGTGAAGGTGATATGCGCACATTTATTCCTAGTATTCCAATAAAATTAATAATAGATATGGGGGCTTTTTATGAAAAAATACGCAACGATCTTATTAGCACTAGCTGCCACAACGAGCTTAGCCGCATGTGGCGATGAAGAAACGTCGAATACACTTGCTGCGAACGGACAAGATAACGTGCTGCAATATCAATCAACAGCAGGTGCGGTATCCCTACCCGAACTTGCAGAGGAGCTTGGTTACTTCGAAGACATTACGCTTGAAAACGTCGGTCCATCTACTGGTGGACCTGAAAGCATCCAATTAACGAGCATTGGCGAAACAGATTTTGGCAACGCCTTTAACGGAGCGATTATTAAATCTGTCGCAAAAGGCGTGCCGATTCAAGCTGTCGTCAGCTCTTATGGGAGTGATGAACTGACAGATAATGCACTTTATGTGTTAAAAGATAGCGGCATTGACCACCCAGACGATTTAGTCGGCAAAAAAATTGGCATGAACACACTTGGGGCACATGCGGAATTTTTTGTCACTGACTATTTACGTAGTGGCGGCTTGTCAGAAAAGGACATTAAAGAAGCACAGCCCGTTGTCGTCCCAGCGTCTTCATCGATTCAAACGTTGAAGCAAAAGCAGCTCGATGCAGTTGTTTTAGGCGGGTTATCTGCGCAGCTTGCACAGCGCGATGAAGCAATTGTCAAGCTTGTGAGCGATGTAGATGTGTACAATCAAACGTTCGCAGCCGGAACATATTTCTTTACGAAAGAGTATATCGAAAAAAATCCTGATACAGTCCGCACATTCACAACAGGTGTTGCTAAAGCATTAGAGTGGTCTCGCGAGCAACCACGCGATACGTTAATTGACACATTCACAACGATTATTGAAAAGCGTGAAGGCAATGAAACGACTGAGAACGTCCAATACTTCACAAGTTTTGGCGTGCCAGCTGCCAATGCAGCCATTCAAGAAAATGAATTTTCATTATGGATCGACTGGCTCGTAAAAAAAGGCGAGCTTGAAGAAGGAATCATCGAATTAGACGAGCTGTACACAAATGAATTTAACGACACTTTACAATAAAAGGAGCGATTTTTTATGACAAAAAAACAAGCACATTTAGGCGCATTTTTCATGTTTCCAGGGCACCACGTTGCAGCGTGGCGCCACTCATCTACAGAAAAAGAGCAGCTGTTAAACATCGACTTTATGATTGAACAAGCTAAGAAGGCAGAAGCTGCAAAATTTGATGCCATTTTTTTAGCAGATGGTGTGACATCACCCAACCCAGAACATGAAGCTTTTGAAGCATCGTTTGCCCCGTTATTTGAACCATTCACCTTATTATCTGCGCTATCGTCTGCAACCGAAAAAATCGGCTTAGTCGGCACCGTTTCGACGACGTTTAGTGAACCATTCAATGTCGCTCGTCAATTTGCGTCACTTGATTTATTAAGTAAAGGACGCGCCGGCTGGAACGTTGTGACGAGTAGTGAAGCAGCTGCGCCAAACTTTTCCGTACCACTGGCTGAGCTAACAGCAGAACGACGCTACGACCGCGCCGAAGAATATGTAGATGTTGTTAAGAAGCTTTGGACGAGCTTAGAGGAAGATGTCATTGTTTATAACAAAGACACAAATCAACTAGTCGATCGAACGAAAGCACATGCCATCAACCATGAAGGCAAACATTTTAACATACAAGGGCCACTTACTGTGCCACAGTCTCCACAAGGGCATAGCGTCATTGTTCAAGCCGGTTCCTCTGAGCCAGGACGTGAGCTAGCAGCACGTACAGCAGAAGCGATTTTCACAGCGTGGCAAAGCTTTGAAGATGCACAACGTTTTTACCGTGACGTCAAAGGTCGCTTAGCAAAATACGGGCGCGCACACGAGGACGTCAAAATTTTACCCGGTATTTTCCCGATTGTCGGGCGCACTGAAGAGGAGGCAAAGCAAAAGCATGAAGCACTGCTTGATGCTATTCCAGTACAAGCTGGGGTTGCGCGTTTATCGGCACTAATCGGCTTTGATTTATCGAGCTACGATGTCGATGGTCCGTTACCGTCAGAGGTGTTTGCTGGTCAATCTACTGGACATCGCAGCCGCTTCGAGCTTATTACAAACGTCGCACGCGAGGAAAACTTAACGATTCGACAACTGTATAAGCGCATTTCTGGTGGACGTGGTCACTTTGAAATTGTTGGCACGCCTACGCAAATTGTCGATGTGCTTGAACACTGGCTACTAAACGATGCAGCAGACGGCTTTAATATTTTAGCCCCGACATATCCAGAAGGCTTTGATGACTTTATTGAACTTGTCATTCCTGAACTGCAGCGCCGCGGCTTATTCCGCACTGAATATAGCGGCAGCACATTGCGCGAGCATTTTGGCCTTCCAAAAGCACAACGTACGCTCACAACGGTTCAATAACGACAACAAATGGACGAAGCGTTATGCTCCGTCCATTTGTTTATTTCAACATCGTTTTCATAAAGTGTTCCAGCTTCGTCGACACGTCGTTTAACGTGCCGATGACCGCGCTCACTTCCTGCGATAGCTTTGCTTCTTCTGTTGATGCCGTTGTAATATGATTCATGTTTTCAAGCAGCGCACTTAAGTTCATTTTCACATTGCCTAATGCTTGCTCGATTTCTTCAGTCGAATCATCCGTTTGCTGCGATAATTTACGCACTTCTTGTGCAACGATGTTAAAGCCTGCGCCGTACTGCCCGGCACGTGCCGCTTCAATCGAGGCATTTAACCCAAGTAAGTTTGTTTGACGCGAAATCCCTTTGATCAGCTTTGTGACATCATTTGTTTTTTCTGAATCGGCTAGCGCACGCTCAGACTGCTCGCGAATTTGTGCACTCGTTGCGGCTAATTGCTCTGAATGTGCCGCCATGCGATGTGTTTTATCTTGAAGCGTACCGACAATGTCACGCACCGTATCAATGTACTCTTCTAGCTGGTGTTCTTTATCCATTGGCTTCCCAAAAGCGAGTGCACCAATCACACGTCCATTTTCCATAATTGGAAATGCATATGCATTAATTGGCATGCCATATACACTTGCATCTAAATAAATATCCGAATTGCGACCATTTAATGCAGTATGTACGTTGTTATCATTTGTTTTAATACGGTCGCCTTCACGATAGCCGACCTCTAAATTTTGACCCGGAATATATTTCAATACTTTTTCGGACTTTTTATCGACAACAACTACAACTGCTTCTTTTTTTAACGCTAAATGAATAAATGGTGCAAGATCACTTAATTGTTGTAACATATCCATCTTTTTCAGACTCCTTCGTTGATACTTTTACCTATTTAAGCGTAGCATAAAAAAATAGACTTTCGTCTTATTTTTCAAACATAAATATGCTCGACTTTTCACTCTTTCCGGTACAACATAGACAGATGATGCACATTATTTGTCTATGTTGAAATAAAAACAGTGATTCAGGTGCTTTTTTCACCTCAATCACTGTTTTTGCTTACAAGCCGAATTTTTGTCGTCCAGCTTCTAACGCGATATCTGTATCGCTATGTGGGTACTTCGTATTTTCAATAATTTGATAATCTTCATGGCCTTTACCAGCGAAAATAATAATATCGCCTTCTTCAGCTACCGATACCGCATGGCGTACTGCCTCTGCACGGTCTCCGATGCATGCAAAGTTTTCATGCGTCATCCCTTTTGCTAAATCACCTGTAATGCTATCGAATTCTTCATAGCGTGGATCATCGGTTGTTAACACAACATACTCACAACGCGATGCTTTTTCCGCCATCGCAGGACGCTTCGTTTTATCGCGTCCGCCGCCTGTTCCAACTAAGAAAATCATTTTCTTGCCTGGACGTTTGTACGGCATTGCTGCATCGATTGCTTTTTCAATCGCATCCGGTGTATGTGCATAGTCGATGAAAATATCAAACGGTAAATCCGATTGTACTTTTTCCATACGCCCTTTCACTGGCAGCAGTTCAGCAATGTGCTCCACAATCAGTTCAATTGCGTAACCACGCCCGTAAAATGCGGCAATTGCTGCAAGTACGTTATAGACGTTAAATTCACCTAGTAGGTGCATGCTCACATCATATTCACCTTCTGGGCTCACTAACGTAAAGTATGTCATGCCGTTTTCATAGCGAATATTCGTGGCACGGAACGCCGCTTGTTCATTTTTCACACCGTACGTGTAAATTGGGAACTGCGTAAGCGTTGCGTATTTTTTAGACCAAGCGTCGTCTGCGTTTAATACAACAACTTTGTTTTTCGATAAATCTTGACCGAGTTGTGAGAATAACAATCCTTTTGCATTGCCGTATTCTTCCATTGTCCCGTGGAAGTCTAAATGATCATGCGTTAAGTTTGTAAAGATGGCCACATCATATTCCACACCAGCTAAACGCCCAAGCGCTAAACCGTGAGAAGATACTTCCATGATCATCGCGCGACATCCTTCCATTTTCGCACGGAAAATCATTTGCTGCGTATTTAACGCATCACTTGTTGTATTTGCCGTTTCATATAAAATGCCGTTTAAGTTAAAGCCGATTGTCCCTGATAACGCCGAGCGCTCACCCATTGACTGTAATAAATTATGAATAATCCCTGTCACACTCGTTTTACCGTTTGTTCCAGTAACCCCTACCATCGTCATCTCATTCGATGGATAATCGAAAAACTTTGCCGCCAGTAATCCGATTGCACGGTTTGTGTCTTGTACAACTACTTGTGTCACATGCTCTGGTAATGGCAGTTCACGTTCTGCAACGACGATGATTGCGCCGTTATCGACCGCCTTTTGTGCATAGTCATGCCCATCTACCGTTTCTCCTTTAATACAAACGAATAAGCTTTTGTCCTCCACGATTCGTGAATCAATCGCAATATCTTTAATTTGTGTTGGCATTGGCCCAATAACTTTTTTTAATGGTAATGCACTTAAAAGCTCCTCTGCATACATAAACTTTGCTCCTCCTTATTGCTCTACCATTGGTGATGTGACGTAAGTATATAATAATTTCGCTGTATTTTGTAGTGCATCTACGTGCGTACGTTCATACGCATGTGACGCTTCAATACCCGGTCCAAATAATGCATGTTTAATGTCGTAACCCGCACGAATTGCAGCGGACGCATCTGAACCGTAATATGGATAAATGTCGAATTTGTAGTCGATGTTGTTGTCTTTTGCAAGCTGCACTAAATGGCGTGTTAATTCGTAATGATACGGGCCGCTTGAATCTTTTGCACAAATCGATACCGTATATTCATCCGATGTTTGCCCATCGCCAATCGCCCCCATATCAACCGCAATGTATTCCACGACTTGTGGTGGGATGCTCGCGTTGCCACCGAAACCAATTTCTTCATTGTTTGAAATGTAAAAATGCGTCGTGTATGGCAATGTAACGTTTTCTGTATGTAAATAACGCACAAGCTCAATTAATAACGCTGTACTTGCTTTATCATCTAAATGGCGCGACTTAATAAAACCGGTATCGGTCATTTCAAAGCGTGGATCAAACGATACGAAATCCCCTACTTCAATACCAAGTGCACGCGTTTGCTCTGCGGATGTCGTTTTGGCATCGATGCGCACTTCAATATGATGTTCATCACGTTTTAAGTCACCAACGTTCGGATACACATGCACCGTCGTTTCATGCATTAAAATCGTGCCGCGTACCGTCGTGCCGTCCATTTTATGAATTGTGCAGTATTCTCCTTCTACTGCGTTCCATCTAAAACCACCAACCATCGACAGCTGTAAGCGACCGCTTGGCTTAATTTGTTTCACCATCGCACCAAGCGTATCTGTATGGGCCGTTAATAGACGATGCTTCGTATCATCTTGTCCCTTTATTGTCACGATCAATGCGCCTTTATGTGTGCGCGTATACGACACACCTAACTGTTCAAATTTCTTTGCCATTACGTTCATAATGTTTGTCGTAAAACCAGAGGGGCTTGGGATGTTGACAAGCTCTTCTAAAAGTTCACATGTTGCTTGTTGATTAAACTTCATAACGAATCCTCCCTTAATGACTCTATCATAACAAAATGAAACATTTCACGACAATGCTAAATGATGTATCATTACAGTATTCTAGTCTTTGAGGTGCTGTATGAATCCTGCAAATTTCCTTCACGAACGCAATCGCTTCGTCTTAACGTTATTTATTTGCTCTTTTGCGATTGTTTCCATTCTTTATTATAGTGAACAAAACGAAATCATCGGTTTTTTCCCTATTTTCCCACTCGTTGCGGTGATGTGGTGTATATATAGCTATGTTACATTTTCGAACACGCACGTCACAATGATGACGAATTTAGTCGTTTTACATACGATGATTTTTTTCCATACGATGCAAAATATTAGCGTTTTAAATGTGTCATGGTTAGCGTTCGTCTGCTTTTTAGCCACGCTGTATTACTCGTTTAAAACAACTGTTATTGCGATCGTTGTGACGATGATCGAATGTTTCTTTTTCTATACATTCGACCCGACATCATTAACAAACCCATTCCTCATTGGCAATATGCTGTTTTTAACTTTATGCATTATTATTTCACAAGCATGGCATGGACATGTATTTAATAGTAGTTACGTGCACGTCACGCAACAAGCAAAGCAAAACTATTACTTACATATGTTTTTTGAACAAGCAAATGATGCGATTGCGGTTGTTGACTTGCAAAACCGCATTATCGATATGAACCCGGCCTTTGAACGTTTATACGGTTGGAATCGCGATGAATGCGTTGGACAAGTCATTCCGTTAGTGCCTAAAGAAAACTTACAAGAAGCAGAAGAACGGTTAGTTCGTCTAAAAAATGGTGAAAGCATTCCCGCGTTTGAAACGGTCGATTTAGCACAAGATGGCTCACCGATTCATGTGCAGCTATCGATGTCACCTATTTACAATCAAGAAGGCGACATGCTGGCGATTTCGATTATTTCACAAGACATTACGTATAAAAAAAATGCAGAACGACGCATTTTGCAGTCGGAAAAACTAGCACTTGCTGGAAAAATCGCTGCTGGTGTTGCGCATGAAATTCGCAATCCGTTAACGGCCGTGTCAGGCTTTATTCAAATGATGAATGAAGACCGAGATTCGCCGTACTATACGTATACACAAATTATTCAATCTGAGCTAGAGCGCATCAATTTAATTATTGGTGAGTTTTTAGTGTTATCAAAACCGCATATCGATGATGTACGCCGCTTATCCATTACGGATGTATGCTTAACGATCGCCACGTTTTTACAGTTTGAGTTCCAAAGTAAAAACATCGAGTTCACACAGCATATTCCAGTGGACGATTATTATATTTATGCCGATGAAAACCAAATTAAACAAGTGCTGCTGAACATTTTGCGCAACTCCATTGAAGCGGTCGATGTCAACGGCAGCATTGCGTTATCACTGTATGCAAAAACGGACAACACCGTAACGATTGAGCTGCGCGATAACGGCATTGGTATGGATGAAAAAACGCTCGCGCAAATTTTCGAACCATTTTTCACAACTAAGGAAAGTGGTACAGGTCTTGGCATGGTATTAACGCATGAAATTATTCGCTCATTTGGCGGTGACATTTCGATCGATAGTACACTCGGCGACGGTACGCGCATTGCCATTACGTTTCCGATTATGAAACAGTAAAGACGAGCATGGGACAAAATTGGCATGCCCATGAAATGACGTGTCATTATTTGATAGATGATGTCGACGCGACGAGTGATCGCAAAAACAAACAAAGCGTGATTGGAAACATAAACTTTTCCGATCGCGCTTTGTTTTGTATGAGACCCTTTTCGTTTAAACTACAACGACGTATGTCCGAGCGTCAATTTATAATAGCGTCTTCACAATCGCTACTTCAGTCGAAGAATACGGTGGATATAAAATGCTCGGGTTAATTTTTGTTGAGCGCTTCATCATCGACTTGGCGTGCGTGAAACATTCAAAGCTTGCATAGCCGTGATACGTGCCTGAACCGGATGGGCCGACACCACCAAATGGCAATTTCGTATTGCCGACGTGCATAATTGTGTCGTTAATGCATCCACCACCGAACGGGAAGTTTTGCGTAAAGTATTCAATCGCTCCATTATGCTCGCTGAAGAAATACGCAGCAAGTGGCTTTGGTAAACGTTTCGCTTCATGTAGCGCAGTTGGCAAGTCGTCGTACACAATAATCGGTAAAATCGGACCGAAAATTTCCTCCTGCATCGTTGCGGCATCCCACGAGACGTTGTCGACGATCGTTGGTGCGACGTATTGTGTTGTGACGTCCACTTCTCCGCCTGTCACGATGTGCGCGCGGTCTTGCGCTAACATGTTCGCAAGGCGCTCCACTTGAGACTTCGTAATAATGCGCCCAAAAAATTCACTTGTTTTCGGCTCTTTGCCATAAAATGAACGAATCGCTTTTTGCAACAACTTCACAAACTTTTGATGTACGGAACGCTGCACAAGCACATAATCTGGCGCGACGCATGTTTGGCCTGCATTTGCAAAGCGTCCAAATGCAATGCGCTGTGCGGCAACGTGTAAGTTTGCCGTATGGTCTACAATTGCTGGACTTTTACCACCGAGCTCTAAAACGTGTGGTGTTAAACGCTCTGCACATGCTTTTGCGATCACTTTCCCAACGTTGACGCTCCCTGTGAAGAAAATAAAATCAAACGGTGCATGAATCAATGCTTCGACCGTTTCTTTCGCCCCTTCAACGATGCGTACGTAGCGCGACTCAAATGCTTCCTCAATAATGATCTTCACAATCGCAGCAGTCGCGATCGCCGTTTCAGACGGTTTAATAATTGCTGTATTGCCGCCAATAATCGCACCAAGAAGCGGCTCCATCACAAGCTGGAACGGATAGTTAAACGGACCGATAATACACGTTACACCATATGGCTCACGGACGATGTAGCTTTTCGCTGGCTGAAATGCGATCGGTGTTTTCGCAGCAACTGGCTTCGCCCACTCTGCTAAGTTTTTCGAAAATTCATCAATTGAACTGTAGACGATGCTAATTTCTGTTGAATATGCTTCAAATTCACTTTTATGCAAATCCGCATATAACGCTTCGACAACCTCTTTTTCATATTTTTGAATCGTTGCTTTTAACGTTTGAAGCTGCGCAATGCGAAAGGCTAAATCACGCGTTTCCCCACTAAAAAAATATGCACGTTGCTCTTCGATGTACTGTTCCACTTGTTGCGCTGTTACAATCATATAAGCACCCCTTCATTCTGTTTTTTCTATTATGACAAAATACCGTACTGCTTTGCAAAAGGATACCTCTTTTTGCGATGTAAAGTTTTTTACATGTATGTAAAACGATTGTACGTTCACGCACATTTCTTTCAAAACGCGCTATGCTTACTGTAAAAAAGGAGTGTAGTTAGCTCATGACTAAATTATATGACGACGTGTATGCACTGCTTGAAGACCGCTTCATGCGCGGCTTTTATTTGCCAAACGAATCGCTCTCTGATAGCGCATTAAGCAAGGAGCTACACATTAGTCGTAACCCGATTCGTCGCGCGATGGAACGACTGCAAGCACAAGGTTTTTTATCAGCAACCCGTCATCAAAGTAAACTTGTACTCGGCTATAGCGACGACGACTGTAAACAGCTATACATGCGCATATTACAGCTGTTGGAAACGGCCATCTTTCATCCAACCTACATATGCCCACCGATCGAACCGCTATTGATTACATTGAAGCGTTACAGCATCGATGAAACATTTTATGACTACGCTGCGTTACTCGCGATTATTTATGATCGGCTCATTGCAGCGAGTGACAACGACATAGCCATCGAACAATTTCAACACTGTCACAAATCATTTGTGCGCATGTTGACGCTGCGCTTTCGTCTCGGACAGCTAACGCATCCATTCCAAGAAGGTCAACAACTTACACAGCTCGTGTCGCTACTTAAGCAGCAGCAAATCGCACAAGCAAAGCTATATATGCGCTGCATTATCGATGAATTTAACCTTGTGCCGTCTTAATTGTCATGCGTGCGTCCATTCTCTATAATAGCGAGTAGAAGAAAGGACGTTGACATATGCGAAAACCACTGAAAATTTATTTATTTTTTTTACTGCTCATTACAGCGTTCGGGTTGCTTGGCAATGTGCTCATTCAAGATGAGCCAACGTTAAATGCAACCGATATTAATACGGACATTCCAGGGTCTGAAACGATGGTTGCGCTGTATGAACCACTAGCGGACTTGTTGAGTGAAGATCGCATACTAGACATTGTTGTCATGCCAACCGATTCCTCACACGATGCGGAACTACTGCTGCAAGCAACGCACATCGACGAGGCGACATTACAAGCTGAAACAGCGCGTGTACTCGATGCCGTAACAGATGCTGCCTCGCTGTCGCATGTAACAATCCAGTGGTTTGTCGATGATGTGCTCATTTTAGATGCGCGCTTTGCCTCACCATTTGATGCGGTGACAGCACAATCTGTCAAAGAGCATGCACAAGCGTACACCTACACAAAACAATGATGATGAAAACGAGCATGCTTAGTCGCATCGCTCGTTTTTGTCATGCGTCTGTAGGCGTATTTTCATATGCAGTTGTTGACGGACGTTTTTTGGCGTGGAAGCTGATACACTAGCTGTAGCATGAAACGGAAAGGAACGATCAAATGCAGCAGAAGACGATGAAAAAGAGATTTTCTTTACGGAAATGGTTATTTCTAATTGTGCTGCTTGTCCTTGTCGCAAAAGCATGTAATGCACTGATCATACCGGACCGACAAATCGCTCATTTACGCGAGCAAACTGTACCGAGCTGGATCGATCAACAATACATTACAGCAGGCTATAAAAGCAGACCAGGTGTACCGCTTCAACAAGTAAATGATATTGTCATTCATTACGTCGGAAATGCAGGGTCTAGCGCACAGCAAAACCGCGATTACTTTAATAAACCTACAACGTCTGTAAGCGCGCATTTTGTCGTCGGCTTACAAGGTGAAATTATTCAAGCACTGCCCCTCGATGAAATGTCCTATGCGACAAATTGGCGCAATAAAGATACGATTTCAATCGAAGTGACACATCCTGATGCAAGCGGTCAATTTACCGATGCGTCCTATGATGCGGTCGTTCGTTTAACAGCGTGGCTTTTACATGCAGCAAATTTACAAGCCGACGCGGTCATTCGTCATTATGATGTCACCGGAAAGCTATGCCCGCTCTACTACGTCGAAAACGAAGACGCATGGTTCACATTAAAAGAAGACATCGCCGTTGCGTACGCAGCCATATCGTAAATATGTATGCAAAAAAAGCAGCAATGAAACAAAGAGCGTGAGACAAAACAAGTGCCATCAGGAAATGCGATATTTCCTGATGGCACTTTGCTCAATTTAGAGGCGTTTTGCCCCATGCTCATGTATTTAATATTACGCCTGTGGGTTTATTTCTAATTCCACTTTAATTTTAATATCTTTTCCGACAAGCACACCACCTGTTTCAAGCGCTTGGTTCCACGTTAAGCCGAAGTTTTCGCGATTGATTTTCGCCTCCCCTTCAAATCCGTATACCTCTACGCCCCATGGGTTCGTGCCTTTGCCGTTATACTCTAACTCAAACGTCACTTCATTTGTAATTCCTTTAATCGTTAAATCACCAGTTACTTTATAGTCATCCCCGCTACGTGTGATCGATGTCGATGTAAATTCAATCGTCGGGTGCTGCTCTACATCAAAGAAATCAACCGAGCGCAAGTGATCGTCGCGGTCTGTATTTTTCGTATTAATCGAGGCAACATCAAATGAAAATTGGAACGTCGCCGTTGTTAAATCGTCTAAACTTTCTGCTGTCACCGTTGCTGTGTAAGAATCAAACTGACCTTTTACTTTCGATACCATCATGTGCTTCACTTCAAATTGAATCGATGAATGCGCTGTGTCTACTGTAAAGTTTGCCATTCCTGTTCCTCCTACAAATGTATATTTGCAAGTAATATGTACTCACGTTAACTATATTCGGCATCAGCGACGAAATTCCTCTATGTTTTAAAACGAATTAAATTGAACAAATTCGCTCACTCGTTTACGATAGCCACGTGGACGCACGTTGTCGACACTTTTGCCAATCGTAATGAGCATGACGGGCTCTAAATGTGCTGGAATCGAACATAGCTCGCGCACACCGTCAATATTATGTATATGCATCGGGCATGTATCAAAGCCGTAATGCTTCGCTGCAAACATGAAAAACATCACATGTAACCCTGCATTGCGCATCAGTTCGCGTTCTAACTCGTCTCTTGTTAAGGCATTTGCATAGTTGCGAATCGCATCGATCGTTGTGTTATATTCTACCTCATCGATTATGTTCAACATTTTCAGTGGCGTATACATATCCTCTGCCGCTTCGACAGTCGCGCTTTGACGATTGCCCATGACAATGACAGCTGCACTCGCACTACGAATTTTATATTGCCCGTAATGCAGGTCACATAGCGCATCCTTTTTCGCCTCGTCTGTGATGACTAAATAATTGGTAAATTGCAAGTTGTACGCACTTGGTGCAAGCTTTGTTAATTCGAAAATTTGCTGAAAGTCCTGCTCTGTCATGCGAACATCTTTTTGAAAATTAATGGCTGAATGACGCGCCGCTGCTAATTGTGCAAAATCCATCTGTAACTCCACCTTCATCGTTATTTTTGAACGAGCTTTGCATGAACGACAAACCGTTCATCATCATCGTCGCTCGTTGTACATGTGGACAATGTGACAATTTGGTCGTGTACCGAAATATCAACACCCGTATCAATTCGTGAACGCGCTTTAATTTGTTGAATGAATTCGCCAAATGCTTTCCCTTCAAATTCCGTTTCTAAATAATAAAAGCGCGTCGTCGTTTCATACGCTGCAAACACATGTAACTCATACTCCCCATACAGCGTTTCAAATTGAATGACGCGATTGTCGTTCGCGTACGCTTCATCTGCATATTTCGAAAGACCGCCAAACATCGAATCATCGCGCATCACATGACCATATAAAATCGTATGCTTTCCTAGCTGTTGGACATCATTGCGATAGTCCATAAAAATGCTGCCCGCTCGGCTAAATACCCCTTTGTAGTTATGCGTTAAATAATAGTCGTTATCGTCCGCTTGTAACACCGGATTGTTGAGCTTCGTGCCTTCGATCTGTAACCATGCCACGATGTCTTTATTGATGCTGTGCAATTTCGTAATTTGCTCACGCTGTAGATGTGCAGCTTCATCCTCGTTCATTATAGCTTGTTCTGTTGGCGTTGTATGCGGGGCTTCATATACGTCTTGAATGTGTTCTAAATCTCGTGCATTTTCGACATACGCATACACATACATACCGATATAGAGTAACGATGCGATAAATACGAGCATGCTGCTATATAAAAGTAGTTGGCGCTTCATTGGTCATCCCCTCATCTCACAAAAAATTCACCATTTTGTCCACGACAAAATGGTGAATTTCTTTACGCTGTTTGTTTACGCAGACGAATGATGAGAAATGCAGATACACATAATAATGCAAGTGCAATATATGGCAGTTCATCGCTCGTTTGCGGATTTTTCACCTGCGATGTCGTAGTCGTCTTTGCTGTTGTTGACGTCGCTGGCTTTGTAGTTGTTGTGTTTGAAGTAGTCGTCTTCGGTGACGTAATTACCTTCGTCGTTGAAGCATTCTCTGCTGCTTTATGATCTGCGGCTTGCTGTGCAGCTACGCCTGCTGATGCAGAGTTAACGGCCGTTGTTGCAGCAACAGGTGTTGTTGATGCGACCGCTTGTTGGCTCGCGACGTTCCCTGTTTTTGTCGCCTTTGCTTCATCAAAAACAAAATCGACTGTGTATGAATGATAATAGTCTAAATGTGGAATTTCTACGCGCATCGATACCGCTGTTTTGGCGCTTAAATCCGCAACCTCAAACTGGAATAAGCGCGTGTCGTTTGCTGTGTCAACGCGTAACTCTTTATAGTTTGGTGCTTCTAGCTTCACAATCCACGAGGCGTTTTTCACCGTCATTTCTGCAACCATTTTACCATTTTCAACCGTTAGTTTTGCTGGTTTCACGAAATAGTCATTGCCGACTGATGGCACATCTTTTCCGTTGTTATTCACTTGGTACGGGATCGAATAAATACCGTCTGCTAACTTTGCCTGTGACATAGTTGGCATGTATAGCGCGACTGAAAACAGTGCAAGCACGAGTGATGCGATGATCTTTTTGAACATATTATTCACCTTCATTCTCAATTTTTCTCTCTCATTAATGATGACACAATTGCAAATCATTCTCAATTGTCTTTTTGCGACGTTAAAAAAAGGGTACTTTTTACAAATTTTATCGTAAAAAGTACCGTTAAGCTACTACTTTATTGCGTTTTCATCAAAACCTGTTTTTTCATCAAAGTAACCGTCTGTTGCCCAAATATTTGCTTTTGCCTTTTTTGCTTCGTCTTGGATGGCATATAATTGCTGCTCAAGCGTTGTGTTTGGCGCATATTTATAACGCACCGCGGCATAGCCTTCTTGCAACAAGCGCTCCTGTAACAACACCCCATCAACAAAGACGTATGCAAGTAAACGATCGTAATGATCCGCTTTGTCACCTACATCATGCAGTAGCTGAACCGTTTTAGCCTGTTGTAATAAATCGATTGTAAACTGCTTCGCTTCCTCTGCGTATGGCTGTGGATTGTTTTCTTTGTAGTTCATTTCTGGCGTATCGATTAACAGGAGGCGGACGCGCTCTTTTTTACCATCAACATTAACGGTAATCGTATCGCCATCGCTCGCTTCGACATATGTGACATCGTACAGTTCATTGCCTGTTAATGCGGCAGCATCTTCTGGTGTGATCGTTGCTTCATCTGCTGCATCTGGTTTAAAAATTAAATAAAGTGCGACCGCTAAAATAATCGGGACACTTTTAACAAGAGTTTTAATATCGCTTAATTTCATGTTATTCTCCTTTATTTGTACATCATCACTATTGTAGCATACATGCCCGAAAATAAACGACAGCGTGAGCGAATGTCACACTGCCGATCTCGTTGTTATACTTCCTCTGGGTCAATCGCTTTAAACGTCTCGCCCTCTTCTTCTAAATCACGGCTTTTATGTGCAATACGCGACGCAGCGCATGCCGCAATACTGCCGACTAAATCGTCTAAAAACGTATTGACGCGTCCATCGCCAATTTTCGTATCAAGCTTTTCAATAATGCCGATTTTTTGTTTATCTAAATGACCAAATGTCGTTACTGCAATACTGCCGTACGTAAATACTGACCCAAGTGCAATCGTTTCATCGACACCAAATAAACCTTCGTCCGATTCAACAATTTGTTGTAACGGTTCTGATAACAGCTTTTTCTCTGCTAGTTCATCTAATTCTATACCGACTAACACCGCATGCTGAATTTCACGCTTATGCAATACGCGTTCTACCGACTCAAAGCAATGTGCCATCGTTAAACCGATGTTATACGGTGACTGCATTTTGTACACAATTTCCCCAATATCTTCAATTGTCACACCGCGACGTTCTAACCCATCGCGCGTTGCTTTATACACGACTTCTGAATGAACTCTCGTTGGTTTTTGATACATACACAAACTCCCCATTTCTCGAATAAATTGACTAGCGACAAGCATGCCTCTCACGAATGTAAGCGTTTTATGGTAAAATCGAAAAGACTACTTTTAGGAGGACTTTTTTATGGAAAAAGGATCGGTAAAAGAAATCGATTTTTATAGTGAAGCATTACAAGAAGAGCTTAAGCTGCTTATATATATTCCACCAAATTTCACACCGCTTGTAAAACATTCTGTTCTCATCGCCTCAGACGGTCGTGATTACTTCCAATTAGGACGTATTCCACGTTTAGCAGACGAGCTACATCATGACTTTGAAGTGGAAAACTTAATCATTGTCGGCGTGCCGTACAAAAATGCAAAAGACCGTCAACGAAAGTATATCCCAACTGGCGACCTTTTTGAAGCGTATATGCGTTTCTTAGCACACGAGCTCGTGCCATATTTAGACGAGGAATTCCCAACGCTGCAAATGGGACTTGGGCGCGGGTTAATTGGCGACTCGATGGCGGCGACTATTTCGCTATTAACGGCTATTCAATATCCGCATATTTTCGGCAAAGTGATCATGCAGTCTCCATATGTTGATGAGCATGTCATGGAAGCAGTGCGCACGTTTACAAACATCGATGCGCTGTCGATTTACCATATTACCGGCAAGCAGGAAGACCGCGTTGTGACGACCGATAAAACGATTCGTGACTTTTTAACACCAAACCGCGAGCTGCACGCTTTGATGGAAGAGCGCCGCTTCGATGTGTTTTATGAGGAGTTTGACGGCAACCATACGTGGAAATATTGGCAGCCTGATTTACGACGTGCCATTGTAGAAAATTTCAGTTAATTCAACGTTTTCAACATACTTTACGACCGTTTTCTGTTATACTTAACATGTAAAAAATAGACTGTTACATTCTCAGGAGGTCGATTAGTTTGAAATATGGTATTGTTGCATTTCCATCAAAAAAATTACAAGATTTAGCGAATACATATCGTAAACGTTACGATCCGCATTACGCTCTTGTAACACCTCACATGACATTGAAAGATCCATTTGAGGTTGATGAAACAGAAGTTCATAAAATTTCAGAAGCATTATCAACCATTGCTAGTGACTTTGCACCGCTTCATATTCACGCATCACGCATTAGCTCCTTTTTCCCAGTAACAAATGCGATTTATTTCCGTATCGAACCAACTGAACAGTTAATCGCCATTCACGAACAAATTACTGAAGCGATTCCATTTGGAGATAAAAAGCATACATTCGTTCCGCATATTACGATTGCACAAAAAATGACTGACAGTGAACATGATGATATTTTAGGACAACTACGTATGACAGGCGTGGATGAGGAAGAAACAATCGACCGCATTCATCTAATGTATCAGCTAGAAGATGGTTCTTGGACAGCACATGAAACGTTCCGCTTAACAGGTGAACGTTAAGTTGTTTAGGGCGAAGCTTGTCGAAACAGAGGCTGAACGCGAAGCAGCCTTTGCGATTCGTCGTGACGTATTCATTAAAGAACAAGGCATTCCGCCGCACTTAGAGCGCGATGAATTTGACGAGTCGTCGACACATTTCGTTGCGTACGATGGAGACAAAATTGTCGCGACAGCGCGCGTTCAAGTATTACCTTCTGACATTGGCATTGTCGAACGTGTTTGTGTAATGAAAGAGTATCGTGGAACTGGTTTAGGTGTGTTAATTATGAAAGAAGTCGAAAAATATGCAAAGCAAGTTGAACTAAAACGATTAAAACTAACAGCACAATCATTTGCTGTACCTTTTTATGAGAAACTGCATTATGAGTCGACATCTCCAGAGTTTATGGATTCGGGTATTCCGCATCGTGTCATGGAGAAGTCACTAAAATAAAAATGGCGGTACAAAACGCATTGTTTTGTACCGTCATTTTACACTTTATTTCACACCACTTGAACCAAAGCCTTGTGCACCGCGCTCTGTTTCCGTTACATCGCTCACTTCAACGAGCGTTACTTGTGGCACGAGTTGAACAACAAGCTGCGCAATACGCATATGCTTTTCTACCGTAAAATCAACATCGCTATGATTGATGAGCACAACGCCCACTTCCCCGCGATAGCCCTCATCAATTGTTCCAGGGCTATTTAATACGGTAATGCCATGCTTCAGTGCTAAGCCGCTTCTTGGACGCACTTGCCCTTCTGTCCCTGCTGGCAGCTCGATCTGTAGTCCTGTTTTTACTAAACGCCATGCTTTTGCTGGAATAACTTGCTCCTCCACCGAAAATAAATCCATCCCTGCATCCCCTGCACGCGCTTGAAGTGGCATTTTCGCATCGTCGTGCATGCGTTTAATTCGTAATTCCATTGTTGTGCCTCCTATAAAATAAACATCGTTGCTAAGCCTAAATAAATTAAAATACTCGTAATATCATTTAATGTTGTAATAAATGGTCCTGATGCAACGGCTGGGTCGACACCGAGACGATCCATTAATAACGGAATCAGTGAACCTGCTAATGTTGCGACAATAATCGAGCAGCACATCGCTACCCCCACAAGCATGCCGATCACTAATTCCCCTTTCCATACGTATACAATGCCTGTGACAACGAGTGCACAAAGCACACCCATAATGGCTCCGGTACTCAATTCACGTATGAGGAGACGCACTTTACTATCGCTTTTTTCGGCATCTTTTGTCGCTAAACCACGAATGGCTACCGCAAGTGCTTGTGTGCCGCTGTTACCGCTCGTTCCGGAAATAAGCGGAATAAAAATCGCCAGGACAGCTACCGCATCAAGCGTATGTTCAAATTGCGCCATTAACGACGCCGTTAACATCCCTAAAAATAATAAAATAATGAGCCATGGCAAGCGCTTTTTAGCAGCGGCTAACGGGCCTTGTTCAAAGTTATCTAAATCAGAAATACCGGCAAGTTTGGAGTAATCATCCTCCGCCTCTTCATCGATAACGTCAATAATATCATCGACGGTAATAATACCGAGCAACGTTTGATCGTCATCAATAACTGGTAACGCTAAAAAGTTATAATCACGCATAATTTGTGCAACTTCCTCTTGGTCATCATTGGCGTGTACCGAAACAACGCGTTCATTCATGACGTCTCGAATGAGCACATCCTCATCGGCAACAATTAAGTCACGCAATGAAATAACCCCAACAAGTTGCTTTTTCATATTTGTAATGAATAAATAATAAATGGTTTCAGCAGTCGGTGCTTCATTTCGTAAAATGTGCATCGCTGAGCGCGTTGTCGAATTTTCATTAATCGCCACATACTCCGTCGTCATAATCGCACCTGCTGTGTAGTCCGCATATTGCAATAAGTCATGAATTTCCTCGACCGTCTCATCATCCATTAACGTTAAGTAATGTTCACGATCATCGTCATCTAATTCATTCAATACGTCGACGACATCATCGGAATTCATTTCTGATAACATCGCTGCTGCGTACGTAACATCCATTTCGTTTAAAAACTGTACGTATTCATCGTCTTCTAGTTCAAGTGCTTGGAACACTTCCGCTAATTCTTCAGGAGACAAATAGTGATAGATTTTTTCACGTATATCAGGCGTCACCTTTTCATAAAACTGTGCCTGCTCATACGGGTGAAGCGCAAAATATTGCTCGCGGAATTGCTGAATATCATCCGCTTCAATATACGTAAGAAGCTGCTCTTTTACAAGCTGTTCCTCGTCGCGTTCAACATTTTCGTCTATCATACAATCAACCTCCTTTCACGATTTCACTACCTTCATAAGTATAGACGTCTACTGTGCGTCGTTCAATTTATTTTTCTTCGTGCATCCGACTAAAAAAACTGCCTCCTTACGTCGCTTCTGCACGTAAAAAGACAGCTCCCCACGTTATAAAAAACGCTGTAAATCAGCGGCAAGTGGAATTTCATGCACGTGCTGCTGCTGCGTTACTGGATGTGTAAATTGAATTTTAACACAATGTAGCGCATGGCGATCAGTCAGCTCTTTTGACCCGCCATACAAGCCGTCTCCTATTAATGGATACCCTAAATGTGCTAAATGTACACGAATTTGATGCGTGCGGCCTGTATATAACTTTAAGCGCACGTGTGTTAAATCATGCCCGTCATACGTAAAGCGCTTTAACACCGTGACATCTGTATGCGCATGTTGTCCGTCCTCACGCACAACGCGCTCAATAATGCTCGTGTCACTGCGACCAATCGGCGCCTTCACTTCGATAAAATCTTCTGCGACATGTCCATGAACGATCGCTTCATACATGCGGTCCACATCATGTGTTTTTTGTGCTAAACCCATTAAGTGGTGAATGTGTCGATGCTTTGCAATGCACATCAGCCCTGACGTATCGCGATCTAAACGCGTCACAATATGCGCTGTAGACTGCAAATTCGTCTGTTCAAAATAGTGCAGTAATACGTTTGCGACACTGCCTGTTGGATGCTCACGCGACGGAATAGTGCTTTGATACGGCGCCTTATTGAGCAGTAAAATTGCCTCGTCTTCATACACAATATGAAGTGGCCCTTCCTCTGCAATCAATCCTTCGCTCGGTTTTTCAATTGGGAAAATAATTTTTACTTCATCGCCTTGTTTCAGCACGTGTCGCACCGTTCGCTCTTCGCCGTTTACGAGCAATTGTCCGCCATCGTACTTAATTGCTGTTAACGCACGTTTTGAAATGCCAAACTGACCGAGCAATGCTTCACGCAGCAATACTCCGTCAGTTTGTGTCTGAAACGTCAGTTGAAATTGATTACACATCGTTTGAAACGAACGATTCATGCACGCGCTCCCAAAATGGGAATGGGCGGAATCGTGCAAAGCGTACTTTTTCTCGTGCAACGGTACATTGAATTTTCGATACGTCCGATTGCGATAAGCTAATATGGTCAATCGTCATATTGAACTCTTGTGATTCAGATACAGGTTTCAGCTCACAATTGTGATGTGCTGGTAGCACAAGTGAAGAGCCTACTGTACGGAACACGCGGTTATTGATCGATGCCATTTCTGTTAATTGAATCGCCTGCAACGTCGGGTGAATGATGGCGCCCCCGAGTGCTTTATTGTAGGCAGTTGAACCGGATGGTGTTGACACACAAAGCCCATCACCACGGAAGCGTTCAAAGTGTTTGCCGTTTAGCTCCACATCCATCACGAGCGTCACACTCGGTGATTTCACCGTTGCTTCATTTAATGCTAAATATTTGTTCACCGCTGAATTGTGGTGATGCACTTGAATTTCAAGCAATGGATATTCCACAACATTGAAGTCTTTTTTCGCAATCGATAATACTAACTTTTCAAGCTCAGATGGCTTCCAGTCGGCATAAAATCCTAAATGGCCTGTATGAATCCCGACGAAAGCAACTTTATCCAGCAAGTGTGAAAAGCGATGGAACGCATGTAAAAGCGTACCGTCTCCCCCGATCGATAGCACAATATCTGGGCTTTCCTCATCATGTTTTAAGCCGAAATCTAATAAATACGTTTTTGCTAGTTGTGCTAACTCGTTTGATTGGTCATCTAAACGTGCTTGAATCGCAAAGTTCATCATGCATCACGCTCCTTTTTCGGTCGATTTGTTTTTGGATTGTCGCCTTCTTTTAGCTCCGTAAAATACGCTTGTGCCTCGTGAATTTCACTGCGAATTTGCGACATTTCCTCATCTAATTTAAAGGCGGCCTCCGCTGCACTTTGTAGACGATTTTTAATTTCTTCTGGGAAGTCTCCCTTATATTTATAGTTTAACGAATGCTCAATCGATGCCCAAAAGTTCATCGCCAATGTGCGAATTTGAATTTCAGCAAAAACAATTTTCGTACCGTGAATCGTCTCGACTGGGTATTCGATAATGACATGGTGCGAACGGTAGCCACTGCTTTTACTATGGCTAATGTAATCGCGTTCTTCAATAATGCGCATGTCGTTGCGTTGACGCAATAGATCGACAACCGTGAAAATATCATCGATGAATTGACACATAATGCGCACGCCTGCGATATCTTGAATTTCAAGTGCAAGCGTATCCGAAGGCTCAAATGGCAGCCCTTTTTCTAACGTTTTATCATAAATACTTGCAAGTGGCTTTACGCGACCTGTTACAAATTCAATCGGTGAATTTGTATTGTTAATGCCAAATTGTGAACGCATGCCCTTTAGCTTTACCTTCAGCTCATCGACAGCTTGCTTATATGGGTTTAAAAAGCGCTCCCATTGTCCCATGCGTACCTACTCCTCTCAACAGCGTACTTCCATCGCTGCCTTACTTCTTCCATTCGTTTATTTGGCGTCTACTAAAATACGTTCAAACGCTTGTTCAACCGCGCTGACAAATGCATCTCCGTAATTGCCATTCCCTTCGATATTATAAACAAGCATTTGTAATTCTTCAAAGAAATGTGGCAACGTCATTGTTTCTTCACCGATTTGTACCGTTGGATCTTGCTCTTGGATGAGCACTTCTACAAG
This sequence comes from Caryophanon sp., assembly GCA_018384745.1. Taxonomy (GTDB): domain Bacteria; phylum Bacillota; class Bacilli; order Bacillales_A; family Planococcaceae; genus Caryophanon. The sequence continues at coordinate 17,545 of JAHAYH010000100.1, read as the reverse complement.
CGCCGGCCATACTGCTGGCTCAAAGCGTATGTAAGCATAAGCATCTCCTGCATCACATAAATAAACGAACGCAAATTGATCCGAATCAGCAATGAGCTGACCTGCTGGTTTCATTTTGTATTGTTCGACTTTTTCGTTTACACTAAACGTAAGTAATTTTTCGTCTACAACCGTCACAGTATATGGATTACGCAACATAAAAACTCCCTTTCTCGCCATTGTTCTGTTCATATTTTACCATACAGTAATGTGTACGGGCAGAGACTTCTTTGAATGGGCTATTTTTTTTGTCGCATCTGTCGATTGGAATTGTAGATGATGTAAAGGAAGGTCTTTTCATGACACACGAAACGGAAATTGAGTTTAAAAATTTATTGTATATTGACGAATATGACATGCTTTGTGATTTTTTTGGCGTGACAAGTGAGGATGCAAAAACGTTAGCGAATCATTATTTTGATACAGCAGCGCTTCATATAAAGGAACTGCATAGCGGCTTACGCATTCGCGAAACGAACGGTGCATTTGAAGCGACGCTTAAACGCATGGTTGATGCGCAAACGAGCGTTGAAACAAATGTGGTCATTTCAAAAGCGCAAGCAGCTGCCATTTTTGAGGGTGCTCCGTTTCCAGAAGCGATTACAACGCAACTTGTCGAAGCGCACGTACCACTTGCTGAAATTAAGGCATATGGCTCACTAACAACTAAGCGCATTGAAGTCGAATATAAAGGTGGGACGATTGTGCTCGACCACTCGCAGTATGTAGGTACTGAAGACTATGAACTGGAGTACGAGGTGCGCGATGCAGCAGCAGGACAGCAAGCGTTCAACGCCTTGCTCGAGCGCTTAAACATTCCACTGCGTCCGACTAAAAAGAAAATTGCTCGTTTTGCAGAGGCCCTCGCAAAACAGAAAGGATGATCGCATGACAATACCAAATATTCGCGCCTTTATCGACACAGCATCGATTCAAACGATGACCGGTGATACCGAGAGCGCGAACACGACCAATTCAGCCTTTTCATCACTTATTTCGGAAGTATTAAACAATAACGCGGCAACATCAAACATTACAAATTATTTAGGTGCGATTCCATCGCTTGTCAGCGCGACAAATAACGAATCAACGGCAACGACAGCGAACACTGCCATGACGTTATTAAATGCCATTTCATCAAGCAGCGCTTCTACATACATGCCACCACAGCTGTATACGGTATTATCGGAGCAAAGCACAAAAGCACAGCAAGCAGCGGCATCGGCATCGACAGCGACAACAGCAGAACCTACATATGCAGGCTCTGTCGTCTTTACAGGTAAGCTAGAAGGTGCTAATAAATATAGCGCCATTATTGAAAAAGCGGCGAAGCAATACAACTTAGATCCAAAGCTAATCGCTTCGATCATGAAGCAAGAGTCGAACTTTAACAACACCGTAAAAAGTCATGCAGGTGCTGCTGGTTTAATGCAATTAATGCCTGGTACAGCTAAATATGTCGGTGTGACAAACACACTTGACCCAGAGCAAAACATCATGGGTGGTGCGAAATATTTACGCATGATGCTCGATCAGTTTGACGGCAATTTGACAACTGCACTTGCTGCGTACAATGCTGGACCTGGCAATGTGAAAAAGTACGGCGGTATTCCACCGTTTAAAGAAACACAAAACTACGTCGTAAAAGTACAGGGCTATTACAATTCATAAGTTGTTCACGCTAATAGTTTTATTGTTTTTTGCTCATTTTCACCTCAAAAAACAAAACATTTTCACTACAAAACATTTCACAACAATAGAACTTTAAAACTACTGCCTTTTCGCATGTTCCAATGCTAAAAGGCAGTTTGTTTGTATTCCGCCGTTTTCGTTGATAGAATAAACGTACAACTTAGTTCAATACATGTACGCGTCATGCGTATTACTTTATAAATAAAACGGTTAAAAGGAGCAACACACCTATGACTCGAATTTCAAAAATTCCTTATGAGGAAATTGGTGCTGAGAAGCTATCGGAATTAATCCATGCTTTTTATAAGCGCGTGAGTGAGCATCCACTGCTTATTCCGATCTTTCCAGAAGACTTTACGGAAACGATTCGTAAGCAAATCCAATTTCAAACCCAATACTTAGGTGGACCTAACCTATTTACAGAGGAGCACGGTCACCCGATGATGCGTGCACGACATATGCACTTTAAAATTACACCAGATCGTGCACAAGCATGGTTGGAATGTATGGCAGGTGCAATGGATGATATCGGTCTTGATGGTAAATTCCGTGAAATTTATTATAAACGTCTTGTCATGACGGCACATCATATGATTAACGCACCAAACGAAGAAGAGGAGGGGTTGTAGTGACGCATGTTCAATTATTAACAGAGCCAGTCACATCCTCGCAGTCGCTGCACAAACCACTCGAATTGTACATCTTTATCGACCCGCTTTGTTCTAGCGCTGCTGAGATGCAAGCAACAATTCGCAAGCTACAAGTACAATATGAACACTACTTTACATGCCGCTTCATTTTAAGCACGAAGCTTGCGTCATTAAACTGCATCGAAGAAAAAACAAAAGGCTGTATGTCTGGACAAGATGTTGATGTGAAACATCCGGTACTTCCTTCTGTCGCAGTGAAAGCTGCAGAGCTTCAAGGAAAACGCGCGGGTCTTCGCTTTTTAACAAAACTACAAGAGCACTTACTGCTGAAGCAGAAAAACTTACAATCATACAACACATTGCTTAAAATCGCTGAAGAATCTCAGCTCGATATGCAGGAATTCCGCAATGATTTCGGTTCAAAGGAAGCTGCGCATGCGTTTCAATGTGATTTGCACATTACAAACGAAATGGAAGTTGATGAGCTCCCAACGATCGTGTTCTTTAATGAATGCATCGAGGATGAAGGCTTAAAAGTGAGCGGTTTATATACGTATGATGTGTACGAGCACATTTTATCGGAACTATTAAACGCACCACTTGTCCCAAGCCAACCACCTGCTATTGAAGAGCTATTAACACGTTTCCACAGCTTATCGACACAAGAAATTGCAGCGATGTACGACTTAACAGAACAAGCAGCAGAACGTGAAATGAAAAAGCGCATGCTGCAACAAAAAGTTGAGCGCACACAAGCAAACGATGTGACGCTTTGGCGACTAAAACCAATACATGTGTAAACGAACGTACCAATGACTTGCTGCATTGGTGCGTTTTTTCATACCTAACGTAGAAAACCGAAATAAAGCGCTCGAAAATTTACTTTTTTTCTCTTTTATACGATAATATAGTTATTAAAGGGGGATGATTTTATGCATGAAACACCAATTTACGTGCGCTTTTGTGAAACAGATGCGCTCGGACATACGAATAATACGAGTTACTTCTTTTACTTTGAGGAGAGCCGCATGAAGTTTTTACATAGCGTCATGCCAATGGACAAAAACGCGCCATTTCAATTTGTCGTTGCACGTATTACGTGTGACTACATGCAACAAAGCTACCCAGGCGATGCGCTCATTGCGCGTACATCGGTTGAGAAAGTAGGCTCAAAAAGCTTTACGCTGCGCCAAGAAGTGCTACATGAAGAAAAAGGGCTGATCGCTTCGGGCGAATGCATCATCGTCTGCTTTAGCACCAAAACGCAAAAATCGGTCGAAATTCCACATGACTTGCGTGAAAAGCTGACGCAGCACACGATTTCTGTTGGCTAGTAGCGCCTATGCAAAAAAAGCTGTGCATCGACATCGATGCGCAGCTTTTTACTATGTAAATTATTATATAAAAAAACAAAAGAGGGCCTTCAAGCCTCGACAGAATGAAGACCCTCTTTTCACAAAGGGGATGGGAGAAATGTTCACGTTCAAACAAAGGGGTGTATGTTTGGTTTGTGATTTATTTCACAGTGATTACTTTAACACGTATTACCCACTGAATCAACCACTTAAACTCATTTTCACAAAACCGTCAAATAGAAAGCGATTTCACTATTTTTGTGAAGCTGTTTCTCTTGTGAAATAATTGAAATCCTTATATAGCGTCACGCTACAAAGATATATCACAATAACAAATAGGCCGTTTTGATGAACATGAAACAGCAAAAAGCTACTAGTTCGCACTAATAGCTTTTTGGCAGGCATTAATTATTATTTGACAATAACGCTTCTAATTCATCCAGTTTTTGTTCAAATACTTTACACGCATCAATAATTGGCTGCGGTGAGCTCATATCAACGCCTGCAGCTTTTAATACTTCAATTGGGAAGTTTGAACAACCTGCTTTTAAGAAGTTATTAATGTACTTTTCAACTGCTGGTGCGCCTTCTTCTAATATTTTTTTCGATAACGCCGTCGCAGCTGATTGACCTGTCGCATACTGGTATACGTAGTAGTTGTAATAGAAGTGTGGAATGCGGGCCCATTCATAACCGATTTCCTCATCGACAACCATTTCATCACCGTAATATTTTTTGTTTAGCGCATAGTACTCTTCTGTTAGCTTATCCGCTGTTAACGGTACACCGTTTTGATCCAGCGTATGCATTAAATGTTCAAACTCTGCAAACATCGTTTGACGGAATACAGTTCCACGGAAACCATCTAACCAGTGGTTTAATAAATAAATTTTTTGCTGTTTATCTTCAAGCGTGTTTAATAAATGTTCAAATAATAACTCTTCATTAGATGTAGAGGCTACTTCCGCTACGAAAATAGAATAATTGCCATAAACGTACGGTTGGTTATTACGCGTGTAGTAACTGTGCATACTATGGCCAAATTCGTGTGCAAGCGTAAATAAGTTGTTGACGTTATTTTGCCAGTTCATTAACACATATGGGTTTGTCCCGTACGTACCCGATGAATATGCACCGCTACGCTTCCCTTTATTTTCAAGCACATCGACCCAACGATTATTTAAACCGTGCTGCACGATGTCTTGATACTCTTTCCCAAGTGGTGCGAAGCTTTCAACCATCACCTTTTTCGCTTCATCGTATGTGTATTCCATTTCTGTTTCTGCTACAAGTGGTGTGAATAAGTCATACATGTGTAATTCATCGACACCTAACACTTTTTTACGTAGCGCCACGTAGCGATGTAATAAATGTAAGTTGTCATTAATCGCCTGTACTAATTGGTCATACACCGCTTCTGGAATAAAGTTATTCGATAACGCTGCGTGTCGTGCTGAATCGTATTTACGAATGCGCGCTGATGCGTTCGCTCCTTTTACTTTTCCTGATAATGTAGCGGCAAATGTATTTTTAAAGCTGCCGTATGTCGCATACACCGCTTTAAACGCGCGCTCACGGAAGGCACGATCTGTACTTTCAAGCGCTTTAATAAAGTTGCCGTGCGTAATTTGATAATCTTCCCCGTTTTCATCTTTTACGACTGGGAATACTAAATCTGCATTGTTTAATACCGAGAACGTATTCGCTGATGCCCCGCGCACTTCGCCCATTTGTGCCATTAATGCCTCTTGCTCCGCTGGTAAAATGTGTGGACGTGCCATTAACGTTTCTTTTAATGATTGACGGTATACCGCTAACGCTTCATTTTGTGCTAAAAATTGCTCGATTACCGCTTCATCCATGTCCATAATTTCCGGTGTTAAAAACGATAACGCCGCAGATGCTTTTGATGATAGCGCGATTGCACGAGATTCCAGCCCTTGATACGTGCTGTTCGTCGTATCTTGGTCGTTACGCATATGCGCATACACATATAGCTTTCCTAAGCGACTGCTTACTTCTTCACTATATGTTAACACCGCTAAAAAATCGTCCGCGCTTTTAGCTAAACGATTTTCATAGTTTGGCGCTTCTGCCACAAGGGCTGTAATCGCTTCAAACTCCTCGTCCCATAACGCATCTGTTGCAAAAATATCTTCTAAGCGCCACGTTAATTCCTCTGGCACATCTTTTCGTAATAATACATTTTTCGACATATATAAAACCCCTTTTTCAAATTGTTCGCACATTTTATTGCGTACGTATTCTTTCGGAAACCGAAGTACTTGCTTTATTTTCTCAATTTTGTGCATGATGCGCAACTATTTTGTCATACATCGCCGAAAATAATGGCACATTTTTTCGTGTCACCGCTTCAACAATTGCCGCATAACAACGCACTGCCTCTCGCTGTTGATCGGTAAGCGGCGGCAAGCTACTAAACGTACAAAAATGGTGTTCCTGCTCGATCAAGCAATACTGATATTGCTGCTGCCATACAACGTAATACAATTGCCAATCGATCGGCGCCATTGGCAACGAAAACGCATGTGGCACATAAATGCCGACGTAATGCGGTACGTTTACGATGCTTCCGTAATACGTATACGCAACGCGCAGTATAGTATCTTGTACCCCATCTTTACTAAAGCGTAACCGCTGTAACAAACTGCGCTGTCGCATGCGTTGCTGCACGTCACAAAGCTGTAAAAACGCCTCGTACGAAATTGCTTTTGGCACGTAAAATGGGAAGTGCTGCACGGTCGGGTTCACGCGTTCAATATACGTATAAAACATCGTCGCGCTCATTTGCATACAGTAGTTGTAATATATAAACGCCCCCTCCTCTGGGGAAAACGCCATGCAATATGGCAAGCAGTCGTACTGCAAACATTGCTGCTCGAGTTGATTGAGCGAAACAAGTTGCCACCCTGCACGCTTATGACGGGCATACGGAATCCAAATCGGCACGTATCCTGCTTGCTTGTAACCAGCTGTTCGCCTGTATAAATGCTCACTTGAGATCGCGCTACATTGAAACTCCACTGCGTACTGCTCTACAAGCAAATCGGGACGCTGTTGCAACGGCTCGAGATACGGCTCAAGCTGTACATGTAGTCCCTTTTGCTGAAAAAACGCATACAGCTGCGCTTTTCCTTCTGCATGTGCTACCGTTTCCCCTTCACTAAATGTACCTGTGCACGTTTTGCTTCGATGGGCAAAATGAGGGCGTTTTTTTCGTCCAATTTTTAGCGTGACGCGCTCATGACAGCACGGGCATACAAATTCATGTTGCTGGCGCAATGTGCGCAATGCTTCCGTTGGTAAATCCAGCGTACAAATACGTGTTTGATCCATCTTTGCCACAAACATCACACTCACCTCTTGTTTACATTTACATAGAAGAAATGCGAATGCGAGCATTGTTGCGAAATTTATATTTTGGCACAAAAAAACACCGTAAACATGAACGTTCATGTTTACGGTGCAACGTGCTATGACGCAAAGTATTGTAATACCGTTTCAACACAGTTGCCGTCCATTACGATGTCTGCGTATTCACGTAAGCGATGCTTCGTCATTTGCGACAGCTCCGCATACTCATTCACAATCGACACAACATCGAGTATATTTTGCTCTTGTTGTAATGCCTCTACTGAGAAATAATACGTGCCTTCGAATTTATATAAAGTAGTTGTCATTGGTACTGACTGTAAACGTTTTGCAATGCTAATGATATCGTCAAACTGCTGTAAGCGGAACACCGCGTATTGCTGCTTCACAACGACCTCTTCTGGCGACTCTTTAAACGGTGTCATCGCGCTGCCACTATTGCCAAACGTTTCTTCGACAAACTTCTCAAATGATTGGTCTTGTTCCTGCATTGGTGGTAATTCTTCTTTGTCAGATGTGCGCGTTACTACAACTTCAATACCTGTCTCTGCCGCATTTACATGGATCCAAATCGCGCCTTCTAGTTCGAAGTCAGCTTCTTCGCCGATCTCTTCAATCATGTCCCAGAATAGCTGCTCTCCTTTGCCACGATTATACCAAATTTCTTCGCGACTATATCCTCGCTCTTCGATATCATCATATGAAATGTAAAGCTTCAAAGTGTAATCATTCACACGTTCGATGTCCATAACAACACATCTCCCCTCTATTCCTAGTAAAGACGATATTCTTTCTAGGTTTATTCTTCTATTTTATGCTGTTTTCATTGAAAAAGGAAATGAATAACCTCAAATCCTTCATGATACTTGCTAGTTTAGAGGACGCCTTCAAAATAAGCAAGTAAAAAAACATTATTAACTGAACATTCCGATTTTTAATCGTACAAAAAAAGAACGTTCCATCATTTCGGAGCGCTCTTTACGATCAGCAAATTAATTTACCATACGTTGTGCTTCTTGTAATTGGTACGCACGCACTTTACGTGGTAAGAAGCGACGAATTTCATCCTCATTGTAGCCGACTTGTAGACGTTTTTCATCTAAAATAATCGGGCGACGTAATAACCCTGGGTACTCTTGAATTAATTCATATAAACGTTGTAGCGATAGGCTTTCTACATCAATGTTTAATTTTTGGAACACTTTTGATCGTGTTGAAATGATTTCATCAGTACCATCTTCGGTCATGCGTAAAATTTCTTTAATTTCACTTAACGTTAACGAGTCTGAAAAAATATTACGCTCTGTATATGGAATGTCATGTTCTTCTAACCAAGCTTTTGCTTTTCGACAAGAAGTACAACTCGGTGATGTAAATAAAGTAACCATCATACGTAAAACACTTCCTTTCAAATATAATACAATTTATTTCAATCTACATTATAATTAATCTAAAATAGTTACGTTTCTATTATACAATATCACGCACATTTTTGATACCCTATTCTATAAAATTACGCGTCGTTTTTCAACTCATTTTTCGCACTTTTTCACTCGAATAAACAAATATTTACTACATATAAATTACGACTTAAAAACACTTGATTTCAAGATTTCCCAACAAGATTACTATACTTTATAACTTCCCAAATTTAATTGTTATTAAACGCTTGCTTCACGACAAATTATTCTCAGTTAAAATACTTTAATTGAGAATCATTATTAGTCATTAGCGAATAGCTGATCATTTGTCAGTTGCATAACAGCGCAATTTTTTATATAATTTTTGGCAAATACAATTAGAAACGTTGAAGAAGAATAGTACATAAAGAGATGCGGATGAAGAGAGTTTATGGTTGCTGCAAATAAACAACGCGCTTTATCGAATGGGCTTCGGAGTTCGTGTAGTGAACGAGTTAGTAGCTACATGCGTCATCTCACGTTACGAGACAAAGTGGTTAGGCAACTAACAAGCTGGGTGGTACCGCGGAGTTTAAACATCATTCGTCCCTTTTTTCGACAGGGAGCGTGATGTTTTTTTATTTGTCTATTATTAGGAGGAATTTTTTATGACAACAATCTTTTCAGGTGTACAACCAACAGGTACAATTACGCTCGGTAACTACATCGGCGCGATCAAGCAATTCCCTGCATTACAAGACGAAGGTGAAGCGATTTATTGCATCGTTGACCAACATGCCATTACGGTGCCACAAGACCGACTTGAACTACGCAAAAACATTCGCAGCTTAGCAGCAATGTACATTGCAGTTGGCATCGATCCACAAAAATCAACGTTATTCATTCAATCAGAGGTGCCTGCACACGCGCAAGCTGGCTGGATTTTACAATGTGTTGCGTCAATTGGTGAACTTGAGCGCATGACGCAATTTAAAGATAAATCAAACGGCAAGGAATCTGTATCTGCTGCGCTATTAACATACCCACCATTAATGGCTGCGGACATTCTTTTATACAACACAAACATCGTGCCCGTTGGCGATGATCAAAAGCAACATATCGAGTTAACGCGCGACTTAGCGGAGCGCTTCAACAAACGTTACAACGACGTGTTAACGATTCCAGACATTCGCTTACCGAAAGAAGGCGCGCGCATTAAATCGCTACAAGAGCCGACGAAAAAAATGTCAAAATCAGACCCAAATACAAAAGCAACAATCCGTCTTCTGGATACACCGAAAGAAATCGAGAAAAAGATTAAATCTGCGGTGACGGACTCTGAAGGCATCGTGAAATACGACGTTGAAAACAAACCAGGTGTATCAAACTTACTAACAATCGAGTCTGCATTAACAGGCGCAACGATTGCACAACTGGAACAGAAATATGCAGGAAAAGGGTACGGCGACTTTAAAGCAGGCGTTGCTGAAGCGGTGATTGCACACTTAGCACCAATTCAAGAGCGCTACCATGCATTAATTGACTCACCAGAGCTTGATGACATTTTAGATGCGGGTGCTGCAAAAGCAAATGCCATTGCGAACAAAACGTTAAAGAAAATGGAAAATGCGATGGGCTTAGGTCGTAAACGTAAATAACCGTCATAACAACGAGTTGGACGATGGCGCGAACTCACACATAACAAATCAAAGCATCGGAGAATGTCAAATTTTCCGATGCTTTGTTTCATTTCGAGAAGGCTTTCCCTCAAGCGCTTCTTTCGTTTATTTAAACGCGTTTAAATAATAACGATGCGTTATGTCCTCCAAAGCCGAGCGAGTTGCTCATCGCATAGTCTACCTGCTTTGTGCGCGCTTCGTTTGGCACGTAGTCAAGATCGCATGCAGGGTCTGGCTCGTGTAAATTCATCGTTGGTGGGAGCTTCCCTTCCTTTAGCGCAAGCACGGTGAAAATGGCTTCAATGCCACCTGCTGCGCCGAGTAAATGCCCCGTCATTGATTTTGTCGAGCTCATCGCTAACTTGTATGCATGCTCACCAAACACCGTTTTCACCGCTTCTGTTTCAAACAAATCATTGTACGGTGTGCTTGTGCCGTGCGCATTAATATAGCCGACTTGCGATGGGTCAACGTTGCCATCTGCAAGCGCTTGTGCCATTGCACGTGCAGCACCTTCTCCTTCTGGTGCTGGTGCAGTAATGTGATGCGCATCCCCTGTCGCACCGTAACCAAGCACTTCTGCATAAATCGTTGCGCCGCGGGCTACTGCGTGTTCGTACTCTTCTAAAATGACGATGCCTGCCCCTTCACCAATAACGAAGCCGTCGCGATTTTTATCAAATGGACGGGATGCCGTCGCAATGTCGGTATTAAATGACAGCGCTGTGCTCGCACAAAATCCTGCCACTGCCATCGACGTAATCGGTGCTTCTGCGCCACCTGTAATCATCGCATCTGCATCGCCACGTTCGATCACTTTAAACGCATCGCCAATCGAGTTTGTCCCCGATGCACACGCTGTAACCGTACATGAGTTAATGCCTTTTGCGCCGAAATAAATGGATACTTGCCCCGATGCCATATCCGGGATCATCATCGGTACGAAAAACGGACTCACTCGTCGCGCACCGCGGTCTAAAAACGTGCGGAATTGCTGCTCGTACGTCTCCATCCCACCGATCCCTGAACCGATCCATACGCCAACGCGGGCAGCATTTTCCTCTGTAATGTGTAACTTTGCATCTTCCATCGCTTCAATCGCGGCTGCAAGCGCAAATTGTGTAAAGCGATCCATTTTGCGCGCTTCCTTTTTTTCAATCCACTTTTCAATCGAGAAATCTTTTACTTCCGCTGCTACTTTTGCTGAAAATAGTTCCGCATCTAGTCGTGTTAATGGTCCAACGCCACTTTTCCCTGCTAAAATTGCATCCCACGTTTCCGTTGCGGTATTGCCTACTGGTGTTACTGCACCGATTCCTGTTACTACTACACGTCGTTTCATGTATTGCATCCCCCTTATAATCCCCAGCGCATGGCGATTGCGCCCCATGTTAAACCGCCGCCAAAACCAACCATCACAAGCACATCATCATCTTGAATTGTGCCCTTTTGTACTTCTTCATATAGTGCTGTCCCAATCGAAGCTGCTGATGTATTGCCGTATTTTTGAATCGTTGTTGCCATTTTTTCTACCGGTAACTGCAAGCGTTCACGCGCCGCTTCCATAATGCGAATGTTCGCTTGATGTGGAATTAAAAACTGCACGTCTTCTTTTTGTAAGCCTGCTTTTTCAAGTACTGTTAACGACGACTCGCCCATTTGACGGACCGCAAACTTAAATACTTCGCGGCCATTCATGCTAATGTGCTGATCGTCATCTAAATACAAATGTTTGCCGCCTGTTCCGTCTGCGCCGAGCTCAAACGATAAAATGCCGCGCCCTTCACTTACTTTACTCACGACAACAGCGCTTGCACCATCTCCAAATAGCACCGCGGTATTGCGCTCTTCCCAATCAATAAATTTCGATAACTTTTCAACACCTACTACTAATATATAGTCATACGTATTACTTTCAATAAATTGCTTCGCTGTCACAATTCCATACATAAATCCTGCACATGCCGCTGACACATCCATCGCCGCTGCACGCGTTGCACCAATCGCTTCTTGCACTTGGCATGCAACACTTGGAAACGCACGATCTGGTGAAACGGTTGCAACTAAAATGAGCCCGACTTGATCCGCATCAACATTGGCGTGCTGTAGCGCTTCTTTCGCTGCTGCAATCGCCATATGCGATGTGTCCTCTCCTTCTGCTGCAAAGTGACGTGCTTCAATTCCTGTACGTGTGCGAATCCATTCATCCGATGTGTCGAGCATCGATTCTAAATCTTCATTCGTCACGCGCTTTTGCGGCACGTAACTTCCTACGCCAATAATGCCTGCTAATTGCGTCATGTTCATTAACCCCTTTGTAAGTAAATATTAGTACTTGGTCTTAATTATAACGAATCGTTTTCAAAATTCAACAAAAACTTCACATTCATACGCTCGACAACCGGCATTTTTTCACCTATACTAACGATAAATATGTACGTCATGTGGCGATTTCAACGTCAATTATTCGCATATTTGTCGTTTCTAAAAAAGTTGTTTTTCTTTCCTGATTTCCTATGTTATTATAGGAGAGGTGTAATATTATTACGGTAACAATCAATACTAGCAGAGGTGAAATTGATGCAATATATCATGACATTTGTATGGTCATTCATCCTAGTTTCGATGTTAAACTACGTAGTTTCAGCAGTACTTGGCGTAGACTTTAACTTCCAAGCTGGCGCAATCGTTTCAGTTGTATTCTCGATTTTAATTTTCGTGATTGCAGCAGTTATTCCAAACGAGCCAACACCAGACCATCATTAATTAAAAAAACGACGCAGATTAGTCTGCGTCGTTTTTTTATGTTTCGCATTATTTATGTGCCACGATTTGTCCATCATGCAGCGATACCATTAACGTTTCACCTGGTACAATATCACCTTTTAACAGCTCACGTGCGACAACCGTTTCAATATGGCGCTGTACGAAGCGGCGTAACGGACGCGCCCCAAATTGAGGGTCCATTCCCTCTTGTACAACGAAATCTAACACAGCTGGCTCAATGACAACGGTAATCTCTTGCTCTGCTACACGATCGATCAGCTGCTGTACATACTTCGCCGCAATCGCATGGAAGTGCGTTGTCGATAATGAATGGAACAATACAATATCATCCATACGGTTTAACAGCTCTGGCTTAAAGTGCATGCGCAGTGCATGCATCACATTGCCCTCTACTGCTGGGTCGTTCGCATCGCCGTCCATTAAATATTGCGAACCGATATTCGATGTTAAAATCACGACCGTATTGCTGAAGTTGACGAGGCGTCCTTGGCTATCGGTAATGCGCCCATCATCTAAAATTTGCAGTAAAATGTTTGCAACATCTGGATGTGCTTTCTCGATTTCATCAAGCAGTACAACCGAATACGGGTTGCGTCGTACCGCTTCTGTTAATTGACCGCCTTCTTCATACCCTACGTATCCTGGAGGGGCACCGACTAAGCGCGATACGCTATGTTTTTCCATGTACTCAGACATGTCGATCCGAATAAAATGCTCCTCTGAATCAAATAGCTGTGCAGCAAGTGCTTTCGCGAGCTCCGTTTTCCCGACACCTGTTGGACCAAGGAATAAAAACGACCCAATTGGTTTTGCCGGATCTTTAATGCCTGCACGCGCACGCCATACTGCTTCCGTTACGAGCTGCACGGCATTGTCTTGCCCAACGACGCGCTCTTGCAATGTTTCTTTTAGGCGCAGCAGCTTTTCACGTTCGCCTTCTACTAATTTCGTCACCGGGATTCCTGTCCAGCGTGAAACGATGTTCGCGACTTCCTCAGCTGTCACTTCCTCACGTAAAATGCGATTTTCACCGACGTTTGCGATATCCGCCTCAAGTGCAGCAATCTCTTGTTCTAGCTTCGGAATTTGGCTATATTGAAGCTCTGCTGCACGGTTATAATCACCGCGCATTTGTGCGTCTTCTGAATCGCGGCGCAGTTTATCAAGCTGCTCACGTTTAGCTTGTAGCGTTTGAATGCCTTCTTTTTCAAGCTTCCACTGGTTACGTAACCCTTCTGATGACGATTTTAAATGCGCAAGCTCCTCACGTAAATGCGCTAATCGTTTTTTCGATGCTTCGTCCTTTTCTTTCGTCAACGCTTGCTCTTCAATTTCTAGCTGCATGATCCGACGTGTCACCGCATCAAGCTCCTGTGGCATCGAATCAATTTCCGTACGAATCATCGCGCACGCTTCATCGATTAAATCGATTGCTTTGTCCGGTAAAAAACGCTCAGTAATGTAGCGATCTGATAATTGGGCCGCTGCGACGATTGCGCGGTCATGAATGCGCACGCCGTGATGCAGCTCAAAGCGCTCTTTTAAGCCACGTAAAATCGAAATGGCATCTTCCACAGAAGGTTCGCGCACAAGCACTTGTTGGAAGCGACGCTCAAGCGCTGGATCTTTTTCGATGTACATGCGGTATTCATCAAGCGTTGTTGCGCCAATACATTTTAACTCACCGCGTGCGAGCATCGGCTTTAACATATTGCCCGCATCCATCGCACCGTCCGTCTTCCCTGCACCGACAATTGTATGAATTTCATCAATGAATAAAATGATGCGGCCTTCTGCATCCTTCACTTCTTTTAAAACGCCTTTTAAACGCTCCTCAAACTGCCCGCGATAGCTTGCCCCTGCAATGAGTGCAGACATGTCCAATTCGTACAGTACGCAGTCTTTTAAGCCTTCTGGGACGTCTCCTTTAACGATACGCTGTGCGAGTCCTTCGACAATCGCCGTTTTCCCGACACCTGGTTCACCGATCAACACTGGATTATTTTTCGTTTTGCGCGACAAAATGCGAATGACGTTGCGAATTTCCTCATCGCGCCCAATGACTGGGTCCATTTTGCCGTTTTTCACTTCTTCTATTAAATTGCGTGCAAACTGCTCTAGCGGCTTGCCGTTATCTGTTTGTGTAAATTGCATAATTGTGTCCTCCCTTTAAAAAGTTTGACCATCTTTGACTAATTTGATTATAGGACGATGAGCTTCATTTTGCAAAGAATTACACACGCATTTTGTGAAAATTTTTTCACTACTCTATACCCGTTTTTTGCATAAAAAAATGAGCCCATTTATTGGACTCATCTTGTATACATATTAACGAACACCTAATGCCATTTTTGCATAGCGGCTCATCATGTCTTTTGACCATGCTGGCTGCCAAACGATGTTTACTTCTGTCTCTTTTACTTCTGGTAAATCAGAAAGTGCTGTTTTCACTTGGTCTACGATTACTGGACCTAATGGACAACCCATCGATGTTAACGTCATTGTTACCGTTGCAACACCTGCATCGTCTAAATCTACATCGTATACTAAGCCTAAGTTGACAATATCAATGCCTAACTCTGGGTCGATTACGTTTTCTAAAGCACCCATGATGCTATCTTTCATATCTTGATCAATCATGTGGAATTCTCCTTCCTATCATTCAGTTAGTTCTATCATAACAAATGTAATGATAGCGCGCCACTTCGCTGTTTGTAAAGCATTCGTTTCGACGACAAATGCAGGGATGTATCGTTTTTTTGACGAATTCGGACAACAGCCGTAAACTTAGGAGACATGAAGGGAGCTTTTTTATGCAAAATCATTTAATCGTATTAGATTTAGACGGCACATTGCTGACAAATGACAAAGCAATTGCTGCGACAACGAAAGAAACAATTTTAAAAGCAAAGGAAGCTGGGCATCACGTGATGATCGCAACTGGTCGTCCGTTTCGCTCAAGTGTACCTTTTTATAAAGAGCTTGGTTTAATCACACCAATCGTTAACTTTAACGGTGCCTTTGTGCATCATCCGTTAAATTCACGTTGGGAAACATTCCACCGTCCGATCGACTTATCCGTTGTGCACGATGTTGTATCGTCTGTGCATACGTATCAATATGAAAATTTACTCGCAGAAATTAAAGACGATGTGTACATTCACCGCGAAGATGAATGGATGGCACCGCTGTATACGATGGGCGATCCGCTCGTACGTATTGGCGACTTGCGTGAAACGTTGCCAGCTGACCCGACATCGCTGCTTATTTCGGCCGATGAACAACACGTTCCAGCCATTCGCATCCACTTGGAAGATGTGCATGCAGAAGTGATTGAACATCGCCGTTGGGGTGCGCCATTTCCGCTCATTGAAATCGTACGAAAAGGTTTAAATAAAGCGGTTGGCATCGATTTAGTCGCAAAGGAGTTTGGCATTCCGCGCGAGCGTATTATCGCATTTGGCGATGAAGATAACGACCTTGAAATGCTCGAGTATGCAGGGGTTGGTGTGGCGATGGGGAACGCCATTGATTCTGTGAAACAAATCGCAAATGAAGTTACGTTATCAAATGAAGAAAACGGCATTGCTGTTGTATTACAAGAGCGCTTAAAGCTCTAATTGGTTCGCGTCAGGAAGGGAGAATTGCATGATGAGGCTATTTGCAGATAGTGGTTGTGATTTGCCGCTTGCATTTTTACAAGATTATAATATTACGTTGTTTCCGCTCATCGTTGAGCTAAACGGTCAGCAATATCGCGACATGCTCGACCTGCGCGCAGAGGAGGTATACGATGCCATTCGTGAAGGCGCGACACCTCGCACGTATCAAACGCCTAAAGAGGTGCTATTTGACGCGTTTCATGCGCTCGCAAAAAGCGGTGAGGATGGCGTTTATATTACGTTTTCAAGCAGCTTGTCCGGCATGTACGATGAGGCGGTTGCCATTCGCAACCAATTGCTGCAACAATTCCCGCAGTTTCGTTTAGAAATTATCGATTCGCAATGTGCATCGCTTGGCTACGGCTTGCTTGTTGATAAAGCCGCGCGCATGAATGAGGAAGGCTATTCCGTTTGTGAAATCGTCCAAGAAGTGCAGCGACGCATGGATAGCATGGTACAGCTTCTTGTCGTTGATGATTTACACTATTTAGCCAAAGGTGGGCGCTTATCCAAAGCGAGTGCGTTTGTTGGTGAGCTGCTATCGATCAATCCGATTTTTGAAATGCAGCAAGGAAAGCTTGTTGAAATTGCGAAAGTGCGTGGGCGTCAAAAGGCGGTCAACCATGTGCTTGATTTACTTGAGTCGCGCTGCGTCAATTTAAGCAACCAAGTAATTTGCATTAGCCATGCAGACGATGTGACATTTGCTGCTGAGCTCAAAAAAGTGATTGAAACGCGATTCCGACCGCGCAAAGTTGGTATTGCAATGATTGGCTCGTCCATCGGTTGTCATACCGGACGGGAAGCTATTGACGATTTCCAAGTGCTTAATACATTGAAAGTATTAGGGGAATAAACTATATGAAAATTACTGTACCAGCGACTTCG
>JAHAYH010000095.1 GCA_018384745.1 Caryophanon sp. | reverse complement strand
GTAAGACCCCTGAAAGACGATCAGGTAGATAGGTTCGAGGTGGAAGCGTGGCGACATGTGGAGCTGACGAATACTAATCGGTCGAGGACTTAACCAAACTTGTTTTCAAGTCGATTTTATCCAGTTTTGAAAGAACAAATCTTTCAATAGTGAAGTGATGATGGCAAAGAGGTCACACCTGTTCCCATACCGAACACAGCAGTTAAGCTCTTTAGCGCCGATGGTAGTTGGGGGTTTCCCCCTGTGAGAGTAGGACGTCGCTTCGCACACACAAACCGATTAAGCATAACGCTTAATCGGTTTTTTTGTTCTATTTTATTTACAAAGTGAGGTTTTTATAATGCATCAACAACGACGTCCTTTAGTCGAGGCTTTACAGCAATTTCATGATAAACAGCCGATCTCTTTTCATGTTCCGGGTCATAAAAACGGCATGCTTTCAACACTTCCTACCCCTTATAAGACAGCACTTCGTTATGACGTAACAGAACTCACAACATTAGATGACCTTCATTACCCAGAAGAATGTATTTTAGAAGCACAACAGCTACTACAGCAAGCGTATAAGTCAGACGCTAGCTTCTTTTTAGTGAATGGTTCAACGGTTGGAAATTTAGCGATGATTTATGCGACGTGTCAGCGTGGTGATGTTGTTTTAGTACAACGTAATGCGCATAAATCAATTTTTCATGCGCTAGAGTTAGTGGAGGCAGTGCCGGTATTATTAGCCCCAAATGTACACGAGGCGTCAAAAACAGCAGGGTATGTTGAAGTGGAGACACTTGAACAAGCATTGCAACAACACCCAGAAGCAAAAGCAGTCATTATTACATCCCCTACGTACTACGGTGTAATCGCACCACAATTAAAACAATTTATTGATCGTGCACATGAGGCGAATATTGCTGTGCTTGTTGATGAAGCACATGGCGCCCATTTCGCCGCACATGCAAGTATGCCACATTCCGCATTAGCGTTAGGCGCAGATGTTGTTGTGCAGTCTGCCCATAAAACGTTAAATGCGATGACGATGGCTTCGTTTTTACATGTACGCTCCGATATAGTGAATAAGGAGCGCATCGCTAAATATTTACGCATGCTACAATCGAGTAGCCCGTCGTATGTATTACTTGCTTCACTTGACGATGCCCGTTACTGCGTCGCGAATTATAGCGATCCAGATTATCGCTATATGATGCATGAGCGTCATCGCTTTATCGCTACATTGCGAAAAATAAAAGGCGTCATCGTTGTTGAAGTAAACGATCCATTGAAGCTATGTGTACGTGTTGAAGGGTATAATGGCTTTCAGTTGAAGGACGCGCTTGAAGCGGAGCATGTATTTATTGAGCTCGCTGATAATGAGCAAGTATTGTTTGTCCTGCCGCTATTAACGGCTGAACAGACGTATCCGTATGATGAAGCAATTACTGCAATTATACGTGCGGTTGCTACACTGCATACACAGCAACAAGCATATACACAGTTACCAATGTTGAACTATACAACACCGGTGACAAAAATTGAGCCGATGTATGACACGAAAACCGAATTAATATCGTTTAATGAAGCAATTGGTCGCAAAAGTGCTGCGCAAATTGTTCCGTATCCACCAGGTATTCCATTGCTTGTAAAAGGTGAGGTAATTACAGCCGCGCACATACAAGCAATGATACAATATGAACAGTTAAGCTGCCCGATTCAAGGGGAGCATGAAATAAAAACACAACAATTATACGTAACGAAAGAGTGAAGACAATGACAGCATTATTTATTACATTTGAAGGTCCAGAAGGTGCGGGGAAAACAACGGTTTTGCAGCAAATTGCGGAGCGTCTTGAAGGCGAAAACGTGTTATTTACACGCGAGCCAGGCGGTATTGAAATTGCAGAAAAAATTCGCGAAGTCATTTTAAATAAAGCACATACAGCGATGCATGAACGTACAGAAGCTTTGCTATATGCAGCTGCACGTGCGCAGCATTTCTTTGAAAAAGTAGAGCCTGCATTACAAGCGGGCACACATGTGTTATGCGATCGCTTTATTGATTCATCACTTGCATATCAAGGGTATGCACGTGGCATTGGCATGAGCGATGTAAAAGGCATTAATGAGTTCGCGATTGGTGAGCGTATGCCGGATGTAACAATCTTTTTTGACATTCAACCAGAGGATGGTTTAGCGCGCATTCAAGCAGCAGATGAGCGTGAAAAAAATCGTTTGGACGTTGAAGGGCTAGCGTTTCACCATAAAGTATATGACGGGTATCAGCAACTAATTGCACAGGATCCAGCACGCATTCGTGTTGTGAATGCGAATCAGCCACTACAAGCGGTTGTTGACGATGTGTGGGCAATTTTAAGCGAGGCACTTGGAAAGTAATATATCGCTACTGACGTTGTATGCTATAATAAACTTACCTATTGTTGAAAGGGTGAGCGCATATGAAAATGGTAATTGCAGTTGTACAAGATCAAGATAGCAATCGCTTATCGAATGCATTAACGAAGGCTGAATTTCGCGCAACGAAATTAGCGAGTACAGGTGGCTTTTTACGCGCCGGCAACACGACGTTTTTAATCGGTACGGATGATGACCGCGTACCGCCATTACTGAACTTAATTCGTGATAATTGTCGTGCACGTGACCAATTAGTTGCGCCAGTTTCGCCAATGGGAGGCAATGCGGACGCTTACATTCCATATCCTGTAGAGGTGGAAGTTGGCGGTGCAACCGTGTTTGTGTTACCAATTGAACAGTTCCATCATTTTTAACAGTTAAAGTGATGGAAGCGTCAAGCGAACATCCGTTGAAATGAGGGATTGACCGATGAAAATTAACCAAAACATGCGAGCGGGCTTAGGGATGAACCAAGCAGCGCAGCAACGAAACCAAGTGAATACGCGCTTTGGCGATATGGTCGTAAAGCAAGGTGGTAAAATGCAGTCAGAGCAATTAACGAGATTGCTTGGCGACATTTCAGCAGCAGGCGATCGCGTGGCACGTTCACGTAATTTACGTGAGCTTACACGCTTTAAAATGCTCGTGAAGCGCTTTTTACAAGAGGCTGTAGATTACGGCTTTGATTTAAAGCAATCGCAAACGTGGAATCGCTTCGGTGAAGGAAGACGATTAAAAGTGGTCGAAACGGTAGATAAGAAGCTAGTTGAACTGGCGGAAGATTTACTAAATGATGAAAAAGAAACAATTGATTTATTAGATAAAATAGGTGAAATTAAAGGTTTATTAATTAACTTATACACATAACCCGTGCGAGTCGCGCGGGGTTTTTTCTAACAAGAGCAGGAGGAGTAGGCTTTGACGCGTACATTTGAGCAATTACAAACAATCCAACCAGTCGTCATTAAGCAACTTCAAACGATTGTTACAAAAAATCGTACGGCACATGCCTACATCTTTGATGGCAATCAAGGCACAGGAAAGCGTGATGTAGCACTTGCTTTTACGAAGTTGCTTCTTTGTGAACAGCCGCAACATGACGTGCCATGTGAAACATGCCGCAACTGTATGCGTGTGACATCTGGCAATCATCCGAACGTCCTTACGATCGAGCCGGATGGGGCATTCATTAAAATTGAGCAAGTGCGTGATTTGCTTGCAGAAATGAAGAAAAAAGGGATGGAAAGCGGGCGCAAAATTTACATTTTACATCATGCAGATCGTTTAAATGTAGGGGCAGCGAACACATTGTTAAAATATTTAGAAGAACCAGATGGCATAGTGACTGCCATTTTATTAACGGAGCAAATGCAGGCCATTTTACCGACGATACGGTCTCGTTGTCAGCATATTAAATTTCAAACGTTGCCACGACACATCTTTATTCCGCAGCTTGTTGAAGCAGGGGTGACACAGTCGATGGCTGCGACCGTTAGTATGGTGACAAACGAGATGGAAACTGCAATTGCGTTATCTCAAGATGAGCAGTTTGCACATGCACGAAAAACAGTGTTAAAATTAGTAGAAGCAGTTCAAAAAAATGTACATGAAGCATTGCTCCTTGTGCATGAAGATTGGCTACCGTCATTGAAAGAGAAAAGCGATATGGAACAAGCATTAGACTTACTGCTCTTTGCTTATAGAGATATTGTGGCATATAAAGCCAATCCCGATGATGCCGCTTTTACGTATCCGGATGCTGCACCTGTATTGCGTGAACTTGCACTTCATTCGACATATGAACAGTTGTCGAACCGCATGCAAGCCATTTTACAAGCACGCAGTCATTTACAGCGCAACATGAACCGGACACTGATGATGGAGCAGCTCATGCTGAATCTGCAGGAGGGGTAATTTTTGTATAATGTTGTAGGGGTCCGCTTTAAAAAGGCGGGTAAAATATATTATTTCGATCCAGTGCAATTTGATTTGCATGTTGGACAATATGTCATCGTTGAAACAGCACGAGGCATTGAATATGGTAAAGTTGTTGTGCCGGTGAAACAAGTGACGGAAAATGACGTTGTGCTACCGCTAAAACAAGTGGTACGCCCAGCAGACGAACGCGATAGCTTACAAGTAGAAGAAAATATTGCTGAATCAAATGAAGCATTCGCATTAGCGACGACGAAAATTATCGAGCATAAGCTAGAGATGAAGCTTGTTGATGTGGAATATACGTTTGATCGCAATAAAATTATTTTTTACTTCACAGCTGAAGGGCGTGTCGATTTCCGCGATTTAGTAAAAGATTTAGCGGCGATTTTCCGCACGCGTATTGAGCTTCGACAAATTGGTGTGCGCGATGAAGCAAAGCTATTAGGTGGTATCGGTCCATGTGGTCGTATGCTTTGCTGTTCAACGTTTTTAGGTGATTTTGAGCCTGTATCGATCAAGATGGCGAAAGATCAAAACTTATCACTCAACCCGTCAAAAATTTCAGGTTTGTGCGGTCGCTTAATGTGCTGCTTAAAGTATGAAAACGACGATTACGAAGAAGCAAAAGCAGGAATGCCAGATATCGGTGAATTTACGAAAACACCGGATGGCAAAGGAAAAGTTGTCGGATTGAATGTACTCGAACGCTTAATTCAAGTACAATTGAAAGAGACAGATCGCGTTGTCGAATACGCGCTACAAGAACTATTAGATTGGGAAAAAAATCTTATATAGATAAAAAGATTAATGAGGTGGCTTGAGTGAAGGACCGTAATTTTTTAGATACTGTTATGGAGTTCGAACAACAGCTCGAAGTGATGCAGGAGCAATTTTCTACATTAAAGCAATTCGTTGCACATATGATGGAAGAGCACCAAGCACTTCAAACGGAAAACCTTCACCTGCGTAAACGTTTAGAGGAAGTGTTAAGCACACAGCCTTCTGAGGACGAGGCGCAATCGGGGGAACAAGTGAGTGCTGTGGACATTGGGGAAGGCTATGATAATTTAGCACGTCTTTATCACGAAGGCTTCCACGTTTGTCATGTACATTTCGGAAGCTCACGAAAAGGTGAAGATTGTCTATTTTGTCTATCGTTTTTAAATAAACAAAATGGCTAATACAACAAAACAGAAGGGCTGCGCTTACTGCTGTAAGTCGCAGCCTTTTGTTCGATTTACAGGAGGATTTTATGGAGTTTTTACAAGGCGATGAGCGCTTAGATTATTTATTAGCGGAGGATTTGCGCATTATTCAAAGCCCGTCTGTATTTTCATTTTCATTAGATGCGGTATTGCTTGGGAAATTTGCGGGCATTCCGTTATCAAGTCGCGGTAAAATTGTTGACCTTTGTGCAGGCAACGGCGTTATTCCACTGTTTTTATCCGCGCGTTCAAAGGCACATATTACAGCGGTTGAATTGCAGCCACGTTTAGCTGATATGGCGCGCCGTAGCGTTTCATACAATGAGTTAGAGGCACAAATTACGATTGTCGAAGGGGATGTGAACGACGCACCCGCAACGCTCGGTGTCGAAAAGTACGATGCGGTAACGTGTAACCCGCCGTATTTTTTAGCGCATGAATTAACGGAAAAGCATAGCAACGAACATCATGCAATTGCACGCCATGAGCTTCATTTAACGCTGGATCAAGCGATTTTTGCGGCGAGCCGCTTGCTGAAACAAGGCGGAAAAGCTTCATTTGTTCATCGTCCAGAGCGCATGCTTGATATTGTGACGCTCATGCGTAAATACCGCTTAGAGCCAAAGCGTATGCAGCTTGTGTATCCAAAGCGTGGTAAGGAAGCAAATACGATTTTAATTGAAGGTATTAAAGATGGAAAAGCAGGGCTAAAGGTGCTGCCACCATTATTTGTGTATGAAGATAATAATGAATATACAGATGAAGTGAAAGTGTTGTTATATGGACAGCAATAAACATGCTTTTTATGTGCTTGAATGTGCAGATGGCTCGTTTTATGCTGGCTACACGAACAACGTCGAACGCCGCACTGCAACGCATAATGCAGGAAAGGGCGCAAAATATACGAAAGCGCGCTTGCCCGTGACGGTTATTCATGTCGAATATTTCGACACGAAGCAAGAAGCGATGCGTCGTGAATATGCGTTTAAGCAATTGACGCGCAAACAAAAGGAACAAGTCATTAGGAGGGGTAGCGATGAAGTCTCAAAAAAGTAGTACACATGAAATCGGTAGTTGTTTATATTTAGTCGCAACGCCAATTGGAAATTTAGAAGATATGACGATGCGTGCACTGCGCATTTTAAAAGAAGTGGATATGATTGCAGCAGAAGATACGCGCAACACGAAAAAGCTATGCAATTACTTCGAGATCGCCACACCACTTACAAGCTATCATGAACATAATATTGAAGTAGGCGGCGAGAAAATTTTAAACATGCTGCGTGACGGGAAGCAAGTGGCACTTGTAAGCGATGCAGGGCTTCCATGTATTTCAGATCCTGGGGCAGACATTGTCGAAAAAGCGATCGCAGAAGGATTTGCGGTTGTGCCAATTCCAGGAGCAAATGCAGCGCTGACGGCACTCATTGCATCAGGACTTACACCGCAGCCATTTTATTTTTACGGCTTTTTAGGGCGTGCGAAAAAGGAGCGTAAAGAAACGCTTGAAACGCTGCGTCGTCGTCAAGAAACGATTTTATTTTACGAAGCACCACACCGCTTAAAGGACACGTTAAAAGATATGCACCTTGTGCTTGGCAATCGCCGCGTTGTATTGGCGCGCGAGCTGACGAAAAAGTTTGAGGAGTTTTTACGCGGTACGTTAGAAGAAGCGGTTGAATGGGCAAACAACAACGAAATTCGCGGCGAGTTTTGCATCGTTCTTGAAGGAAATGAAGAAGCAGACGAATTACTCGATGAAGCACCGTACTGGCAAGACTTTTCACTCGAGGAGCATGTAGACTACGTTATGAGTGAGTTCGGACAATCGTCAAAAGATGCGATTAAGGAAGTTGCTAAGTTACGTGGTATGCAAAAGCGCGACGTTTATAACGCATATCATCAATAAATAAATGAAAAAAGCTGTCGTATACATCGAAATGTCGATATACGGCAGCTTTTTTATGGGTGAAAAGATATATAAAATCCGACATGTAACGGGTTACATGTCGGAAAAATAAACGATTATTTTTTTAAGTTTGATTCGATTTCTTTCACTAATTGTTGTGCGCCTTCTGGGCTAAGAATTAGTTTACCGCCAACTAAACGGAAGTTATCATCAGATACTTCGCCAGTTACTGCGCAAGTCATGTTAGGCATATATTTCTTTAAGATGATTTTATCGTCATCTACATAAATTTCTAACGCATCTTTTTCTGCGATTCCTAACGTACGACGTAATTCGATTGGAATAACTACGCGTCCTAGTTCGTCTACTTTACGCACAATTCCTGTTGATTTCATAAAAGTATTCCTCCTAATATATATCAGTATATACATTTCGTCAAAATTCGACATTATCTTCTTGTCTATGTGGTATCATACCAACTAATTCCATAAACGTCAATAATTTAGCACTAATCAATGAACATAAAGTATAAATTAAGCGCCTATGTAGATTGAAATACCCTTTTTTGCGAGATATTAACACAAAATGTTAAAATTAGTTATAAAGTTGGAATTAATAGGCTTGAATTTTCAGTTCGACAATTCGACAAAATCCCTATTTGTCGAACTTATTTCAGAGATTGAAGTAATTAATATTCAATATATGTTATAACTATCGAAAGTAGTACATTTTAACATCGCGATGTCGAATGATGTCTAAATGTCATACAATTACGCTTGAACATGCATAGCAAAGGATAGTGTACTTGAAACGCTTTTACGACTTCTATAGAATAGAGGATATATTGACATAAAGGAGCGCATACAGGTGAGCGAACAAAACAAAACATTTTATATTACGACGCCTATTTATTACCCAAGTGGTAAATTCCATATCGGAACAGCATATACGACAGTAGCTTCAGACGCAATGGCACGATACAAGCGTTTACGCGGCTTTGACGTACGTTTCCAAACAGGGATGGATGAGCACGGACAAAAAATTCAAGAAAAAGCAGCAGAAACAGGGAAAGAGCCAAAGCTATACGTTGATGAGATCGCGCAAGCTGCCAAAGATTTATGGAAGCTAATGGACATTTCATATGATGACTTCGTGCAAACGACAGAAAAACGTCATACGGAAACAGTCGAAAAGATTTTCCAAAAGTTTTTAGATAACGGTGATATTTATAAAGGCGAGTATGAAGGCTGGTATTGCGTACCTTGTGAATCATTCTTTACAGAAACACAATTAGTCGATGGCAAGTGCCCAGACTGTGGACGTGACGTACAAGTTGTAAAGGAAGAATCATACTTCTTCAATATGAAGAAATATGCGGATCGCCTATTACAATACTATGAAGAAAACCCATCATTCATCGAGCCAGAATCTCGTAAAAACGAAATGATTAACAACTTTATTAAACCAGGCTTAGAAGATTTATCAGTTTCTCGTACGTCATTTGACTGGGGTATTAAAGTTCCTGGAGATCCAAAACACGTTATTTACGTATGGGTAGATGCATTATCAAACTACATTACGACTTTAGGCTATGGCACAGAGTCAGATGCAGCGTTCAATAAATATTGGCCAGCAGACGTTCATGTTGTCGGAAAAGATATCGTGCGCTTCCATACAATTTATTGGCCAATCTTCTTAATGGCGCTAGATTTACCATTGCCGAAGAAAATTTTCGCACACGGCTTCATTATGATGAAAGACGGCAAAATGTCGAAATCAAAAGGCAATGTCGTATATCCTGAAATGTTAATCGAGCGTTACGGCTTAGATGCAACGCGTTATTTCTTATTACGCGAGCTACCATTTGGTTCGGACGGCGTATTCTCACCGGAGTCATTTGTTGAGCGTACAAACTTTGATTTAGCAAACGATTTAGGGAACCTTTTAAACCGTACAGTATCGATGATTAACAAGTATTTTGACGGTGTTATTCCATCAACAAATGTGGAAGAAACAGAATTTGATGCAGCGTTAATCGACTTTGCGAAAAACGTGCGTATTAAATATGAAGAAAGTATGGAAAAGATGCAATTTAGCGTCGTACTTTCAGATGTTTGGTCACTTGTTTCTCGCACGAATAAATACATCGATGAAACACAGCCATGGGTGTTAGCAAAAGACGAAGCGGATCAAGCAAAACTTGGTGCCGTTATGAAAAACTTAGCGGAAAGCTTACGTCATATTGCGGTGATGCTACAACCATTTATGACGTCAGCACCGAAGCAAATTGCTGAGCAACTTGGCCTAGATGAAGCATTGCTTTCTTGGGACTCAATTTCGACATTTGGAAATGTTATTGCTGACAATACAAAAGTTGTCGCAAAAGGCACACCAATCTTCCCTCGTTTAGAGAAAGAAGAAGAAGTGGCATACATTCGCGAGCAAATGCAAGGGTCTGTGAAACAACCTGAGCCAGAAGCAGCACCAGCTGTTGAAAAAGAGGACGTTCCTGAAATTTCAATTGATGATTTCATGAAAGTGGACTTACGTGTGGCGACGGTCATCGCATGTGAGCCAGTGCCAAAAGCGGATAAGTTATTAAAGCTACAAGTGGACTTAGGATATGAGCAACGTCAAGTCGTATCGGGCATTGCGAAGTTCTACACACCAAAGCAATTAATCGGTCAAAAAGTGATCGTTGTGACAAACTTAAAACCTGTGAAACTACGTGGTGAGTTATCACAAGGGATGATTTTAGCTGGTTCACACGGTGACGTATTAACGTTAGCAACAGTTGATCCGAAGTTAGAAAACGGCGCAAAAGTGAAGTGATGAAACAAAGCCTGGAGAAGTGATTTTGCTTCGACAGGCTTTCGTTTTGAAATATTATATTATAATAACAAAAACGTGAATTTCGACATTGTCGAAATGGTCGAATACGAAAAGGTGGTTATACGATGTTTATTGATACACATGTCCATTTAAATGCAGATCAATATTGGGAAAATGATTTACAAGACGTCATTCAGCGCGCACTTGATGCGAAAGTAGAGCGCATGATTGTTATTGGGTTTGATGAAGTGACGATCAAGCGAGCAATGCAACTCGTTGACGACTACGACTTCATTTATGCGGTGATTGGTTGGCATCCAGTTGACGCAATCGATTGCACAGACGCGTATTTACAATGGATTGAAGAGCTTGCACAGCATCCAAAAGTAGTCGGCATTGGAGAGACGGGCTTAGATTATTATTGGGACAAGTCACCAAAAGATATTCAGCAACATTGGTTCCGCAAGCAAATTCAATTAGCGAAAAAATTAAACTTACCAATTATTATTCATAACCGTGATGCAACGGGCGATGTCGTTCGCATTTTAGAAGAAGAAAACGCAAAGGACGTCGGCGGCATTATGCATTGTTATGGTGGCAGTGTGGAAACAGCGCGTCGCTGCATCGACATGAACTTTATGATCAGCTTAGGTGGCCCTGTGACGTTTAAGAACGCACGTCAGCCAAAAGAAGTCGCAACAGAAATTCCATTAGAGCATTTATTAATCGAAACAGATGCGCCGTATTTAACGCCACATCCATATCGCGGTAAGCGCAATGAACCATCTTATGTGACGCTCGTTGCGGAAGAAATTGCACGTCTAAAAGAGCTTTCTGTCGAAGAAGTCGCAGCTGCAACAACTGCAAATGCACTAAAATTTTTCAAAATTTCATAACGAATGAGAATCCGCCTCCTACAAATGTTGTAGCGCTTACATAGCGTTAACAGAGATGTAAGAAAAATGCATTACTGTTGACAGGGTGAAAAGTACCCCGTATAATCCAACAAGTATTAAGGAGGCGTTTTTCATGACAAATTATTCCATGAAGAACCTGTTCTTACGTTCACTGAGGAAGAAACAAACAATCTTTTCAATGATTTTATTTGTTTCAGTTATTAGTTTCGTGCTTTATGAAGGCACAAAAAAAACCGTGACGCTAAATGCGGACGGAGAAGTTACGCAGTTTACTACACATGCACATACAGTAAAAGAAGCGCTTGCTGAAGAAGGCATTGACGTTTCGACATTTGATGAAGTACAACCCTCACTGGACACCACAGTTACAACAAGAATGGTAATTGATTGGGAACAGGCAAAAGAAGTAATCATTTCAGTTGATAATGAACAAACAAGCATTTGGACAACTGAAGACGTATTGAAAAATATTTTAGCGGAAGCCAACATTGACGTAACTGAGCATGACGTATTGTCGCACAGCTTACAAGCTAAAATTGGAGAAAACGATAAAATAAACATTCAGAAAGCGTTTGAAGTAACGATTGTTGACGGCGGTCAGCCAAAACAAGTGTGGTCCACTTCGACTACGGTCGTTAACTTTTTAAAACAACAAGGAGTTCAATTGGGAGAACTCGATCGTGTCGAAAGTAAGCTGGAGGACATCATTACTCCAGGACAAGAAATCGAAGTTGTTCGCGTACAAAAGGTTACCGATGTAGTGGAAGATTCAATTGATTTTGCAGTTGAAACAAAAAATGATGAATCTTTACTAAAAGGGCACGAAAAAGTAATGCAAGAAGGCAGCAAAGGGAAAGTGGCTCGTACATATGAAGTTGTCACAGAAAATGGGCAAGAAGTGTCACGCACATTAAAAGCAGAAAATGTCATTGCTGAACCGACAAACAAAATTGTATCGGTTGGTACAAAAGTAGCTGTGGCATCGGTGTCACATAGCGGTGA
Organism: Caryophanon sp.; assembly: GCA_018384745.1. GTDB lineage: Bacteria > Bacillota > Bacilli > Bacillales_A > Planococcaceae > Caryophanon. Next base: position 23,808 of record JAHAYH010000095.1, on the reverse strand, counting down.
TGCAGGCAGCGAACCACCGAGTGGTCAAGAGTTTTACGTAACAGCGACAGCGTATACAGCAACATGTAACGGCTGTAGCGGCATTACGAAAACAGGCATTAACTTACTAGCGAATCCACATTTAAAGGTGATTGCTGTAGATCCGAACGTCATTCCACTTGGCTCTAAAGTATGGGTGGAAGGCTACGGCTATGCGGTCGCTGGCGATACAGGTGGCGCTATTAAAGGGCATATTATCGATCTATTTATGCCAAATGTAGAAGATGCGTATGCGTGGGGTCGAAAAACAGTGCGCATTAAAGTACTGAACTAAACGCAGCATAATAAATTCAATTAAGCAATCGAAGCGGTGGAGAGCATGATGTTCTCTGCCGTTTGCTATGTTTACACGATGTCGTTACGTTGCAATTGGACAGACGATACAGACCGATGTAAAATAAATCAGAGCATTATGTTAGAACGAGGAAAGAGGAAAACAAGTTTGCATATTCAAGAATTTATCGTTGTTGAAGGAAAAGATGATACAATTGCGGTTCAGCGTGCCGTGAATGCCGATACGATTGAAACGAACGGCTCTGCGATTTCAGAGGAGACGCTTCGACGTATTGAGCATGCGCAGCAAGTACGTGGCGTTATTGTATTTACAGACCCTGACTACCCAGGACAGCGCATTCGTGCAATCATTGAGCAGCGTGTCCCAGGGGTGAAGCATGCGTTTTTAACGAAGGATAAAGCGAAGGCGAAAAACGGTAAAAAAATCGGCATTGAGCATGCAGCTGATGACGATATTCGCTATGCCCTTGCGCATGTGTATACGACGACGAATGAGTTACCTGTTGAGGAAATTACACGAGAAGACTTAATGTATGCGCGTTTAATTGGTCATCCGAGCGCGAAAGCACGACGAGATCGATTAGGCGACATTTTAAATATTGGCGCGACGAACGGCAAACAGCTGCATAAGCGTTTGCAGGCATTCCATATTACAGTGGAGCAGTTTGCAGAGGCGATGCACATTATTGATCAGGAGGAACAACATGTATAAAGATATCGCCACACCAGTGCGAACGAAAGAAATTTTAGAGAAGTACGGTTTTTCATTTAAAAAGAGCTTAGGGCAAAACTTTTTAATCGACCCAAACATTTTACGTAACATCGTGTCACATGCACATTTAACGGAAAATAGCGGTGCGATTGAAGTCGGTCCTGGTATCGGTGCATTAACGGAGCATTTAGCGCGCGGCGCAAAAAAGGTTGTGTCATTTGAAATCGACCAACGTTTATTACCGGTATTAGAAGATACATTGAGCCCGTACGACAACGTATCAATCGTCCATTCAGATATTTTAAAAGCGGACGTTGAAGCGGTGATTGCTGAAAAGATGCCAGACATTCAAGACATTATGGTTGTTGCGAACTTACCGTATTACGTAACGACGCCAATTTTAATGAAATTATTAAACGATCGTCTACCAATTCGTGGCTTCGTTGTCATGATGCAAAAGGAAGTAGCGGACCGCATTACCGCAAAACCTGGAACGAAAGAATACGGTTCACTATCGATTGCGATTCAATATTACTGCACAGCAGAAGTGGCAATGATCGTACCGAAAACAGTGTTTATGCCACAGCCAAACGTTGACTCAGCGGTTATTCGTTTAATTAAGCATGAAACACCACCAGTCGATGTTATTGACGAAGATTTCTTATTTGTCGTAACACGTGCGTCATTTGTACAGCGTCGCAAAACAATTTTCAATAACTTACAAGCTGGTTTACAAAACGGCAAGGCGAAGAAGGAAGACATTTTAGCAGCGCTAGAAGCCGCTAGTATTGATCCGAAACGCCGTGGTGAAACGCTATCGATTCAAGAGTTTGGTCGCTTAGCAGATGCACTACACCCACATTTTGCATAATGAATAGTGAGCAGCGACAGAATGGATGGAATCCTTCCTGTTGCTGCTTTTATTTTTTCCGAATGCTCTAATGAACGATGCGATGTTCGCGACAGAAAAATGATCATCAAAATGGAGCGAAAAGGCATGGAAATGGCGACATTGCAACGTTTTTCGTCATGAATCGCGAAAAAATTGGCGATGGGTGTAAAAATAATTGACATTGTATATATGTACGATTATAATATTATATTTTGATTGACAAAAATAATATTTCGTAATATACTGACATATAGTGAGGTGTATGCGAAAATGCCAAAAACATTAGCTGACATTAAAAAGTCGTTAGATAGTCATTTGGGAGAGCGTTTGCAATTAAAAGCAAATGGTGGTCGCAAGAAAACCGTCGAGTGTACGGGCGTACTTTGTGATACGTACCGCGCGATTTTTGTCGTTGAACTCGATCAAGACGATAACACAACTAAACGTGTATCGTATAGTTATACAGATATTTTAACGGAAGCTGTAGAAATTACTTTTGAAGAAGAAGTTATTACAGCAAAGTAACTTGTTTTGATTTATATGTTTACATATCAAGCACTCATGGCAGTAATGCCTGAGTGTTTTTTATGTTTTCGTGTTGTCATCTTGTTAGAGCGCCGACGAAAAAAGCACTGCACTTGTAGCGATTGTTTTTGTGTGTTGTATGGTAAAATAGAACACATGAAAATGAAGGCGTACTCTATACGTAGACGGAGTTGCGTTGAAATGTGGCAGGAGGAACTAAGCATGCTTTACGTAAAGGCACCAGCAAAAATTAATTTAACGTTAGACGTATTACATAAACGTCCAGATGGTTATCATGAAGTAGAAATGGTCATGACAACGGTTGATTTGGCAGATCGTATCGGTTTAGAATTACGAGATGACGAAGAAATCGTTATTTTATCAGCGGATCGTTTTGTACCGAACGACTATCGAAATTTAGCGTATCAGGCGGCAAAAGTGCTAAAAGAAGCATACAACATTCAGCAAGGCGTATCGATTTCAATTGAAAAGGAAATTCCGATTGCAGCTGGGTTAGCTGGCGGTAGTAGTGATGCGGCTGCAACGTTACGCGGCTTAAATGAGCTATGGAATTTAAATTTAAGCTTAGATACATTAGCAGAGCTAGGCGCTAAAGTTGGCTCTGACGTATCATTTTGCGTTTATGGTGGGACGGCACTTGCAACAGGTCGCGGTGAGAAAATTCAAGAACTTGCAGCGCCACCTGCATGCTGGGTTGTGCTTGCAAAGCCATCAATCGGCGTATCAACAGCAGATGTATACGGCAATTTACGTTTAGACGGCATTGAGCATCCGGATACAAGCGCGATGTTACAAGCGATTGAAGAAGGAAGCTTTACTAAAATGTGCGGCGCTATTGGCAATGTGCTTGAAACAGTCACATTAAATATGCACCCAGAAGTGGCGGTTATTAAAGAGCAAATGAAGCGCTTTGGTGCAGATGCTGTGCTCATGAGTGGAAGCGGACCGACAATATTTGGTCTTGTTGAGCACGAGGCGCGTGTTAGCCGTATTTACAACGGTTTAAAAGGCTTTTGTGATGAAGTGTACACGATCCGCTTAGTCGGCGAACGAAATGCACTTGTATAAAAACGTACATTCATGTTAAATTGTGTATAAAATATTCGTATTTCAATAAGGAGAGGGTTATATGAAATGGAAGCGTAGCGAGAGACTTGTCGACATGACATTTTACTTACTCGAGCATCCACATCAACTAATCCCGTTAACTTACTTTTCAGAGCTTTACCAATCGGCGAAATCATCGATTAGTGAAGACTTAACAATCGTTAAAGAAACATTTGAAGAAAAAGGAATCGGGCTATTAGTAACTGTGCCTGGCGCAGCCGGTGGTGTGAAATACATCCCGAAAATGTCAGCAAAAGAAATTCAAAGTGTTACGGCGAACTTAATCGAACAACTTAGCCAATCAGACCGTTTATTACCAGGCGGCTATTTATTTATGACCGATTTACTCGGCAATCCAGATTTAATGAACCAAGTCGGTAAAGTATTTGCGAGTGCATTTGCAGATCAGCAAATCGATGTCATTATGACGGTTGCAACGAAAGGTATTTCAATTGCGCATGCGATTGCGCGTCATTTAAATGTGCCGGTTGTTGTTGTGCGTCGCGATAGCAAAGTAACAGAAGGTTCGACGGTGAGCATTAATTACGTATCAGGCTCTTCAAGAAGAATTCAAACAATGGTATTATCAAAACGTAGCATGAAAAGTGGACAGCGTGTGTTAATTACTGACGACTTTATGAAAGTTGGCGGTACGATGAACGGCATGAAAAATCTACTTGAGGAATTTGACTGTGAGCTAGCAGGTATTGCGGTACTTGTAGAGGCGGAGCATGCAGATGAAACGTTAGTAGATGACTACTATTCACTCATCAAACTACATGAAGTAAACGAGAAAGACCGTACGATTGCTTTAAGTGAAGGAAACTTTTTTTCTAAGGAGAGAGATTAAATGATGAAGGTAGTTTCAACAACAAACGCCCCAGCTGCTATTGGGCCGTATTCGCAAGGTATGATCGTGAACAATGTATTTTATTCGTCAGGTCAAATTCCATTAACAGCAACAGGCGAGTTAGTGGATGGCGACATTACTGCACAAACAAACCAAGTGTTTGAAAACTTAAAGGCAGTGCTTGCAGAGGCAGGTTCTTCATTAGATCAAGTTATTAAAACGACGGTATTTATGAAGGATATGAACGACTTCGTACAAATGAACGAAGCGTACGCACATCATTTTGGTGAGCATAAGCCAGCGCGTTCAGCTGTTGAAGTAGCACGTTTACCGAAAGATGTAAAAGTAGAAATTGAAGTAATTGCACTTGTAAAATAATCAAAAGCAGAGGCGCTGTTTTCGCAGCTACTCTGCTTTTTTTTATTGCGTAGAAAAAAGATATATGTGCAGCACATAACAAAAAGCCATTTGTCTTAAATATAATGTTGATAAATGATACTTACTATTCATAAAAAGGTGTAATAGATTGAATGAGCAGGAAATAAGTGGTACGAGAAGGCGAGTATTTCGACAAAAAGCAAGCGGTATTATTGATCGATCGATTCGTTAATAACAAAAGGAGGACGTCCCAATGAACCTTGAACAATTGTTGTTGGAAGATTTAAAGCGCAAAAACGTATCCCGATTATACGCGTGTTGTTTCCATATATAGGTGTACTTTTAATTGCGACGATTGCGATTAGCTCCCTTATATTCGACGTACCAAAAGTGGGTGCGATTGGTGTTGCATTTTTAGCGTTAATTGCTTCGGCGCTTCATAGCCAAATACCGGTTTTTATATTTGGTTATGTTATTACGTTAAGTATAGTTGCTACAGTAGGCATACAAGGTGAAGGAACACTTGTCGTTTCTTATACTAACGTTTACTTGTTGCATTTATTGTCATCGATTACGCTGTTTTCACTGACTCGTTTTACAAACCAAGTACATTGTGAAGCGAATCATTTAATGATAAACGCCAGTGAGCAAGCTGACAAAGATACAATGCAGCGGCTGAAGCTAGAGCAAGTCGTACAATCGATTACAAACAATTTGCAGAAAATCACTTCGTTAAATGAGGAATCGTCTCGCGCGCAGCTTCATATGACAGAAGCGGCAAGCGACGTAACATCTGGTGCGAAAGAGCAGCAACAGCAAATTTTAAGCGTAGTCGATATGACAAATGCGACAAAGAAAAGCGTTGAAAACATGATGGAGACGCTTCAGCATGTTGTAGAGCAAGCTTCTTCAGCAGCGGAAGAAGCGACGACTGGAGCGAAAAGTATGGAGCGTTTTAGCGAAGCGATTCACACACTCATTATGAATCAACAGCAAAATAGCGATGCTGTGCAGGAAACATATGCAGAGACGAAAAAATTGTGTAATCCAAAAAAGTTGTACGCCTGTTGCCTTCTTATATGTAACAACAATGATGAAAAAACTCATACGCTATGCATGGACATCGAACAAATAGGCTTCAAAGAGGACGAATGATGTTGATGAGAGCGTGTGAGTCTATTTATTCTCGAAAATTCCAAATTATATAAAAATATCTTTTTAAAAGAAGGAATTAACTTATGCCATCGCGAATAAAATTACTTGGAATAAAATACAAATCATCAAGGATGGTGTACATAATGGAAGTAACAAATATTCGTTTACGAAAAGTGGAAACAGAAGGTCGCATGCGTGCAATCGTATCGATCACATTGGATGATGCGTTTGTCATTCACGATTTGCGTGTTATTGATGGCAACAATGGCTTGTTTGTCGCAATGCCATCAAAGCGCACAAAAGAGGGCGAATTCCGCGACATCGCACACCCGATTAACGTGGAAATGCGCGCGAAAATTCAAGATAAAATTTTAGCTGCTTATGCAGAAGCAGATGTAACAGAAGGTTCTGCGGTTGTAGATGAAGCAACAAATGTGGAACCAGTAACAGTATAATTGTAAGTAGTCGCTGTACTAACATAACATTGTTAGTGCAGTTTTTTATTTTTTTGTGTTCCATAACAGAAAAGCGCTTTTTGAAAATGTCACATATTATTCAAATGGTTCCTTAAAAGTCAGACCTTACATCGTAAATAGCAAATGAACGAAAATTCTATAAATTTTTATAACAATGAATGTTGCGCGTTTGCGTCATTGTTTTCTTTTATAAGTCAAAGATTGCTGTTTTCGTTTATTATGTTGAAGTAGCTTTTTGGTACATTTTGTCGACAAAACTTGTTAGAAAGTATTGACAGTGCGTTTTCACCTAACGTATAACAACTTGAAATAACAGGGCGTTTGCTTTATAGTCATAATAGAAAATCAGCGTATTGGAGGACTCAAAAATGGCTAATATTTACGCGGTAATTTTGGCAGCTGGTCAAGGTACACGTATGAAGTCCAAGCTATACAAAGTTCTTCACCCTGTATGTGGTAAGCCGATGGTACAGCATGTCGTTGACAACATTCATTCATTAGATGTTGAGCGCATTGTTACGATCGTTGGTCATGGCGCAGAAATGGTGAAAGAGCAGCTAGGCGATAAAAGCGAATACGCATTACAAGCTGAACAACTAGGCACAGCGCATGCCGTACAGCAAGCTGAAAGCGCTTTAGGAAATGAAGAAGGTACAACGTTAGTTATTTGCGGTGATACACCATTAATTCGTCCAGAGACGATGCAAGCATTACTTGCACACCACAACGAACAAAATGCGAAAGCAACAATTTTAACAGCTGTTGCAGAAAACCCAACTGGGTACGGTCGCATCATTCGTGATGAAGCTGGACAAGTAGCACAAATCGTTGAGCAAAAAGATGCAAACGATGCGCAAAAACTTGTAACTGAGATTAATACAGGCACTTATTGCTTCGATAATAAAGCTTTATTTGAAACGTTAAAACTTGTTGGAAATGACAACGCACAAGGTGAATATTATTTACCAGACGTGATTGAAATTTTACAAAAGCAAGGTGAGGTTGTAACGGCATACGTAACACCTGACTTTAACGAAACGCTAGGTGTTAATGATCGCGTAGCACTTGCAGAGGCGGAAACGTTAATGCAAGCACGCATTCAAGAAACACATATGCGCAACGGCGTAACGATTTTAGCACCGCATAGCACGTCAATTAGTGCAGATGCCGTTATCGGTCGCGATACTGTATTAAAGCCAGGCGTAGTGATTGAAGGTCACACAACAATTGGTGAAGATTGCATCATCGGTCCAAATAGCCACATCACAAACAGTACAATCGGCAATGCAACAGCGATCAAAAACTCTGTTGTGACAGATAGCACTGTTGGTGATGAAACAGCGGTTGGTCCATTTGCACATTTACGTCCACAATCGGATTTAGGCAACAACGTGAAAATTGGTAACTTTGTTGAAGTGAAGAAGAGCGTGTTACAAGAAGGTGCAAAAGTTTCGCATTTAAGCTACATTGGCGATGCGAAAGTAGGAAAAGATGTGAACATCGGTTGCGGTTCTATTACTGTAAACTACGATGGTAAAAATAAATTTGAAACAGTGATTGAAGATGACGCGTTCATCGGCTGTAACTCAAATTTAGTAGCACCCGTAACGGTTGGTAAAGGTGCGTTCGTCGCAGCGGGTTCAACGGTTACAAAAGATGTTCCTGCAGATGCATTAGCGATTGCGCGTGCTCGTCAAGAGAACAAGCTAGACTACGTAAACAAATTAAAATAATAATTTATAATTAAACAGGAGGCCGTCATGCCGTATCAATATGCTGACTCAAAATTAAAACTTTTCTCATTAAATTCAAACAACCCACTTGCGCAAGAAATTGCACAAGAAATGGGCATTGAACTTGGTAAATCTTCAGTAAAAACTTTCTCTGATGGTGAAGTGCAAATTAGCATTGAAGAAAGCATTCGTGGTTGCGATGTATTCATCGTGCAATCAACGTCTGCGCCAGTAAATGAACATTTAATGGAACTTTTAATTATGATTGACGCTGTTAAACGTGCGTCTGCACGTACAATCAACGTTGTAATGCCTTATTACGGGTATGCTCGTCAAGACCGTAAAGCTCGTGCTCGTGAGCCAATCACAGCGAAATTAGTTGCAAATCTTTTAGAAACTGCTGGTGCAACACGCGTAATCGTTTTAGATTTACACGCACCACAAATTCAAGGTTTCTTCGATATTTTAATCGACCACTTAGTAGCAGTACCTTTAATTGGGGATTACTTCTCAAGCAAAGGCTTCAACTCAGAAGATATCGTTGTTGTATCTCCTGACCACGGTGGTGTAACACGTGCTCGTAAATTAGCGGAGCGCCTAAAAGCGCCAATCGCAATTATCGATAAACGTCGTCCGAAGCCAAATGTAGCAGAAGTAATGAATATCGTTGGTAATGTAGACGGTAAAATTTGTATCTTAATTGATGACATCATCGATACTGCTGGTACAATTACAATCGGTGCAAACGCATTAAAAGAAGCTGGTGCAAAAGAAGTTTACGCTTCATGTTCACACCCAGTATTATCTGGTCCAGCAATCGAGCGTATTGATAACTCTGTAATTAAAGAATTAATTGTAACAAACACAATTCAATTATCAGAAGATAAAAAATCACCAAAAATCGTTGAGCTTTCAGTAGCAAAATTAATGGCAGATGCAATTTCTCGTGTTTATGAAAATAAATCTGTAAGTATTTTATTTGATTAATTTGTTATAAAATAGTCCAAGGCGGTATCGAAAAATTCGATACCGTCTTTTTTGTGCGTGAATCGTGCTTTTTACTAATGGAATGTGTTGTATAATTAAATGTTGAATATATAATGTGCGATAAAAAAGGAATACACATCGTATCTTTTTCATATATCGAACGGAAAATTTGAAGGAGGAACTTTATGATTGATGTGTGGCTGCGCAATATAACGAGCCGTTTATCGAAGCAATCAAAATGGGCATTCGTTGCAGCATTTATTATTGGATTGCTAGTTCATAGCTTTATTTTTTTAAATCATTACCATACGCATGATAGCTTTTCAAATATACATGAGGAGCAAAATAAGACCGCTTCTGGTCGGTTCTTTTTACAATATGCGAGCATGTGGAGCTCTTATTTTGATTTGCCGTGGGTAAATGGTGTGTTTTCGCTATTTTATTTAAGTGTTGTAGCGCTTCTTATTGTGATTCTTCTCGACATTCAAAAAAATAGCACAGCAATTGTTATTGGTGGAGTCGTTGTTGCTTTTCCTACGGTGACATCAACGTTTTCATATATGTTTACCGCAGATGGCTATATGCTAGGTATATTGGTCGCGATTTCGGCACTTGTTGTCACAAAGCTATGGCACTACGGCTGGCTAGTAGGTATTTTATTGACGTATATAAGCGTTGGTATTTATCAGGCAAACTTAACAATTATTTTGGCATTTATTTGTGTTTTTGCATTACAGCAACTATTAATAAAAGGTCATAGCGTGAAAGCGTTGTTTGTACAAAGCGGTCAAATGCTCATTGTATTTACAGGTGGTATGGCACTTTATTTAATTCATTACAAAATTTATCAAATGCAAGGGTTAATTGTAAGCTACCAAGGGCTCGATACAGCAGGAATTCCGTCACTAAGTGAAATATGGGCACTGCGCTATACAATACATGAGCAAATGCTGAAGTTTTTCTTTGAAGGACTGTATACAGTTGGTGCACTGCGCACATGGGATTTCCTTCATATCGTTTTAGCAATGCTACTCATCTTGTTTACTGTGTACTTTAGTGTGCAGCAAAAGTTATATAAGCATGTTGGGAAGCTGTTACTTACATGCATCATTATAGCGCTCATCCCAATTGCATATTATGCAGTGTATTTCACATCAGGTGACGTACAATACCATATGCTGATGGTGTATGCGAATGTAACGGTATATGTACTTGCGCTTTGCTTCTTTGATAAGGTTGATGTATCAATGCGTATGCCGATAAAAATAGCTGCTTCTACAACATGGCTTTCAGTTATTGCGGTTGTGATTAATTTTGGCATTATTGCCAATATCGCGTATTTCAATATGAACATTAAATATGAGAAGTCATTTGCATTAGCCGACCGTGTATTAATGCGTATTGAAGCACTTGAAAATTATCATGAGGTGAAAAATATTGCAGTGCTAGGCTATACACGCTTACATTCACCACTTACTTCAATAGATATTCCAGAAGCGATTCCATCGATAACAGGCTCGTCAGGCGAGATTTTTTTACCGACCTCGTTCCATTATCAAAAGCTGTATGATGTGTATTATGGTGTGCAATTAAAGGCAGCAGATGCGCAGCAAATTGAGCGCATTCAAAAGACAACGCAGTTTAAGCAAATGGATGTTTGGCCGAATGCTTCTTCTGTACAAGTCATTGATGGAACAGCTGTAGTGAAGTTTAGGGAGATGGACTAATGAAGCTGTCGATTGTATTGCCAACATATAAGGAAAAGAAAGGTATTCATTATGCAGTAGCTTGCTTGCATAAAACGCTCGAACAGTTTACTGCGTCGTATGAGATTATTTTTGTAAACGATGGACCGCGCGATGAAACGTGGCATGAAATTGAAAAGGCGAGCATAGAGCATATAAACGTACGCGGTATTTGCTTATCACGTAACTTTGGGAAGGAGGCTGCTATTTACGCTGGCTTATCAGAGGCACGCGGAGAATGTGTTGTTGTGATGGATTCAGATATGCAGCATCCACCAGAGAAAATATTAGATATGTATGCACTTTGGGAGCAAGGCTACGAAATTGTTGAAGGTGTAAAAGAGCACCGAGGCAAAGAGTCTGCCTTTTATAAAGGTGCATCAAAGCTGTTTTATGAAACGATTCGCCGCATTACAAAATTTAATATGGAAAGCTCATCAGATTATAAGCTGCTTGATCGTAAAGTTGTTGATTCGTATTTACAGCTACAAGAAAATCAACTGTTTTTCCGCGCGCTCACGTATTGGCTCGGGTATCGTTCGACCTCTGTAGCGTACGTTGTCAACGAGCGTGTAGAAGGAGAAACGACATGGTCATTAAGGGGGCTTGTACGTTATGCAATTACAAATGTGACGTCCTTTTCAATGCTGCCGATGCAAATTGTAACGGCGCTCGGCATCTTATTTTCGTTGCTTGCTATTGTCGTTGGTGTGAATGCGTTCGTCCAGTTTTTTAACGGTGAAGCGCTAGAAGGTTTTACGACCGTTATTTTATTACTACTTATTATTGGCAGTATTATGATGGTAAGTCTCGGGATTATTGGTTATTATATTGCGCGCATTTATGATGAAGTACGCAAGCGACCACGATACATCGTAGCGGAGAAAACAACAGATGAAGAAAATTGATAAAACGTTTATAAAGTTTTTAATTGTCGGTATCATTAATACTGTTGTCGGTACTGGAATTATGTTTGGGCTGTATAATATCGCAGGCTTTAGCTACTGGAGTGCATCGTTTTGGAATTATTTTTTAGCGAGCATTTTAAGCTATTTTTTAAATAAGTATTTCACATTCCAACAAACGGATAAATCATGGAAGTACGTCGTGAAATTCGCACTCAATATTGTCGTGTGCTACGTTATTGCGTATGCGCTCGCTAAACCGCTTGTGTTGTTCGTCCTAAGTGATACATCGGTTCGTATACAGGAGAATATTGCAATGGCTGTTGGTATGGTATTATTCACTCTTTGCAACTATGCAGGGCAGCGTTATTTTGCGTTTAAATCGTAAGTTTTGCGCCAAATATGTTTAAATATATGTTTCAAGGGTATTATTTAACTGTGTGTAGCAAATAAATAATTTGTTCTGCAACTGAAAGGGGACTATGAACGATGAATACAGTCATTACAGCAAATAAGCGTGAAACTGGGAGTCACTCAATACTAACCCAATTAAGAAACGAAGGTAAATTACCAAGTGTTATTTATGGCTATAACGTAGAGGAAACGACACCCGTTTACTTCGAGTACAAAGAGATGGCTCGTGAAGTACAGCGCAACGGCATTAACCACATTTTTAAAATTAAATTAGATGGCACAACGTATAGTGCAATTATTAATGAAATTCAACGTGATGCGCTAAAAAATCAAGTGAAGCACTTTGACTTGCTTTCAATTAACATGAAAGAGGAGCTAGAGGTTGATGTACCAATTTCAATCGTTGGTGAATCAGTAGGTGTTAAAGAAGGTGGCGTATTAACACAACCAAACGTAGACTTAAAAATTCGCGTAAAGCCGTCTGATATTCCAGACTCAATTGAGGTGGATATTTCGGAGCTTGGTGTTGGTGATACATTATCATTAGCAGATGTTCGCGATAAAATTAAATTTGAAATTTTAAATGATGACGATTATACGTTAGCGACAGTGACACCGCCAACACCACCTGCTGAGGATGTAGATCCAGAAGATGCTGCGGTAACAGCGGATGACGTCGAGGCAACAGGTGAAAAATTAGATCCTGGAAAGCCAGGTCGTGAAGATTAATTAATACGAGCTATCGCATGAAAATAGCTGCTATATAAGGCATGGTGTCATGAAAATGGCGTCATGCCTTATTTTTGATGCGAACTTTGTAAGAACCTTAATACATACGAGTAAAAGAAACGTCAATAATAAACGAATAGAGCGCTTCGTTTGTTGTGTATTACATGTAGAAAATAGCATAAATAGTTTATATGTGAGCGCCATTTATGAGCAAAAGTGCTACTACGTATATTGAAAATGTTCGAACAAACTTTAACCATTTCATTCATTATTTATGTTAAAATAAGCTACGATTAGAAAATAACAGAGGCGTGAAAAATAGATGAAATTAATTATTGGCTTAGGAAATCCAGGCAAACAATATGAATATACTCGCCATAATATTGGCTTTGAAATAATTGATGCGTTAGCGGATAAATGGAATGCACCGCTCACAAACTCGAAATTTAACGGCATGTATGCGACGGTACACCGCCCAGAAGGTAAAGTCATTTTACTCAAGCCGTTAACATATATGAACTTATCAGGCGAATGTGTACGTCCGCTTATGGACTACTTCGATATTGATGTAGAAGACATTATCGTCATTTACGATGATTTAGATTTAGAGACAGGTAAGTTACGTCTACGTCAAAAAGGTAGCGCCGGTGGTCATAACGGCATTAAGTCATTAATTCAGCATTTAGGGACGCAGCAGTTTAACCGCATCCGCGTTGGCGTGGATCGTCCACCAGCAGGCATGAAAGTAGCAGATTATGTGCTTGCAAAATTTTCAAAAGAGGATGGACCGATTGTAGCTGATGCCATTACAAAAAGCGTGGCAGCAGTAGAGCGTTCATTAACAAAACCGTTTATCGATGTGATGAACGAATTTAACTAATAAAAAGCGAAGTAAGGAGGCTGTTCATTCGACACCTCCTTTTTCTGTATAGAGCGGCAACATAGAAGGGAGGCTTTTCATTTTATATGGAAGCATTAACGCAACTTTTATATGAGGATAAACATATTCGTTCGTTTATCACGATGTTAGAAAAAGAAGGATTGCATCATTTAGTTACAGGTGTGACAGCAGGGGCTCGACCGGCATTTATTCATACAGCATTTGAAACATTACAAAAGCCCGTATACGTTTTAACGTCGAATTTATTACAGGCGCAAAAACTTGTTGAAGATTTTCAAGCGTTAGTTGGACAAGAGCATGTATATTATTACCCAGCAGATGAGTTTATTGCAGCGGACATGACGATGGCAAGCCCAGAGCTGCGCGCACAGCGTATTTTAACGCTTGATGCACTTGCCCATCGTAAAGTCGGTGTGTACATCATTCCTATTGCCGGAATGCGTAAGCCGATGATGGCACCAGAGCAGTGGCAGCAACATATGTTACAAACAGCTGTCGGCGAAGAAATTGATATAGATGCATGGATGGAAGAGCTTGTTGTCATGGGCTATACGCGCGGGGAAATGGTGACATCACCAGGGGAGTTCGCTGTTCGTGGCGGGATTTTAGATATTTATCCGCCGTATGAGGAGAACCCAATTCGCGTCGAATTATTTGATACCGAAGTTGATTCCATTCGCACGTTTTCAGCAGAAACACAACGTTCGATCACAAAGCTTCAACAGCTGCGTCTTTTACCAGCTGCGGAGTTTATTTTTACGCGCGAGCAGAAGATGACGATTGCGCATCGTTTAGAAGAAGCGCTAACGCAAAGCGTCGCGAAAGTAAAAAAGGCAGATACGAAAGAAGCACTGCGCATTCACGTGCAACATGATATTGAACAGCTGCAACAAAACATCATCCCAAGCTACGTCAATAAATACGGTACGCTACTATATGACGAGCAAACATATTTAGGCGATTATTTCTCACCGCATGGCATCGTCTTTATTGATGAGCTAGGGCGTGTACAGGAAGTGATGGATGCTTGGGAGCGCGAGGAACAAGAATGGTTTATGGCACTCATTGAGGAAGGGAAGCTTGTACACGATGTGAAAGCAAGCTATTCGTTTAAAGAAGTGCTAGCGATGCTAAAGCAAACAATCGTTCATTTTGCGTTGTTTGCGCGCACATTTAACGGTGTAACGTTCCAACATACCGAGAACTTCACATGTAAGCCGATGCAGCAATTCCAAGGGCAAATTCCACTGTTTAAGCAAGAGGTGCAGCGCTGGCGTGCAGAAGGGTTCACGGTGCTATTTTTAGCGGATGGCCAAGAGCGCGTCACGAAAATGGTTGAGCTGCTTGCGGATTATGATTTAACAGTAACGGAAGGCTCACCAAATGGAGCGGGACTGTATGCGCTTGATTTACCATTAAAGGCGGGCTTTGAGTTGCCACCGCAACGCTTAGCGGTTGTGACAGAGGATGAGCTGTTTAAGTTGCCGGCGAAAAAGCGCACACGTCCTCAAAAGATGACGAATGCAGAGCGCATTAAAAGCTATACAGAAATGAAAGAGGGCGACTACATCGTTCACGTGCAGCACGGGATCGGGAAATATATCGGTGTTGAAACGGTCGAAGTAGGTGGCATTCACCGCGATTATTTACATATTCGTTATCGTGGCGATGATAAGTTATACGTGCCGATCGAGCAAATTGATTTAATTCAAAAATACGTCGGCTCTGAAGAACGTGAGCCAAAGCTGCATAAACTAGGCGGCGCAGAATGGAAGCGTACGAAAGCGAAAGTGACAAAAGCTGTACATGATATTGCGGACGATTTAATTAAGCTGTATGCAAAGCGTGAGGCGGAAAAAGGCTATGCGTTCTCGCCTGATAGTGACGATGTGCGCGCATTTGAAGCGGCGTTCCCGTATGAAGAAACAGAAGACCAGCTACGCACAATTATCGAAGTGAAAGCGGACATGGAGCGCGAACGCCCGATGGACCGTCTCGTTTGTGGTGACGTAGGGTACGGTAAAACGGAAGTTGCGATTCGCGCGGCGTTTAAAGCGATTATGGATGGTAAGCAAGTAGCATTTTTAGTGCCGACGACGATTTTAGCGCAGCAGCACTTTGAAACGATAAAGGAGCGCTTTGCGGATTTCCCGATTTCTGTTGGCTTACTAAGCCGCTTCCGTACGCGTAAGCAGCAAACAGAAACGCTCCGTGGCTTAAAGGATGGCACAGTTGATATTGTTATTGGTACGCATCGCTTATTATCAAAAGATGTTGTGTATCACGACTTAGGTTTGCTCATTGTCGATGAAGAGCAGCGATTTGGTGTTACGCATAAAGAAAAAATTAAGCAATTAAAAACGAACGTCGATGTGCTGACATTAACGGCAACACCGATTCCACGAACGCTGCATATGTCGATGGTCGGCGTGCGAGATTTATCGGTCATTGAAACGCCACCAGCTAACCGCTTCCCCGTACAAACGTACGTTATGGAGTATGGCGGTGCGTTAATTCGTGAGGCAATCGAACGTGAAATGGCACGCGGTGGGCAAGTGTTTTATTTATTCAATCGCGTTGCTGAAATGGCAAGTAAAGTGGAAGAAATTCGCCAGCTTGTTCCAGAAGCGCGCGTTGGTTATGCACATGGCCGCATGACCGAGGTGGAGCTTGAGGAAGTCATCATTTCATTTTTAGAAGGCGATTACGATGTGCTTGTTACAACGACGATTATTGAAACAGGCGTCGACATTCCAAATGTGAACACGTTAATTGTGCATGATGCTGACAGAATGGGCTTATCACAGCTGTATCAATTACGAGGACGTGTAGGGCGCTCCAATCGCGTCGCTTATGCGTACTTTACGTATCAGCGTGAAAAAGTATTAACGGAAGTAGCAGAGCAGCGTCTACAAGCAATTAAAGAGTTTACGGAGCTTGGCTCTGGCTTTAAAATTGCGATGCGCGACTTATCGATTCGTGGTGCAGGTGATTTACTTGGCTCGCAGCAGCACGGCTTTATCGATTCAGTCGGCTTTGATCTTTATTCACAAATGCTTGAAGAAGCGATTGAAGAACGTCAAATGGGCGATGATTACGAAGAGAAAGTTGAAATTGAAATTGTATTGCCAATTAATGCGTACATTCCAGATACGTATATTCCAGATGGTTACCAAAAAATTCAAATGTATAAGCGCATTAAAGGGATGGCGTCTGAGGAAGACTACGTTGAAATTACAGATGAGTTAATGGACCGCTTCGGCGACTTACCATCTGAGACGATTCGTTTGTTACGCGTTGCGCGCATGAAAGCTTGGGGATTAACGACAGGGCTACGCGCGATTAAATTAAAACAAACGGTTGTCACAATCAACTTTACACAAGAGGCGACGAAGCTGTTTGATGTTGCTGAAGTGATGCAAGGTACGAACAAATACGGCCGAGCGATTGGCTTTGGGATGGATAATGCGACGAAGTCACTCGTGATGACGATTGATGAAAAGCATTTACCGTCAACACAGCTATTATTTGATGTGCTTGAAGATGTCATGAAGCAAATTTATACGCATCGTAAAGAAGAGATCATCGCATAATAAAAAAGAAGGCTACGCATCGCTTAGATGAATAGCCTTCTTTTATGTTTGTTACTTACGATTTGTGTAACGTCTCTATGTTGTGTAGCTGACTGTAATGAAGTCTATTTGTATAATTCATTTGCTGTAAGAGCTCCTCTTGCTCGCGGAACTGCGTACGCTTTTTCAAAAACCCACGTTCTTTCATTGATGGTGTTTGTAAATGAGCGCGCTCAAGTCTGTCTAAAAAGCTCGGTTCGTTTTGTTGTACTGACTGTTTAGACGGTTGCTTATATGCAGCTGTTTCAGCAGCGGAAGGATACAGTTGTAAATGCTCTAAATACGCATATTGCATATGCTTCACAGATGATGGAGTCGCTGTTACACGTTGTACGGATAACATATGAAACACCTCCTACGTTCAGTTATTAACAAAAGTACCCGTCAGTATGTTCATTTAAACGTCTTTTTGCCTATTTTTAAATGAAAATGCTTAAAGGTTATTTTGTGTTAGTAAAAAAGTCTTGTTTTTCTAAAATAGTCCTGATTAAACGTATAAATCTCTTTTGTTAGTTCCTCGACGAAAGTTGTTTCTGCGCTGTAAGTAGTCGCCTGTAAAAAGCAATATGGTATACTGTTACGTTGTAATGAACATGAGAAGAAAGAGGACAAAATATGGCTGGAAGTTGGAGTATGAAAGGGTACATGAAAGGTGCGGCATTACTAACGATTTCTGCATTAATTGTAAAAATTTTAGGTGCAATTTATCGTGTCCCATTTCAAAATTTAGTTGGTGATGAAGGCTTTTATATTTATCAGCAAGTGTATCCGTTTATTTCGATTTTCGTCGCTTGGACAGCAAGTGGGTTTGCCGTTGCGATCTCTAAGCTGTTAGCGGATGCAGATACGCTCGAAACGATGCAGCAGCGGGAATTTCGCCGCCTGCAAATTATGAAAATTGCTTTCTTTTATTTAGTTGTATTATCTGTAAGTTGTTTCATCATTTTATATAGCGGGGCAGGAGCGCTCGCACGTGTCATGGGGGATGAACAGCTCGCGCCACTTATGCGTACCGGTTCGTTCGTCGTATTATGTATGCCGATATTGGCCGTATTAAAAGGTTCATTCCAAGCAAAAGGCCGCATGGAGCCGGTCGCGTATGCGCAAATTGTTGAACAAGCGATTCGCGTATCGATTATTTTAGTAGGCTCATGGCTTGTCATGAAATATAGCGGTTCACTATACGGGGCTGGACAAGTCGCAACAGCGGCAACAGCTATTGGTGAGTTTGTAGGCGTCGTGCTGTTACTGTTTGTATTTAAACGCATGGCATTGTTTCCACAGCGTCAGCAAACAGGTGAAAAGCTGCGTGTATGGCCGGTTGTGAAAGAGTTAACACTCTATAGCTTAAGCGTTAGTATGAGTGGCCTTGTGCTGTTATGCTTCCAAATGATCGACTCGTTTACGGTATACACGACGTTGCTTGAAAATGGCTTTACAGAAACAGTGGCAAAGGAAACAAAAGGTATTTATGACCGTGGACAGCCGCTCGTCCAGCTCGGTGCAGTCATTGCAGGTTCACTTGCACTTGCGATCGTGCCACTGGTAGCGGTTATGTGCAAAAAAACGACCGGACGTAACGCTGATAGCTTTATTCAGCTAACATATCGTGCAGCGGTACTGTTTGGTTGGGCTGCGTCATTTGGCCTTGTGCTCGTCATGCCGTACGTTAATGTCATGCTCTTTAAAACAGATAGCTTAACGTCTGTGCTAAGCATTTTCGTGCTGCAAATTGTGCCGTTGTCGATTACGCTAACATTTACAGCGATGTTACAAGGGTTTGGAAAGTTAAAGGTGCCAGCTGTTATTTTAGTCATTGGCTTTATGTTAAAGCTAATTGGGAACGTAACGCTCGTACCGGTACTTGATGTATTAGGAGCTGCGTTTGCGAGCAACATTGGGCTATTTTTCATCGCGTTGTCGCTCATGTATTATTTAAAGCGTGTACGTCCGATGAAACTTGCACCAGCATCGTATTATCAAAAGCTATTTTTGGCATCGCTTAACATGATGCTTGCGGTGTACGGTTGGAGCTTTATACTTGAGCAATTATTATCGCTCCCAGCACGACTTGAAGCAGCAATCATTGGTGGTTCAGCTGTCGCAATTGGCGCAGCTGTATTTATTACAACCGTGGCGAAAACGAAAGTACTTGCCGATAAAGAGTGGTTTTTATTGCCATTTGGTCGTAAAATGGCGCAATATCAATTATGGTTAAATCGAAAAAAATAAAACGTGCATGTCGATGTACGAGCAATGTATATAGGAGGATTTTATGGGCAATATTACAGTCATTGGCTTAGGGGCAGCAGACTTCGATCAAATGCAGCTAGGCGTATATCGCAAGCTACAGGCAGCTACGAGCATTTACGTTCGTACAATTGATCACCCGGTGTTAGAGGTTTTACAGCAGGAGGGAATGCAGCTGCAAAGCTTTGATGCTATTTATGAAAAGCACGGCGGTTTTGAAGCGGTGTATGACGAAATTACCGACACGTTAATTGCACTTTCACAAAATGAAGATGTGTTATATGCGGTTCCGGGGCATCCACTCGTTGCAGAAAAAACGGTACAGCTTTTAATTGAGGCGCATAACCGCGGACAGATTTCTCTTACAATCGAAGGTGGACAAAGCTTTTTAGACCCAATTTTTGGTGCATTACGCATCGATCCAATTGAAGGGTTCCAACTATTAGATGGTACGAATATGTCGATGGATGACATCAACATGCGCCAACATATTTTAATTGCACAAGTGTACGATACATTCAGCGCATCGGAAGTGAAGTTAACACTTATGGAGAAGTATCGCGATGATTATCCGGTCACAATCGTTACAGCAGCTGGATCGTCGCAAGAGAAGTTAACGACTGTGCCGCTATATGAGTTAGACCATGAAGTGGAGATTAATAATTTAACAACGATCTACATGCCACCAGTGGGCGAGACAGCAGAAGCGTATCGCGACTGGACGACACTGCGTCAAATTATTGCAGCGCTACGCGGTCCAAATGGCTGCCCGTGGGATCAAAAGCAAACGCATGAATCATTAAAGAAATATTTGTTAGAAGAAGCGCATGAGTTTTTAGCAGCTGTTGATGCAGAGGATGACTTTGCGATGATTGAAGAGCTTGGCGATGTATTACTGCAAGTATTTTTACATGCGCAAATCGGCGAAGACAATGGCTATTTCACAATTGAAGATGTGCTTGCATCGATCTCAGAAAAAATGGTGCGCCGTCATCCACACGTATTTGGTGATGCAACCGCAGAAGATGCAGAAGCAGTTGTAGCGAATTGGGAAGCGATTAAGCGTGAGGAGAAGGGGGAGCGTCAAGATTCTGTATTAAATGATGCGTATCGTGGAACTTCTAGCTTACAAACTGCGTATAACTATCAAAAGGAAGCAGCAAAAGTAGGCTTTGATTGGGATGAAGCAGCAGATGCAATCGCCAAGTTCAATGAAGAATGGGCGGAGTTTGAAGCAGAGCTGAAACAAGGAGATGCGACGACGCGCATGGACGAGTTAGGTGATGTGTTCTTTACGCTCGTGAACATTGCACGTTTCTTCAAGCTATCACCGGAGGAAGCGATGCTGCATGCGAACGAGAAATTTGCACGCCGCTTCAAACATATCGAAAGCTGCGTCGCATCATCTGGTAAAGCATTTGCTGATTTTACACTCAATGAATTAGATGCGTTTTGGCATGATGCAAAGCGCTTGGAAAAGGGGATGGACTAAATGCGTTTAGATAAGTTTTTAAAAGTATCGCGTTTAATTAAACGTCGTACGCTTGCAAAAGAAGTAGCGGTACAAGGTCGTATTACGATCAATGACAAAGTAGCAAAAGCATCTAGCACAGTAAAAGTTGGCGATGAGCTAGCAATTCGCTTTGGCCAAAAAATCGTTACAGCGCGCGTCGATGAAATTCGTGAAACATCACGTAAAGATGATGCGGCAAACATGTTTACGATTTTAAAAGAAGAGCGTCTTGAAAAAATCGAGCCGGAATTTATTGACGACGAAGAATAAGTGTTTCGCCCTACAAATGACTGCTGGAATGTCGTCATTTGTAGGGCGTTTTTTCATATTTTCTTAAAATGTGCAACAATGTATCGACATATGCGTCATTCAAGCTAACAAACAATCGATCGAACTGCGAAAAAATATCACATTTTAGTTTATATATGATACAAATCGGGAATACGATATAGTGAAAATAAAATTGTAATCGTTTAGTAATATACATGATATGGTATAAACGTTTTTTTCCATGTATGATGTTTGTGGAATATAATTGAAATACATATAGAATAGGTGGTGGCGCACGTGCAAAAGCAACCGCGAAAACAGCTCAAGCAAAACGTAACAAAAATGGATAACGAATACGTTCGACAAAAGGATGAACGAAAAAAAGCGCGTCGTAAAGCCACATTTTATGTGAAACGTCGAATGTTTTTACTGTTGATCGCAACAATCGTTGTGCTTAGCGGGTTAATGATGAGTACAATCGCGAAAAAAGAGGAACTAGTCGAGCGACAAAAAATAGAATTAAAGGTGACAGAACGTTTAGAAGAAGTGAAGCAAGATCAAGAAATTTTAAAAACACAGGTGAAAAAGCTTGAGGATGATGAGTATATTTTAAAGCTTGCACGTAAAGAATATTTTTTATCTGAAGAAGGCGAAATCATTTTCACAATGCCTACAAAAGGTAATGAAAACGACAAAGATGACGAAAAAAATAGCGAAGATGTTGAAAAAGGTAGCGAGCAATAATCGCAAAAAATAAGATGTGTGTTGTTGACACACCTTTTTCGTGGGCTATAATAAATAATAGAAGAACCGAGTAATTTGAATCGTTTCTAACAAAACATGATTAACAGGCTAAATAATAGCCGCTTATATTTTAAGGAGGAGCATTTTTTTTATGTCAATTGAAGTAGGCAGCAAAGTAACAGGTAAAGTAACAGGAATCACAAATTTCGGAGCGTTCGTCGAGCTGCCAGGTGGCTCAACAGGACTAGTTCACATCAGTGAAGTTGCTGACAACTATGTGAAAGATATTAATGAGCATTTAAAGGTTGGAGACGAAGTAGAAGTTAAAGTGATGAACGTTGAAGCGGATGGCAAAATTGGCCTTTCAATCCGTAAAGCAAAGCCTCAACCAGAACGTCCAGAGCGTCCGGAACGTTCAGAGCGTCCAGAACGTTCGGATCGTCCACAACGTCCACGCCACAACAATAACCGTTCAAACGATCGTTTCAATGATCGTCAGCCGAAAGAAAACTTCGAGCAAAAAATGGCACGTTTCTTAAAAGATAGCGATGAGCGTCTAGCAACATTAAAACGCGCAACTGAATCTAAACGTGGCGGTCGTGGCGCAAAACGCGGTTAAGTTCTGCTGACTATTTTGATAAAAGAAAAAGTGTGATATACACCGAAGGCTAGCACCGTTTGCTAGCCTTCTTTTTCGTTTTATGAGGATATTTTTTGCTAAATAAGCGCATGCAAATAAGCAAGTTGTGGAAGCGAATATGTATAACTAAAAAAGCATACGCAAAAAACACGCAGCGGTTTGCTACGTGTTTTTTGCGTATGACCCGTACGGGATTCGAACCCGTGTTACCGCCGTGAAAGGGCGGTGTCTTAACCACTTGACCAACGGGCCTCTGGCGGAGACAGAGGGATTTGAACCCTCGCGCCGGTTGCCCGACCTACACCCTTAGCAGGGGCGCCTCTTCAGCCTCTTGAGTATGTCCCCATTATGGCTCCGAAGGCAGGACTCGAACCTGCGACCTGCCGGTTAACAGCCGGATGCTCTACCAACTGAGCTACTTCGGAATAATTGTATGGTGGGCCTAAATGGACTCGAACCATCGACCTCACGCTTATCAGGCGTGCGCTCTAACCAGCTGAGCTATAGGCCCGTAAACAATATTGGAGCGGGTGATGAGAATCGAACTCACGACATCAGTTTGGAAGACTGAGGTTTTACCATTAAACTACACCCGCATTATATGGTGGGTTTGGACGGAATCGAACCGCCGACACTTAGAGCTTCAATCTAATGCTCTACCAACTGAGCTACAAACCCAAAAAAGTATAAATAAAAAAATGGCGGTCCCGACCGGGATCGAACCGGCGATCTCCTGCGTGACAGGCAGGCATGTTAACCGCTACACCACGGGACCTTTATTTAAGAAAAAATGGAGGAGGTAGAGGGATTCGAACCCCCGCGCGGTGTTACCCGCCTGTCGGTTTTCAAGACCGATCCCTTCAGCCAGACTTGGGTATACCTCCAAAGGGAATAAA
>JAHAYH010000091.1 GCA_018384745.1 Caryophanon sp. | reverse complement strand
TAAGATGTTGTCAACAACTATTTTAAAAAAGTTTTTCAACTCGTTTTCAAGTTATCGTTTTGTTTGCGTCACCTTAGCGACTTCATAAATAATAACATGTGATTTTTCATATTGCAACACTTTTTATTAATTTTCTTTTATTTATTATGTTTTATAAAACGAAAACAAAGGGCAATGCGCTCAGA
Source organism: Caryophanon sp. (assembly GCA_018384745.1). Classification (GTDB taxonomy): domain Bacteria; phylum Bacillota; class Bacilli; order Bacillales_A; family Planococcaceae; genus Caryophanon. The sequence continues at coordinate 14,766 of JAHAYH010000091.1, read as the reverse complement.
ATTACTGTCGCATCGCCCTTTGTAAAAATTCATTATTAGTTTAAAACGTTAACTTTCACTAATGCTGCGTATAAAATTTTCGCCATTTGCTGACGTGTTAACGGTTGTTGTGGCATAAATGCACCGTTATCACCTGTCATAATGTTTTCTGCTAATAATTTTGCTGCTGCTTGTTGTGCATATGGTGAAATAGTTGCTGCATCTTCATATGATAATGAAGCATTCGCGAATGTATAATTTTGTTTCTCCATCATACGTACAATGATCGCCGCTGCTTGTTGACGTGTAATCGTTGCACCTGGTTCAAACGTTGTTGCTGTTTTCCCTGTTACAATGCCCGCTTCATATAAGGCTTGTACCGCATCTTCATACCATTTTCCTTTTACATCTGTAAAGGCTGTCTCACCTGTTGCTTTGAAATCAAATGCGCGCGCGATCATCACGACAAATTGTGCGCGTGTCATCGGTGCTGTTGGTGAGAATGTTGTATTTGATGTTCCTGTTGTAATACCCGCTTCATATAAGGCTGTAATAGCATCTTTACTATACGAATCTTCAATATCTGTAAATGGTGCGACAGTTTCCGGTTGTTCTGGTGTTGGCTCCGGTGTTTCCGTTGGCTGTTCTGGTTGCTCTACTTCTTGCTCAGGCACTTCCACTTCTGGCTGTTCCGGTGTCGGCGTTGGTGCTGGCGATGGGTCGATCACAACTGGTGGTGTCGGCACTGGCGTTGGTGTTACTTCTGGTACTTCTGGCTTTACTTCTTGCTTCGGAAGCCCCACTTGAACAAGCACTGGGTCATGGTCTGAGAAGCTACCGTTAGCTTCTAATACGTTTGCATTGACGTGAATCACATCCACTTTTGCTGTTGTTGCTAAATGATTTGTCACGAAAATGTGGTCTAACACTTGGTTATTACCTTCAAATGAATATGTGAAACGATCTGCCGCTTCTAATTCGTCGATCATGTTCGTCAATGTATCACCTTTTAATGCTTGGACTGGTGCTGAGAATTCAAAGTCGTTCATATCCCCTGCTACGAAAATGTTTGCTTGAGGATTTTCTGCTAACCCTTTTTGGATGAAGCTTTGAATCGCTGTTGCTAATTCAATACGCTCTGCTTCTGAATGAAGTGTTGCTGGCTGATTTTTACCGAATAACGGCTCGTCGCCACCTTTTGAATTTAAGTGTGCTCCGATGACCGTAAACGCTTCACCTGTTTCATTAAATGTAAACTGCGCTGCTAATGCTTTACGCGTATCTTCTTGAGTATGTTCCATTACGCGACCTGGGTTTAACGTTAATGAGCCATCTTTTTGCCATGCTGTTCCTTCTGTTGCTGAACCTTTTGTGCCTTGTTGTAACGTTACGCGCTCTGGGTTATATAAGAAACCAGGACGAATGTTACCACCTGGTGCACCGCCGTCTTTATTATTTTCTGGTGCGATATCTGTCCATTTATATTCAATACCTGTTAATGCTTTTACTTCTGCAATGATTGCCTCGTAGCTTTTTGATGCATCTGTATTGCCTGAATCATCTGCACCGTCGTTATCTTGCACTTCTGTTAATACAACTACATCTGGTGATTTTAAGTTTTTCGCAATATGTGCTGCGATACCTTTTACTTTTTTCTCTGCTGTTGTTGCTGAGAAGTTTTCGATGTTATACGTCGCAAGCGTTAATTTCGCATCATCCGCTTCAATATGTGTCACGTCTTCTTTATGCACATTTGTCACAAGCTCTGGTAACGCTTCTGTTGTGAACAGTTTAAAGTTGCTGCTGTCATAACCCATTACGCCGACGATGTCACCGTTAAATGAATCACCTGATGTTGCGTTGTTTTTCCCTGCATCAACGAAAATACGCGACGGATTGTAATTGTCCTTTGCGATATTTAAACCGCCTAAGTTATTAAATGTTAACCCTTCGATGTTTGGCACAACAACTGTCGTACCGCCTGATTGCGGCGCGACGATTTTAGCGTTTTCCACTGCGACACGCATTCCTTCTAATGATTCATAAAAATCAATCGCATCATCTGTTGGTTCGAATGTTTGTAAGCCATCGTTATCAATATTTGTTAACGGTGCGACAATGTCTTTACCGATATAAAGCGGTGTTGGCAATTCAGCTGTACCTGTTTTCGCATGCTCATCTGCAATGATTGTTGTTGTCGTTAAGTCTGTACCGCCACCTTGCTCCGTTACTTGACCTTCCACTGTGACAACATCACCTAATTTATACTCATGGCCTGCTGCTTCGACGAAAATCGCATCTGATGTATTGTTATTGTCATCTGATTCCCCTTGAATAACAAACGTATCTGCTGCTGTACGTGTTACGGTACCTGTTACGCGAACGATTGAATTTTCATATGGAGACGTATGCGCTTCCCCTTGAATGTCACCGATTTTTTTATCTGTATAGTACGGTGCAATGTTGTACGTATACGTTTGCTCAATGCTTTTACCGTTTGCAACGATTAACGCTTTAATCGTTACATCTTCTGTAATCGTGATTGGTGCTGTATACGATGTGCTTGCTGTTGTCGGCTCTGCTCCGTCTGTTGTGTAATAAATAACGGCATCGTCATAAATTGATGATAACGCAATCTTTTGACCTTCCTTTACGGCACCAGGTGCTTTAGAAGGTGTTAATTCCCCTGCAAATTGGTTTAAGCTCCATACTTGTACGCGGAATGTTTCCTTATAGTTGCCAACGATTCCTGTTACATCTACAACATCGCCCGTTTTAAATGCTTCTTTGAATGCTGTACCTGTTAAACCACCACGTGAATCGTTATAAATATCAACTTGCTTGCCATCTTCCGTTAACACATTGATCGTGAAGTTGTCATAGCTATTTGTCACAATGTCTTGAATCGTTACTTGCTCTAATGTCACAAGCTCGCCTAAATAAGACGCATCAATATTTTTCGCTTCTACTACTTGTGGTGCTGGTAACTCCTTCGTGCCAACGATGTCAATGTTTGTTGGACGAATTTGCACTTCATTGTTGTAGGCATCGCGCTTCCCTTCCACGATCACTTCTTGTCCTACGCTGAAGCCTGACCCTGGTGAATAAATAAAGATTCCTGCTGTTTCATCTTGTACATAAAATGAACCTGCACCGTTAAAGCCTGGTTTTGACGTAATAACCCCTTTAAATTTCACCGTTTCGTCAACTGCTGCTGCACGCGCTGTCGCAACGTCTGTTACCGTTAGTTCCGGTGCTGGCGCTTCCTCTTCCACACCTTCTGCTACAAGTGTAAATGCTTGTTCACCTAATGCTTTTAATTGCAATTTGCCATTGTAGTTTGCCGAAATACCTGTAACATCAACGACATCCCCATTATTAAAGCCTGCTTCGATAAATTGTGCATATGTATAACCGCTTCGATAATCAAGACGCACTGTTACGTCATCTTGCCCTTCTTTTTGCGCTGTAAATTCAAGTGTTCCGTTGCTGCCTTCTTTTACATTAGCAATCGTTACATCTTTTAACGTAACTAACTGACCTTGATTGTTCATCGTAACCGCTTCTTCTTTTGGTGTTACCGTCAGTTCACGTTCAATTTTTTGGATTGTCGGTTTGTTTAATTGTAACTCGCCGTTATATGTAGAAACTGTTCCTTCTAATTGAACAACATCGCCTACGTTATAACCTGTTTCTTTTGTATAGACGAATAAACCACCCGTTTCATCTTGTACATAAAATGCTTTGTCGCTTCCTGCAAAGCCTTGTGCTGTTGTAATAACGCCTTCGATTTTGACATGTTTACCTTCTACGCGCGCGTCTTGAATTGAGCTAACGCTAACGTCCGTTGTGTCTGCCGCCTGCACAGTTGGTGTTGCAACAGTTGCGACAAGTGCAGCCGCTGCTAAAAATTTCGTTGTATGTTGTAATGCTTGTTTCATGCTATGTATGCCTCCATCGGTAGTATATGCTTTCAATATAACGAGGAATAAATTATCGTTCAATAGCGTTATACTCGTCTGACATCGGAGGTCCATGTAATAGACATAAAACAAAAATAGAAGCAGACGCACTTTCGCATCTACTTCCCGTAAAGATGTATAATTTTACGCTTCTACTTTTTGTTGTTGACGTAATTGTTTTCGCTCCGCTAATCGCTGCCTGTCGCGCTCAGATAAGGCGTTATACTTTGGCAATACTAATAGCTGATACGCATTTACTGCAATGAGCGGAAACAACAACAACGCCACATAACTATCGCTTGCAGTTGAACGCCCCATTAATGCGATAATCCATTCTAGTGATGTCACGACGATCATGAAAAATAGTGACGGAATGAATACGTGTGGCTTTGCCGTCATGCGCACTTTTTGTGACGCAGCAACAATCGCACAGCTAATTAAAATAATGAGCAGTACAATATAAAACGCATGCTGCTGCCATACAGTCGCATTTGGCATGAAACGGAATGCGACAAGATCGACCAATACAATGACAATGAGCAACATTTGCACCCAGTTCCAAAGCGTTAACGACTTAAATACACCAACGCCAATTTGGTGAATCGTTAAATAGGCAAAGTAACCCGCTTGCGCAATAACGGCCATCGTCACCCCTAACATAAACATCCACACAAATGTCGCCACTACTTCTCCGTACTCGCCTGCTTGTATGAACGGTGCATATACGTCATAGCGAATAAATACACTCGCAATACTCGTAATGCTGCCGCCAAGTAAAATCCCCCATAACGCAAACTTCATGAAATTTCGAATTGTCATCCCGTTTAGCCCCCAATGCTGAAATTTGCTCAAACATATAAACTTATTGATCGAAAAGCGCTATTTTCTATTATTTTACCAAAGCGATCCATGAAACGAAAGGCGAAAGAAAAGCGCCGCTCCATAATTGGTGCGACGCCTCATTTATTATTTCGTTAATTTATCAATGACGTTTTGTGCCATTTGTAAGTAAAGTTGACCTGTTGGGTGCGCTTCTGCATATACAGAAGGTGCGAAGTCTTCTTCATCCCAATCTGGTTGACCTAATGGAATTTGACCGATTAGCTCTGTACGTAATTCTTCTGCAAGCTTTGGACCGCCGCCTTTACCGAATACGTATTCACGCTCACCTGATTTTGATTCGAACCATGCCATGTTTTCGACAACACCAAGAATTTCGTGATCTGTTTGTAATGCCATTGCACCAGCACGAGCGGCAACGAATGCTGCTGTTGGGTGTGGCGTTGTTACAACGATTTCTTTTGATGCCGGTAACATTTGGTGAATATCAAGTGCGATATCGCCTGTACCTGGTGGTAAGTCTAATAATAAGTAGTCAATGTCTCCCCACTCTACATCGCGGAAAAATTGATCTAATACTTTCCCAAGCATTGGACCACGCCAAACGATTGGTGCATTGTTTTCAACGAAGAAGCCCATTGAAATAACTTTTACACCTAAACGATCTACTGGGTAAATGCGGTCGTTTTTCACAACTGGCATTTCTTGTACACCCATCATATCCGGTACGCTGAAGCCGTAAATATCAGCATCGATTAACGCAACTTTTTTCCCTAAACGTGCAAGTGCAACCGCTAAGTTAACAGAAACAGTTGATTTCCCTACGCCACCTTTACCAGAAGCGATTGAGATAAATTGCACTTTCGATAATGGTGATAAAATGTCTTGTGCTTCTGATTCCGTTGCTTGCCCGCGGAATTGCTCAAGCTTTTCTTTTGAAAGTTCTTCAAAGCGGATCCCTACCGTATTAGCACCTGCTTCTTTTAACTTTTCAACAACTTTCATTTGAAGTTGCATTTGTTCTGGTGTATTTGTTTTCGTGATTGCTACTTTCACACTCACGTGGTTTTTTTCTTCTTTAATTGAAACACTTAAAATGCCGTCTGTTTCTTGTAACGTTCTATGTAAAAACGGATCTTCTAATTGACCAAGAATTTCACGGACTTGTTGCTCGTTAATCAAGTAAAACACTCCCCTAAATCTGTAAGATACATTTTATTATAGCATAACTATTTCGCGATTCGGCTATGATATGTTTGGAAGCTAAGAAGCGTTCATCGTAGAACGTAATATAATCCTTTGACTCTTTTATCTTATTAAAGCTCGCCACTTCACTTCCATGCAAACTAAGCGCGCAGATGCAATATATGAGCTAATGCTGTTTCAAGTCGTATTGCATTATAGATTAAAGTAATAACAATTGCTGCTCGGAACAAAGAGGCGGACTCCAGCGGGAATAGCTCGTGTCGAAAGACCCCACAGACACGAGCGTACGAGTGTCGAGGAGGCTTGAGCCGAGCCCGCGGAAAGCCTGCCTCGAATGTGAAGAGCGATATTACACAATACACATAAAAAAAACACGCTCCGACAAATGTCGGAACGTGTTTTGAAACTCTGTACAAACCAAAATTAACGTTTAGAGAATTGAGGTGCACGACGAGCGCCTTTAAGACCGTATTTTTTACGTTCTTTCATGCGTGAGTCACGAGTTAATAAGCCAGCAGATTTTAATGCTGGACGGAATGCTGGGTCAACTTGTAGTAATGCGCGAGCAATACCGTGACGTACAGCACCAGCTTGACCAGTGTATCCACCACCGTTTACGTTTACGTGGATATCGTAGCTACCTACAGTTTCAGTTGCTACTAATGGTTGTTTAATTACTTCACGTAACGCTGCGAATGGTACATACTCTTCGATGTCACGTTTGTTGATTACGATGTTGCCTTCACCTGGTACTAAACGTACGCGGGCTACTGAACTTTTACGGCGACCTGTGCCGATGTATTGAACTTGTGCCAAGGTTGTATCCTCCTTTTAGTATTATCCGCGAAGCTCGTATGCTTCTGGTTTTTGTGCTGCGTGTGGGTGCTCAGTACCAGCATAAACGTTTAATTTACCAAACATTTTGCGGCCTAAAGAGTTCTTTGGAAGCATCCCTTTGATAGCTAACTCAAGCATTTGAGTTGGGTATTTTTCTTTCATTTCGCCAGCTGTGCGTTGTTTTAAGCCGCCTGCGAATTGAGTATGACGGTAGTAAATTTTGTCTTGTAATTTCTTACCTGTTAACTCGATTTTTTCTGCGTTGATGATGATCACGTGATCACCTGTGTCAACGTTTGGTGTGAATGTTGGTTTATGTTTACCACGTAAAATAGCAGCTACTTCAGAAGCTAAACGACCAAGTGTTTGGCCTTCAGCGTCGATCACTAACCATTTACGTTCTACTTCGTGACCTTTAGCCATGAATGTTGTACGCATGTATATATCCTCCTAATCGATATGATTACCGTTATTTTTCATTAGTTACACTTATAAGTTTCGGGGCTTATTATTGTGGTGGTAATGAAAATACCATACATCATCTTATAACGAATTTTAGTTAAAGTCAAGCATAAAAAATGAACACCTGGGAAAGTTGTTAAACGCTTAGTAATACACGCATTCCAAGTATAATCCATGCGGTGGAGCTGTTTTTCCTGCCATTTTTCGATCATTACTTTCGATTATTTTTTGTACATTTTGTGGCGTTCGCTTTCCAATACCAACTTCCCATAATGTACCTGCGATAATGCGCACCATATTATATAGGAAACCATTTCCTTCGATCGCCATATGCAGCTCATCACCGTGAAAGTCGATTGTAATGCTATGCACGGTACGTACTTTATCTTGTACGCTCGTATTCGCCGCACAAAAACATGAAAAGTCATGTTCCCCTAAAATGTACTGTGCGGCTTCACGCATTTTCTTTACATCCGGTTTTATGCCGTTCGTCTCGGTCGTATAATGGCGACGAAACGGACTTTGCACAGGCTCTGTATTCCAAATGTAGCGATAACGTTTCCCCGTTACGTCAAAGCGCGCGTGAAAATCGGGTGCTACTTCCTCACAGTGTAGCACGCGAATATCGTGCGGCAGCTGTACATTTAACGCCTTCATATAGCGCTCTGGTGGAATCGTCAGCGTCGTATCAAAATGAATGACTTGTCCCGTCGCATGTACGCGTGCATCGGTACGACCGCTCGCTGTAATTTTCACATGCTCACCTTTATGCATCACTTGTAACACTTTTTCTATTTCTAGCTGTACCGTACGCGCTCCTGGCTGCACTTGATAGCCTGAAAATTGCGTGCCGTCATAGCTAATAATCATCTTTAAACGTTTCATGTATTAACCTCTTAAATAAAATAGTCCTACCGCTAATAAAATAGCCGCAAGTAATACAATGGTGTCGCGCATATGCCACGCTAATTGACGATAACGTGTACGCCCTTCACCACCGCGGTAGCCACGCACTTCCATTGCCGTTGCTAAATCTTCAGCACGCTTAAACGCACTGACAAATAACGGCACGAGTAATGGCACAACTGCACGAATACGATCCATAATCGGTCCTGCACTTAAATCCGACCCGCGAGCCATTTGTGCCTTCATAATTTTGTCCGTTTCATCCATTAACGTTGGAATAAAGCGCAGCGCAATCGACATCATAAGCGCTAATTCATGGACTGGGAACTTCACTTTTTTCAGTGGATTTAACAGCACTTCAAGCCCATCCGTAATCGAAATTGGCGACGTCGTGAGCGTTAAAATTGTTGTCATAAAGACGAGCACAAGGAAGCGAATCGAAATAAAAATACCTTGGCGCAACCCTTCCTCATAAACGCTTAAAAAGCCCCACTCAAATAAAAGTTCTCCCTCTTTCGTAAACAATATGTGAATGAAGAATGTAAAAATGAGCAGCAATAGCACTGGCTTTAAGCCGTTAATAATGAAGTATGGACGTATGCGACTCAGCAGCATAATGAAAAATGTAAATGCAAGTAGCACCCCGTACGTTACCGCGTTGTTGGCGATAAATACAATGATGATAAAGGCGAAGACGAACAATAGCTTCGCACGTGGGTCGAGACGGTGAATAAACGAATCCCCCGGAATGTAGCGACCAAAAATCATTTTTTCCATCATCGGCGCTCACCTGCTTTCAAATAAGCTGCTAGCTGCAAAGCAAACTGCTCTTCCGTTAATGACAGCTCCGGTAATGGCTTACCAATCAGCTTTTCAATTTTACGCTGGAAGGCAACAAGACGTGGTACTTCTAAGCGGTACTTGCGCAGTTGCTCCTCATCGCTAAACAGCTCTGTCGGCGTTCCTGTGAGCACGCAGCGTCCTTCATGCATGATGGCAACGTAATCTGCATAACGCGCCGCATCTTCCATGCTGTGCGTCACAAGAATCGTCGTTAACCCACGCTCTTTATGCAACGCATAAAACATATCCATAATTTCACGTTGTCCACGCGGATCCAGTCCTGCTGTTGGCTCATCTAACACAATGACATCTGGCTCCATCGCTAACACCCCTGCAATCGCCACGCGACGCATTTGCCCGCCCGATAAATCAAACGGTGATTTCTCAAGGACGCTTTCTGGTAAGCCAACAAGTGTAATTAGCTCACGTGCGCGTTTTTCTGCAACGTCCGCGCTCATGCCGAAGTTCATCGGACCAAACATAATGTCCTTTAGCACCGTTTCTTCAAACAGCTGATGTTCGGGAAATTGGAATACGATGCCAACTTTTTGGCGCACTTCTTTTAAGTTTTTTTGTTTTTTTCCAGCTTCGATCGTACGGTCACCAATGACAACTTGTCCACTCGTTGGACGAAGCAACGCATTGAAATGCTGCAGCACTGTTGATTTCCCCGAGCCTGTATGACCGATAATTGCTTGATACGTGCCTGATTGAATATGCATGTTCACATCGTATAATGCACGTTTTTCAAACGGTGTGCCCTTTGCATATGCATATTCTACTTGTTGAAGTTTGATGTCCATAAATCATTCACCAGCTCTTCTTCTGTAAGATGTTGTCCTTGTAGCTGCACGCCTTGCTGTTGCAATAAGCGTGAGAGCTTCATCGCAAATGGTAAATCGAGTCCGAGTGCAATTAACTCATCACCGAGTGCGAAAATTTCCGTTGGCGTACCTTCTGCGAACTTTTGACCACCGTTCATAAATAACACGCGGTCTGCGAGCATCGCTTCCTCTAAATCATGCGTAATTGAAATAACAGTTAAGCCCGTTTCTTTTCGTAGCTCTTGCACTGTTTGAAGCACTTCAATGCGCCCTTGTGGATCGAGCATAGACGTTGCCTCATCTAAAATTAAAAGCTTAGGACGAAGCGCTAAAGCCCCTGCAATCGCTACACGTTGTTTTTGTCCGCCCGATAAATGATGCGGCTCATGGTTTAAAAAGCCTTCCATCTTCACTTGTGCGAGCGACTCTTTCACACGCTGCACCATATCTTCATACGGTACACCGTTGTTTTCAAGCGCGAACGCTACATCATCCTGCACCGTTGCCCCAACAAATTGATTATCTGGATTTTGAAATACCATGCCCATTTGTGAGCGAACGTCCCATAAATTATCCTCAGTTAATACGTCGCGACGAAAGCGAACTTCCCCTGACGTTGGTTGTAATAAGCCATTCATAAGCTTCGCAATTGTTGATTTCCCTGAACCGTTATGACCCACAATCGCAATCCATTGTCCTTCAGAAATCGCAAAACTTACGTTGTCGACCGCGTTTTTAGACGCCGGCTCTTCTGGCGTATACGAAAACGTCACGGCGTTTAATGATAAAATTTCAGTCATTCGTATGCGTCTTCCTTTCTGTTCTCATCTCTACTAGCTCAGCTCGAAACTGTTCTAAATACTAAGGTACACTGTTTTTGGCACACTGACTACCTTTAATACTTAAAAACGAAAAAACGCTCTTGCCTGGGACAAGAACGTTTTTTTCCAATATGTATAATAAAAAAGCGCGCACCTCATTCAGAGAAATGCGCTTGTACATTTAAAAGCAAGAACACGGCTGCTCAATTCCGTGAACCTATGAATGAGGTGCGAGAGCTAAACGAGACGCCACTATTTGCATAGCCCGCTCATCATAACGCTCAGCTTAATTATTTGTCGTATAAACCATTTAGTTTGGCTTTGTGTATAAAAAGAGGGTGCCGCTCGACCGGTGAACCGGCTTCGACGGACACCCTCACTTACCTCATATTTATGATTAAACTAATTCAATCACAACTACAGGTGCACCGTCACCACGGCGAGGACCTACTTTAAGAATACGAGTGTAACCACCTTGACGCTCTGCGTAACGTGGAGCTACATCGTCAAATAATTTTTGAAGTGCGAAAACAGTGTTTTCGTTACCTTCAGCATCAGTAGTAGCTACTAACTCACGACGGATGTAAGCAGCCGCTTGACGACGTGCGTGTAAATCACCGCGCTTACCTAAAGTAATCATTTTTTCAACAGTTGAACGTAACTCCTTAGCGCGAGCTTCAGTAGTTTCGATGCGCTCGTTGATGATTAAGTCAGTTGTTAAATCACGTAATAAAGCTTTACGTTGAGAACTTGTACGGCCAAGTTTTCTGTAACCCATGGAATTTCCCTCCTTTAATGCAAAATACTAAAATTTTTAATATCGCTTAGTCTTCTTTGCGTAACCCTAAACCAAGCTCATCTAATTTCGCTTTTACTTCTTCTAATGACTTACGACCAAGGTTACGAACCTTCATCATGTCGTCTTCTGACTTGTCAGCTAACTCTTGTACCGTGTTGATACCAGCGCGCTTTAAGCAGTTGTAAGAACGAACAGAAAGATCTAATTCTTCGATAGTCATCTCAAGAACGCGTTCTTTTTGATCTTCTTCTTTTTCGACCATGATTTCAGCAGTTTGTGCCTCATCAGTCATGCCAACGAAGATGTTTAAGTGCTCTGTTAAAATTTTCGCTCCAAGCGAAATCGCCTCTTTAGGACCGATGCTACCATCTGTCCAAACATCAAGTGAAAGTTTGTCGTAGTCAGAGCTTTGTCCAACACGAGTGTTTTCAACTTGGAAGTTGACGCGTGAAACTGGAGTGTAAATAGAGTCGATCGGGATAACGCCGATAGGAAGATCCTCACGTTTGTTTTGATCAGCTGGAGTATATCCACGTCCACGTTGTGCATACATACGCATGCGTAAGTGTCCGTTTTTAGCAATTGTTGCGATATATAAATCAGGATTTAAAATCTCAACGTCTGAATCGTGTGTGATGTCAGCAGCAGTTACGATGCCTTGTTCATCACCTTTAATATCAATCTCAATTAATTTCTCTTCATCAGAGTAAATTTTTAATGCTAACTTTTTAACATTCAAGATAATTGATGCAACGTCTTCTACAACGCCCTCTACAGTAGAGAACTCATGTAAAACACCATCAATTTGGATTGAAGTTACAGCAGCACCAGGTAAAGAAGATAAAAGGATACGACGTAGTGAGTTACCCAAAGTATTACCATAACCACGTTCAAGTGGTTCTACAACAAATTTACCATATTTGGAATCTTCGCTGATTTCAACCGTTTCAATCTTTGGTTTTTCAATTTCGATCATTCAATTTACCCTCCTTCAAAACATCGAATGTATTAGGTTTATTACCATCATCTTTTTTTAAAACGCCCAGGGCCGATTTGCATAAGACGGGAATACCTAGCGTAAAAACTAGGAATACCTATTACACGCGACGACGTTTTGGCGGACGGCAACCGTTATGAGGAACTGGAGTAACGTCTTTGATAGCAGTTACTTCTAAACCAGCAGCTTGAAGCGCACGGATTGCAGCTTCACGACCTGCACCAGGACCTTTAACAGTTACTTCTAACGTTTTAAGACCATGCTCTAAAGAAGTTTTAGCAGCAGTTTCTGCAGCCATTTGTGCAGCGAATGGAGTTGATTTACGTGAACCACGGAAACCTAAAGCACCAGCTGATGACCAAGATACAGCGTTACCTTGCATATCTGTAATCGTTACGATTGTATTGTTAAATGTAGAACGGATGTGTGCAATACCAGCTTCGATATTCTTTTTCACACGACGTTTACGAGTTTGTTGTTTACGTGCCATGTCTAACAGGGACCTCCTTTACTTAATTATTTTTTCTTGTTCGCTACAGTCTTACGAGGACCTTTACGCGTACGTGCGTTGTTCTTCGTATTTTGACCACGAACTGGTAAACCACGACGGTGACGGATACCACGGTTACATCCGATTTCCATTAAACGTTTGATGTTTAATGAAACTTCACGACGTAAGTCACCTTCTACTTTGTATGAATCTAATTGTTCACGGATTAAGTTTAACTGATCTTCTGAAAGATCGCGTACGCGAGTTTCTTCGTTAATACCAGCAGCTGCTAATACTTTTTGAGAAGTAGTTTTACCAATACCGTAGATGTAAGTTAATGAAATTACAACGCGTTTATCGCGAGGAATGTCAACACCAGCAATACGTGCCATTCGTTAGTGCACCTCCTTGTTTAATTATCCTTGTTTTTGTTTGTGTTTAGGATTTTCACAGATTACCATTACTTTACCGCGTCGGCGAATTACTTTACATTTTTCGCAGATCGGTTTCACAGATGGTCTCACTTTCATCTAACCTAACCTCCTTAATATTCCGGAGCGCAAAAGATTATTTAAAACGGTATGTGATACGACCGCGAGTTAAATCATAAGGAGATAACTCGATAGTAACCTTATCTCCAGGTAAAATGCGGATAAAGTGCATACGGATCTTGCCAGATACGTGAGCTAGCACAGTATGTCCATTTTCTAATTCTACCTTAAACATCGCGTTTGGCAAAGTCTCAACAACTGTCCCTTCGACTTCAATTACATCATCTTTCGCCATCTACCATAAGCTCCCTTCTATATGCATTTGTTGATTCCATAAGAGAACCAAAGCAACTGTGTTTCTTCTTCAGAAGAAGCAACCCCATTAACATATGCTCGGATTGTATGAGAGATGTTCCGAAAGACGCTCGTCTGGTTTCGCTTCACACAATCCACGGATAACAGATCCGGTTAAAGGAAACTGTTTTCCTTATGCTCATACGATAGCCGGAATGTCTAGATGGGTAAACCCAACCGTGTACACAAATGCTTCCACGAAACCCATTATACATTTTTTTGAACTTTCATCACACCGAAGTGCTCAAATTCTTCAAATAGTATATACCGGGCACAATATGCTTTTGCAACTCTCAAAAAATTCGTTTTTCATGTTGCCTCCGCATTTGATTCCTCAACGGAAGCATTTACACGCGCCCGGTTCAGGTATCAGCTGCGGCTGCTCTGTAAAAGAGCGTCAAGATCAGCAAAAACCTTATTGATATCTTGCTGTCCATCAATATTTGATAACACACCTTTTGCTTGATAAAAATCAAGTAAAGGTTGCGCTTGATTCATATTTACTGTTAGGCGGTTTTCCACCGTTTCAGGATTATCATCTGCACGAGTGTAAAGCTCTCCTGCGTCCTTATCACATTTTCCTTCCTCAGCTGGAGGATTGAAAATTAAGTGGTAAGAAGCGCCACAAGTTTTACAAATACGACGACCACTTAGGCGTGCTACTAATTCATCTTTTTGCACTTCGATGTTAATCGTGTGCTCGATTGGGCGACCAAGTTCATCTAAGATGCTATCTAAAGCTTCTGCTTGAGGAACTGTGCGAGGGAAGCCATCTAATAAGAATCCTTTTTCGCAATCCGCTTGTGAAAGTCGCTCACGTACGATACCGATTGTTACTTCATCAGGTACTAATTTCCCTTCATCCATAAACGTCTTAGCTTTAAGGCCAAGCTCAGTACTTTCTTTGATAGCTGCACGGAACATATCACCTGTAGAAATATGAGGGATTGCGTAC
>JAHAYH010000082.1 GCA_018384745.1 Caryophanon sp. | reverse complement strand
GTTCGCCTCCATGACCGAAAGAATTGCCTGCTCGAAGCAAAGTGATCGAAAAAGCAGAAAAGTGCAATCAGAAAATGCGATATTTCCTGATTGCACTTGTTTTGTCTCAAACACATCCAATATTTAGCATCAAACTGGATGAATGTTTCTCCAAGTTCCACTTATGTCCCAATCGTGGTTTTGTCTCACGCTCTTTGTTCACTTGAGAGAACGTTTTGTCCAACGCTTTTTTCGCTACAAAAACTTCGGCTTTCGTTTTTCAACAACCGCTTGTACCCCTTCTTGAAAATCAGGATGCTCTGTCACAATCGCCATTTGTGACGAAATGCTATCGAGCGCCGTGCGAAGATCGACACGCTCACTTTCATATACCGCACGTTTCATCATGCGGATTGCAAGCTGTGGCCCTTCCACAAGCTTTTGCGCATAGTGCGCTGTAAAACGATCCAACTCGTCATCCTCTACAACAAACGTCACAAGTCCCGCTTCATACGCTTGCTGCGCAGTTAATAATTTCGCGGTCCACAGCAGATCAAGCGCACGGTCTTTGCCGATCAATTTCGGTAAAAAATACGCGCCACCGTCTCCTGGTACGATGCCGACATTGATGTAGCTTTCACTCATAACCGCGCTGCTGCAAGCAATTCGAATATCACACATAAGTGCCATATCAAACCCCGCACCCATCGCGAAACCATTTACTTTAGCAATGACTGGCTTATCAATGTCTTGCAGCAACAGCGGGATGCGCTGCACGAGTTGCCATAATGAATTTTTACGCGCCTGTGCCGTTGATGTTATATCCGCCTTGCTGTCATAAAAGCCTTTCCCTGCTGCCATTGCTTTGATATCACCGCCTGCACAAAAGGCGTTACCCGTTCCTGTAACAACGCAGACGCGAATATCTTCGTCGTCACGCACTTGTTCTAATGCGGCAATCCACGCACGCAGCATCGATTCACTAAACGCATTACGTGCCTCGGGACGATGTAACGTAATCGTTGCAATATGGTTGTCGACAGAAAATAAAAGATGTGTCATGACCTCTCCCCCTTTTCTGTTTGTATTGCCGTTTTTGCTGCATTGTACACATTAAAAAAGCAAAGCCATAAAGACTTTGCTTCGTTACGTCAGTTCAATATCCGCCGAGTAAATGCCGCGCACTTCACCCGATGCGAGCTGCACTTGTAATACGCCATCATCGGTAATACCGATTGCGGTTCCTTCTAGCACTTCCCGCAATGTCGTCGCACGAATTTGCTTCCCGATCGTCCCCGATGCTTCTTCCCATAGCATTTTTAAACGCGCAAAACCATGCTTCACATACACATCGCTATAATTTTCAAGGTATTGGCAAATCATCGCAACTAGCTCTGCACGGTCGACGCTGCGCCCTTCTTCTAGCGCAACCGACGTCGCAATCGTTTGTAGCTCTTCAGGAAAATCGCTCATTTGTTGGTTCATGTTAATGCCAATGCCAACAAGTAGCGCATTCACGCGGTCTGCTTCAGCGACCATTTCCGTTAAAATACCGGTCGTTTTTTTGCCATTTACTAAAATATCATTTGGCCATTTTATCACCGGTGTAAAGTTATGATACAGTGCTTTCATCGCGTTAATAACTGCGACAGCTGCCACAAGTGTAAACTGCGGCGCTTGATGCGGTGGTAAATCCGGACGTAAAATAACGGTCATCCAAATGCCCTTACCTGCTGTTGTCTCCCAAGGACGCTCCATGCGCCCACGTCCGGCCGTTTGCGCCTCGGCAATGACAACCGTCCCGTGTGGCGTATTCGCCTTCACGAGTTCACTTGCGACCGTTTGCGTCGATGTCACTTCCTTTTCATAATGAATGACGCGACCAATCGCTTTCGTTTGTAAATACGGTTCAATATGCGCAGCATCTACAAAATCTGTTTTTTCCGCTAAACGATACCCTTTTGTGCGGGCAGAAATAATCGTATAGCCATCTTGCTCCAATGTTTGGATTGCCTTCCAAATCGCTGTTCGCGATACCCCACACATGTCCGCAAGCTGTGCACCCGAAACATACGCATCCTGTTGTACTTGTAATAGCGCCTGTAATACGCGCTCTTTAGTTGTTCCACTCACGATTAAACCAGTCCTTTATTCGTTGTGTATCGTTTTGTACGTTGCCTGTTACGACCGCTTCAACAATCGCTGCGAGCGCCTCTTTGATCCACGGACCACGCTTTTCATCACGCCACTGCATGACGTCTTGTCCATTAATAGCGAGCTCATCCTTCGTTTGAATCGGCAACGCGGCTTTTTGTGCATCAATGTGTGCAGTTGTAACGACACGTTGATGCTGCCATGTACGAATCGCTTGGGCGGCGTACAATACGTCGATGTCATACGTAAAATAATCCATCGTCGTCCAATCATCTTGATGTGCAAGCGTCAGCACATGCGCGATGAACTGCTTTTGCTTATTGGCTAAGCGATACGTACGCGCAACTGTTGCAGCGTCCATTTGTGATCCATAGGCAAAATATGCCCAACCAACATTTGCATCACGCAATTGAACATGTTGCCATTCACGTTCATCAAATGTACCGACGAGATGTTCACTTAATGTCGTTTCACGAATCGCTTTTATCCCTTCAGCGACGAATGGGCCGACAAATAACTTCTCCAATTCTGCTTGTATGCGCTCAATCGCAATGTGCGTAATCATCGATGCTTGTTGCTCAATCGCTTGAGCGGTGTTTTGCTCAATTGTAAAACCGAGCTGTGCAACAAAGCGCACGGCACGAAGCATGCGGAGCGCATCTTCTTCAAAGCGTGCACGCGGCTCGCCTACCGCACGAATGATGCGCGCCTGTAAATCTGCTTCTCCGCCGTAATAGTCGACAATTTCACCATTGGCACGCATGGCGAGTGCATTCATCGTAAAGTCACGACGCTGTAAATCTTCGCGTAAATCACGCACAAAGTGAACCGTATCTGGGCGGCGATGGTCCGTATACGTCGACTCGGTGCGATACGTCGTCACTTCAATGCCAACACCTTCCTGTAACACAAGCACGGTCCCATGTTCAATGCCAACATCAATCGTCTTGTCAAACAACGCTTTTACTTGTAGTGGCAATGCCTCCGTTGCCACATCGACATCGTTGAAATCACGTCCAATGAGCGCATCTCGCACCGCGCCTCCGACAATGACCGCTTCATAGCCAGCTTGCTCAAGTATGCGTACAACGTCCTTTGCTCTGTGCATTTGTTTAGTCATGGAACTTCGCAACCTGTTCATATAATGCCTCATACTCGGCGACAATTGAACGCGAGCTAAAGCGAGCTTGCACCGACGCTTTTGCTTGCTGTTTACACGTAGCAAGTAATGCCTCATCCTGTAATAACGCAAGCGTTTTTGCCGCGGCTGCGTCCACGTCACCTTCTTCAACAATGTAGCCCGTTTTCCCGTGCTCAATGACTTCTGGAATGCCACCGATATTCGTTCCAATGCCCGGTACACCACACGCCATCGCCTCCAGTAACACAAGTCCAAATGACTCTTTCGACGATAACAGCAACATCACATCGCTGATCGAGTACAATTCCGCCAAGTTGTCTTGACGCCCTAAAAACAGCACATCGTCTTTATACGGGGAATCTTTCACCAGTTTTGTAATGCGGTTCATTTCAGGCCCATCGCCAACTAATAACAGCTTTGCACGCAGATCTTGGCGCACGCGGAAAAACGTCTCTACAATATGGTCGACATTTTTAATTTTGCGGAAGTTTGATACGTGAATGAGCACCTTCTCATCCTCATCGATGCCAAACTGCGCCTTTAAGCCTTCGACTGGCTGTGGTGCATACACACGCTCATCGACAAAATTATACACCGTTTCGATCGGCTTCGTTGTCGGGATGAGTGCATACGTTTGTTCTTTTAATGCTGTCGACACAGCCGTGACAATATCCGATGCTTCAATGCCGTATTTAATCGGCTGCGTCATCGAAGCATCTTGTCCAAGCACTGTAATATCTGTGCCGTGCAGCGTTGTCACAATGCCAAAGTCCACTTCACTCATGCTGCGGGCAAGCGCTGCACACACCGCGTGTGGAATGGCATAATGTACGTGCATCACATTTAGCTGCTGCTCTTTGACAACTTCAGCAATTTTACTCGCTAATGCAATGTCGTACGGTGGGTATTGAAATACAGAATATTGATTGACATCCACTTCATGGAAGAAGATGTTCGGATACATGCGGTTTAAGCGAAAAGGCATGCTGGATGTAATAAAATGAATTTCATGTCCGCGCTCAGCTAGTAACTTCCCGAGCTCTGTGGCAAGCACACCAGAGCCGCCCACTGTCGGGTAACATGTAATGCCAATTTTTAATTTCGTCATCGCTTCACTGTCCTCCGTTTCTTAACGACGTTCCTGTAATAAACGCCAATCAATAAAGCCTTCTTGTAAGCCTTTTAACAGCACTTCCGCCGTGCCCATATTCGTCGCAAGCGGCACGTTGTAGACGTCGCATAAACGAATGAGCGCTGTCACATCCGGCTCATGTGGTTGCGCTGTTAATGGGTCTCGGAAGAAAATGACCATATCCATTTCATTCATCGCAATCATCGCGCCAATTTGTTGGTCACCACCAAGTGGCCCTGAACTAAAGCGATGTACCGATAAACCGGTTGCTTCCATGACACGCATGCCCGTTGTCCCCGTTGCGTATAGTTCGTGCTGATTTAAAATTTCTGTGTACGCAATCGCAAATTCAACTAAGTTATCTTTTTTACGGTCGTGTGCAATTAATGCTATTTTCATGTTTATTCATCCTTTTTGAACAAGTACGCTCTTTCTGTTTGCAGAAAGAGCGTACGTTGTGTTAAATAATATTTTCTAAACCGTACACCAGCGTGTTCATGTTCACGACTTCTTGAATACAAAACGCAACGCCCGACATGAAAGAACCGCGATTCAGTGAGTCGTGACGAATCGTTAACAGCTGACCTTCGCCACCAAACAGCACTTGTTGATGTGCGACTAAACCTGGTAAGCGCACGCTATGAATGCGCATGCCATCAAAGTCCGCACCGCGCGCACCGGCCATTGTTTCTTTTTCGTCTGGGTGCCCTTGTCCTTTTGACGCGCGCACGTCCGCAATCATTTGCGCCGTTTTCACACCTGTACCGGATGGGGCATCTAGCTTTTGATCGTGATGCATTTCAATAATTTCAACGTCCGGTAAGTATTTTGCTGCTTCCTTGGCAAACTTCATCATTAAAATCGCGCCGATTGCAAAGTTCGGAGCGATGATTGCCCCAATGCCTTTCGCTTCGGCAAGCGTCGTTAATTCTTCTAGCTGCTCATCTGTAAAGCCTGTCGTGCCGATCACCGGACGCACACCAAGTTCAAGCGCCTCTTTTGTATGTTTGTACACAAAATGTGGGTTTGTTAAATCCACTAATACATCTGGCTTCGTTTGTGCCACTAACTGCGCCATGTCTGTAAATACTGGCACGTCATAGCTCGCTGGGAATAAACCCGTGTCAGCAAGTGTTGCACCAATTTCTTTATAATCTAATGCCGCCACAAGCGTCATTTCCTCATGCTTCATCACTGTATGCACAGCCTCTGTTCCCATTTTACCACGTGCACCTGCAATTGCTACTCGAATCACGTAAACCTCTTCCTTTCTTCTGTTGTTGCTCGTTATGTATTTTGGAGAAAAACATGCGCCCTACTGTTGTACCGTTTTATACGTATGTTTACACTCTTTCTCCATCGTATCGAAAGAACATAGGGGTTGTCAAAGGAATAAAAGGCATGATACGGTGAATTCATAACACATTTTTATTACTTTGAAAACGAAATGAGGTACGTTTATGCTTAAACTCATTAAATGGCAAAATGTGCTCGGTATTTTAATTGGCTCCGCTATTTTTGCATTTGGCTTTGTACATTTTAATATTGCACATGAACTTAGTGAAGGTGGCTTTACAGGCATTACATTAATTTTACTGTTTACAGTCGGCTGGGATCCTGCACTGATGAATATTTTACTCAACATTCCTGTATTCTTTATCGGCTATAAATTGCTCGGGAAGCGCTCGTTTGTGTACACGTTGATTGGTACGGTATCGTTCTCGGTATTTTTAGCCATTTTCCAGCGCTATGCGTTCACATTTGATTTGCATGACGATATGCTGCTTGTCGCATTATTTGCCGGCGTCTTTATCGGTGTCGGCTTAGGCATTATTTTCCGCTTCGGTGGCACAACAGGTGGCGTTGATATTATCGCTCGCTTAACGCACAAATATTTTGGCTGGAGCATGGGAAAAACGATGTTCGCGTTTGATACGGTCATTATTTTACTTTCATGGGTAACGTTTTTAGATGCGCGCTCGATGATGTATACGCTCGTTGCAGTTTATGTCGGTGGGCACGTCGTCGATCTTGTACAAGACGGGCAATATGCAGCGCGCGGCGTCTTTATTATTTCACCGAAACATGAGGAAATTGCTGAGCGCATTACGACGCATATGGAGCGTGGTGTGACGGTGCTAAGTGGAAAAGGGTATTTCACAAAGGAAACGAAAGATATTTTATATTGCGTTGTGCCGAAAAATGAAACGGTGCGCATTAAGACGATTATTGAACTGATCGATCCACATGCGTTCGTCTCAATTAGTGAAGTACGCGACGTCTCTGGTGAGGGATTCACACTCGACGGACAAAAACAACCGATTCATTAACAAAAGGGAGATTGCGTTATGCAATCTCCCTTTAACCGTTTATTACTCGTCGTTACTCGTCATCCCTGTGTACATTAACACTAAACGAACAAGTTCCATTACGGCAACTGCGGCTGCTGCAACATATGTCATCGCTGCTGCATTTAACACTTTACGTGCTTGTGGATATTCCTCATTATTGATAATCCCCATCGCGTCGATTTCGCGCATCGCACGGCTTGAGGCATCAAACTCAACCGGTAATGTTACGAGTTGGAATACAACACCTGCTGCCATTAACACAATACCAACAAGTAAAAGATTCGACATACTTGCAAAAATACCGATTAAAATGAAAATCCATGAAGCGTTTGACGAGAAGTTTGCAACCGGTACAAGCTTCGAGCGTAACGTCAACATTGAATAGCTTTCTGCATGTTGAATCGCATGTCCTACTTCGTGCGCTGCAACAGCAGTACCTGCTACAGACGTACCGAAATAGTTCGATTCAGATAACGCAACTGTTTTCGTTGCAGGATTGTAATGATCTGCTAAATACCCTTGTGTTGGCACGACACGCACGTCGTATAAGCCGTTTTTATCCAGCATTTCACGCGCAACTTGCTCGCCCGTTTTGCCAGATGTTGAGTACACTTGCGCATACTTTTTGTACGTGCTTTTTACTTTCCATTGTGCATACAGTGGCAGTATTAAAATGAGTACAAAATAAATAATAAACATCAATTGACTTCTTCCCTTTCTGTGTTCGTTAAATGTAAGTGGGGAATTTTTCTACTTCACCCGTCTACTTCTATTTTAGCTATTTTTACGCATATGAGCAAATGATTCACGCTGTTTGCTGACATAAAATGCGAGCAAAATACACGCAATAGACAGCCAAAATGTGAAATACCCGATTTCATTTGCATACTGTGCAATCGATGGGTACATCGGCATTTGCCCGAATACGTAATCGATGACGTCATTGTGCAACGTCCAAATGGCCGCAACGATCACCGATATCGCACCAAAGTTATACTTTGGAATGTACAGCACCGCTTGCAATGCCATCGCAAAATGTGACGCCACTAGCATCCAGCCTTGCGCGCTTAAGTAGCCACGCTCATTCCATGTAAGCATATTCATCATATCCGCCCACAGCCCGTATTTCACGAGCGTGATGAGTGCTAACGCTTCGATCAAGCGATAATTCGTCCCGCGCAGCCAGCCAATGATGGCGATGCAAAAAAACAACGATGCGGTCGGGCTATCTGGCACAAATATATAATAAAGCGGCTCCGTTTGTGAAAGCTGCCCTCCGTACCATATGTATCCATAAACAGTGCCTGCTGCATTGACGATGAGCAGCAGCCATAAAAACGCACGGTGCGATAATATATACCATAGTCGCATCCAAAGTTCACGCACATGTATTCCTCCTTTCGTCCTTGCTCTCAAAGTGTACACTATGTGAAAGATTTTTGTCTTGCAAACGATGTAATAACACGACGAAAAAAATCCGCTCGAATGAAGCGCTCGACCGGATTTTGTAGCAAATTGTGCTAGGCTATTCGTTTTATTCTTCCTTCAAACTTGCAATAAATTCCGCAACGACTTGAAGCTCCTCATCGGTACCTGCCCATTGACCTGCAGGCATTGCGCCGCGACCATTTTGCATGACATCTGCGACTTCCTCAGCCGTTAACGCATTGCCAATGAGTGGAGGCGCTGCAGCACCGCCAGCTAAATCGCCGCCATGACATGCAATACAGGACGTGCCTTGCTCACCAGATAGCAACACATACCCTTCTGCGGATTCATCAATTTCAATGTTTACTTCCTCTTTAATTTCACCTTGTGCCTTCGCTGCTTCCCAGTCATGGTTCACAACAGATTCCCACGTTAAGTACACCATTGCCGATAACGCTAGCAACATAAACGCCGTCGGTAATGGACGTTTAAATGGACTGCGCTCTTTTGACGTATCTAAAAACGGCGCAAGCGCAAGTGCCCCAAACGCTAACCCAGGAATAACAATCGCACCGATAATGTTATATGGTCCCGATGCGTACGTGTACTTTAATAGCTGATACATTTGTAAAAAGTACCAGTCTGGCAATGGAATATATGCCGTATTTGTTGGATCTGCTTGCCCTTCTAACGGAGATGGATGCGCCACCGTTAACAGTAAATAACCGATTAAAAATACCGCACCAACCATCCATTCTTTTAATAAAAAGTCAGGCCAGAACGCTTCGGTACGCCCTGGATATTCGGAATAATCTTTTGGCTTATTTGGCATGCGACCGCTTGCTTTAATGCGTGAATCGCCGACAAATTTCATCCCTTTTCCACGATGCATAATGTTCCCCCTCCTTCATTATTCTACTCGCTAGCTTACAACGGTCCTGAAATCCCTTGACGTCGAATCATAATAAAATGTAGTGCGAGTAAGGCGAATAACGCAGCAGGTAAGAAAAAGACATGGATGGCATAAAAGCGCGTTAACGTTTGTGCCCCTAAAATTGTTGCGTCACCAGCTAATAATGTTTTAATGAGTCCACCTACAAACGGCACAGAAGCCGCAATTTCAATGCCTACTTTCGTTGCGAACAACGCTTTCATATCCCATGGCAATAAGTAACCTGTAAAGCCTAAACCGAGCATCACACCAAAAATACCTACCCCAACGAGCCAGTTTAATTCACGAGGCTTTTTATACGAGCCTGTAAAGAATACACGCAGCGTATGTAAAAACATCATGACGATTACTAACGATGCACCCCAGTGATGCATACCGCGTACAATTTCACCGAACGCGACTTCATTTTGTAAGTAATATACTGACTTCCAAGCGTTTTCAATATCTTGCACGTAATACATCGTTAAAAACATGCCCGATAAAATTTGGATCACTGTAATGAAAAATGTCAGCCCTCCAAAACAGTATACAAACGCTGAAAAGTGATGGGCAGGGTTTACGTGCTCTGGTACTTCATGGTCGGCAATATCGCGCCAAATCGGCGTAATATCAAGACGTTCATCAACCCAATCGTAAAGTTTATTTAGCACTGATGTCTCCCCCTAACAATTATTAAACTAATTCGTTTGCAATTGTTTTCCCTATCATCACAAAGCCATCTTTTTCAGAAACTTCATATTGATCTAGCGGACCAAGTGGCGGTGTCCCCGCAACATTTTTACCATTTTTCTCATATCGCCCTAAATGACACGGGCAGAAAAATTGCTCGGGATGGGCAGAATCGCCGGCCCAATTGACCGTACAGCCTAAATGTTTACATACTGGCGAAAGGGCGATGACGGTGTCCCCATCTTTATACACCCACGCGGAATTTGTCACTTCAGAAGTGTACCACCCATCTACTTGCTCGAACGAAAAGTCCACCCGAACAGGCTCGTTCGTCAGCTCACTTACCTTTTGTGCTGTGACGATAAAGTCACCGCCGTCTTTCTTTTGTAAAACAGGGTCAACCGCAAAGCGCACCATTGGCATGAGCATTCCCGCCGCCATAAAGCCGCCAATGCCGGTTAATGTATAGCCGAGAAATTGTCGTCGTGAAACTGGATTTTTACTCATCCTTTTCCCCCCTCCAACTAAAAAGTCAGACTGTTACGATAATAGCAATACTTGGACAATTCTATGATATATCATTAAATATTCTCGGTCAATACACGAAAATCCTATTTTATGAAAAGAAGGAACATTCTAAAAATTAAAGCGATGCACTCCACGCATCCGCCATTTGCGGCATAATTTGCTTTAATTGTTCTTCTAAAATACTAGTGCGTACGTTTATATCCATCGACTCAAGCGGGATCGGCGGCATCCAAATAATCGTATGTCCCTCGCCTAATTTTCGCCAAGACACGTCAGATGTTATGTAAAAAACATGCTTAAAACCGGCATTTTGTAGCTCTGCATGAACGTTTTGAATCAGCTCCTTTGAACGCAGTAACACCGTGTAGCAAACCGGTGGTAACAACACGACCCGACCTTTAAATTGCTGCTCAATATAATTAGTGAGCGATAATAAATAATTGGCCGCGGCGCTCGATTGCAGTAGCTGTGGCACCGAAAAATCGAGGTGTACAAGCGGCACAATTGCCGTGTCAATAAAATCTTTTTGCTGCTGAAAAATTGTCATATCATGTACGTTGAACTTCACGTTCATCACCTTCCCCATTTGAATGACAAAAAGCGAAATAACGGCTGCCCAATTATTTCGCTTTTTGTGTTTATGATTGTTTCATTTGTTGTAGTAGCTTCGATAATGCTAAAAAACGTTCCTTATCGCCTGCATCGAGTGCCGCATCAATTTCAATGAGCAACTTCTCCTCTTGGAAATGATGCAAACTTTCGTGCACAAGTTGTTCGGCGACGATGCGGTCATGCTGGTTGCTTTGCAGCGACTGCGGCATATATGGATTTTCCTCAAGCACCGCTAAATATTCGGCACTTGGCGGTACGTTTTGGAAATTCAATTGAATATATACCGGCTCATCGCTATGTAAGCGCAAGTCGTGAAATGACTTTTCCGCATCCGACGTCATAATATTCCCTTTGTAAAAGCGAAACGGAATGCCAGGTGTATCCGTCGTTGACATCACCATTGCACGTGGGCAATAATGTGCCTCCTCGGTAAAATGAACGCGCTCTAGCATGGCTTCATCACTCAATAAATAATTCAAAATCCATACACATTCGCGACGCTTTAATTGATGATTGCGTAGAAACCATTGCACAAATACTCGTTTTTCATCAATCGATACAAATGATGTCAAAGACGTTTCCCCCTTTTATTCAAGACTTAGTTGTAAATCGTTATAGCGATCATCCGATGGGTCTAGCGCGATGAGTTCTGTAACAACGCGCTTCGCATCGTCACGACGGCCTTCTTCTAATAAGAAGTACGCATATTCCTCTAGGAAGCTCGCATCCTCTTGATGGTCGCGGTATGCTTCATCATAAAACGTCGCTGCTTCGTCATACTGTTCTAGGTTCACATGCGCTTTTGCAACAAATGGATAGAGCGCTGTCCAGTCAAAATCATCGCGCTTTAAGTCTTCATAAAGTGCAATAACTTCTTCATCACGCTCTTGCTGCGCATAGATCGACATGAGCACAAGCGCCGCTTCCATATATTCTGGATCTAATGCTAGCGCTTGTTGCAAATGTTCCTCTGCTTGCTGCGGTAAGCTGTTTTTTAACGCCATTTTCCCTGCATATAAAAACAGTGACTTATCGTATTCATCACGCGTGATTCCTTCAACGATTGCAGCGTACGCTTTGTCGTTTTGCTCCTGCATACCGTAACTTTGTGCAAGCAGTAAGTATGCCGAGAAATAATCTGGGTCTAGCTCTTTTAAATCCTCTAGCTGAAGGATGGCCGTATCGTACTTTTCCACTTGGAATGCTGCATATGCAGAACCAAATAATAAATCGGCCGTCACGTCGTCTTCTAATGCTTTCATGTAATATTCAAGCGCTGTTTCATACGCAGCGCCTGCACGGTATACTTCCGCTAAACGTGCTGCTAAGTTTACGCCTGCAAATTCATGCTGCTGTGTATAAAGCTCTTCATATAAACGTGCCGCTTCTGTAAAGCGACCGATTTCCACGAGTAGCTCCGCTTTTGCAAAATGGAGTAACGGTTCTTCTGGCAATAGCTCAAGCGCATCGTTTAAACGTTGCTCTGCTACTTCATACAAGCCTTGCATTTGATAATAATCTGCTAGCACAAGTAACGCTTGCGGATATTCTGGTGCATCATCTTGTACGTCCATTAATAACTCCAGTGCCGTATCTTCATCGCCAAGCTCCATTTGCACTTGTGCGCGGTCAATTTTCAACTGCGCCTCTTCTGGGAATAAATATTGCAGATGCTCAAATACGCGATCTGCTTGTGCGATAAAGCCAAGCTGTAAACAACCTTCTGCAAATGCGTATTGTACATCCGGTGTTCCCTGTACTAAAAATGTATCCAACTGTGCTTCGACAGCGGCTAAATCCCCTTGCTGTAATGCCTCAAAAATCGTCTCTTCCAAATTCGTTCACCTTACTTTTCCTTAGTCATGCATTAATGCTACATGACGAAGCTAGTTATGACAAGAAAAACACCCCGATCGATACAGATCTTGAGGTGTTTTCGTCATCATTATTTTAACACAGCGTCCACATGGTCAAAAAATGTTGGGTATGACACAGCAATACACTCGGCATCATCAATTTCAACAGCACCGTCTGTAATGAGCGCTGCAACAGCTGCCATCATGCCAATGCGGTGGTCACCGTATGTGCGTAATTTGCCGCCATGCAGTCGCGTCGGCCCTTCAATAATCATGCCATCATCGGTTGCTTCGATGTTTGCGCCTAATTTTTTCAGTTCATCAACAACAGCGGTAATGCGGTCTGTTTCTTTTACTTTTAATTCTTCAGCATCGCGAATAATCGTTTTGCCATTTGCTTGTGTCGCAAGCAGCGCTAAAATTGGAATTTCGTCAATGAGCGTTGGAATAATGGCACCGCCAATTGTTGTCCCTTGCAGCTGCGATGAACGAATCGTTAATGTCGCTGTCGGTTCTGCTGCTGTTTCATCATCGATCTTCACTTCTAAGTTTGCCCCCATTTGCTGCAATACTTCAATAATGCCTGCGCGCGTTTCGTTCACGCCAACGTTTTCAAGCACAATTTCAGATTTTGGCGCAATCGCACCCGCCACTAAGAAAAAGGCTGCCGATGAAATATCACCTGGTACATTGACATGCGTTGCCGTTAGCTTTTGACCACCTTCAAACGATACAACCCCATCGACCACGTCTACGCGCGCACCGAATTGACGCAACATGCGCTCTGTATGATCACGCGATACTTCCTTCTCGCGGACAATCATCGTACCATTTGCGCGTAAACCTGCCAGTAAAATAGCTGATTTTACTTGTGCAGATGCAACAGGCATCGTGTAATCCATCGCTTCTAGTTGCGTGCCTTGAATCGCTAGTGGCGTAAATTGTCCATTTTCACGACCGGCAATTTGTGCACCCATTTGACGAAGTGGGTCTGCTACGCGGCGCATCGGACGCTTGCCAATCGACGCATCACCCGTCATAACCGTATGTAAGTTTGTGCCCGATAAAATGCCCATCATTAAACGTGTTGTCGTGCCAGAGTTTCCTGTATACAACACTTCCGTCGGCTCTTTCCACGCATCGATGCCGTTACTTTCAATCGTTACGTTCGTGCCATCGACGTCGATCGTAACGCCAAGCTTTTTGAAGCAATCGATCGTGCTTAAGCAGTCCTCTCCTAGCAAGAAGCCGCTCACGGTCGTTTTCCCTTCCGCAATCGCTCCAAACATTACGGAACGGTGTGAAATTGATTTGTCGCCAGGAACTGTTAATGTTCCCTTTAATGCTGGTTGTTTGTAATCCATTACTTTTTTCGTCATATGCTCACCTCTAGTTAAATTGTACAACAGTTAGTAAGAAAGCGTCCCGACAAAATCGAGGACGCTTGTTTGTTATGCGATATGTGTTTCAAACTTGGCGCGTGTCTCAATGCACGTTTGCGCGCGTAGGCGATCTTCTTCACTTTGGAAGCTAATGACTAAAATCCCGTACACATCTTCACGTGCTTCCACAATGCGTAAGTTTGTAATTGAAATATTTTCGTCTGCCAGTAATCCCGTAATAACCGAAATGACCCCTGGATAATCGGGAATATCGACTTGTAAATCGAACGTTGAAAACAGCGCGCCCCCGCTAAACGGTAACTTGTCGCGCAGCTGTTTGGCATCGCCAAAATACGCCTCGATCTCACCGGCACTGCCTTGCTGTAAAATCGTTTTTACGCGCTCCATTTCAAGTTGCCACTTTGTGAGCTGCTCTAAAATTTTGTCGCGGTTTTGCAGCGTAATATCGCGCCATAATGATGGATTGGACGAAGCGATGCGCGTCACGTCACGGAAACCACCTGCTGCAAGTAGCTTCGCCATCGGATATTGCGCATCTTCCTGCTGCAGTTGATGCACGAGCGATGCAGAAATAATATGCGGGAAATGGCTGACAACTGCGGTCATGTGATCATGCTCATCGGCTGAAATTTCAACGATTTTACTATGCGTATAGCGCAGCAATCGCTTTAACTCCTCAACAGCCCAACGATCGCGCGCATCAAGTGCCGTTAACACGTAATACGCATTTTCAAATAAATGTGGCTTTGCTGCAGTAACGCCGCTTTTATGAGAGCCTGCCATCGGGTGCCCCCCAACGACCGTAATGCCGTGTTCACGTAACGTTGCGCCTGCTGCCATGACCGCTTGTTTCGTGCTGCCTGTATCCGTTACAATAACATGCGGTTTTAACGACCAGTGAGGCAGCTCGTGTAAATGCTTGACGGTAATACTGACCGGTGTCGCAAAAATAATGACATCCGCTTGTTCTGCTCCTTGCTGTAGCGTACGTACACCGTATTCAATCATGTTAAGTTGCGTGGCAATTTTTATCGTACCTTCATCTACGTCATAGCCGATCACTTGTACATCTGGTGCTTTTTGTAGCGCAAGTGCGACCGAGCCTCCAATGAGACCGAGCCCGACAACAAGCACTGTTTTTGTCATGCAAAAACTCCTTGTTCTACAAGCACTTCCTCAAGCATTTGTAAAAACTTCGCATTTTGTGCGTTCGTGCCGATTGTGACACGGATGTACCCTGGTAAACCAAGCGCTGCACCACTTCGAATAATGAAGCCTCGTTTCATCAGCTCTTGGAATACGACATTGCTATCTGCTTTGACGTCAAATAAGATGAAGTTTGTTTGTGATTTATAGTAATGTAAGTTATGCTTTTCACAAAAGTCGACGTATTGCTGGCGGCCTTCTTTGTTTAGCTCACGACATTTCTCAATGAAATCTTGGTCACGAATCGCAATTTCAGCAACTTTGTGGCTCAGTACGGTGTTGTTAAACGGTGCACGTACTGGATCAAGTTGTGCAATCACGTCCGCACTGGCAATGCCGTAACCGACACGGAAACCTGCTAAGCCGTATGCTTTTGAGAATGTACGTAAAATGATGACATTTGGATATTGCTCGATATATGGTACGCTGTTTTCGTGTGCGTCGTGATCGATGTATTCAAAGTATGCTTCATCTAATACGACTAAAACATCGCTTGGTACTTTTGCTAAAAATGCTTGTAACTCTTTTGCTGGCACGATGCCACCAGTTGGGTTGTTCGGTGTACAAATCCAGACGATCGCCGTATTGTCATCAATTTGTGCAAGCATGCCATCTAAATCATGATTGCCGTCTACTAACGGCACTTCACGGATTTCTGCTCCTTCAATTTGCGCATTGTGTGCATATTGTGAGAACGATGGTGTTGCCATCACCGTGTTGACACCTGGTGCAAGCAACGCACGTGTTAAAATGGCGATTAAGTCGTCAGAGCCGTTGCCGAAAATTAATTGATTTTCCTGTACACCAACAAATTGTGCCACTGCTGTACGTAAGCTTTGTGCATAGCCATCTGGATAAATTTCATGGTGTGATTGATCCTGTGCTAAAAATTGCTTTACTTTCGGTGAGAAGCCAAATGGATTTTCATTTGATGCAAGTTTCACGACTTCATCTAATCCAAATTCACGTTGTACTTCTTCAATGGGCTTTCCTGGTTTATACGGTTGCATCCCTAAAATTTGTTGTTTCCATTTCATCACGGTGTTAACTCCTTACTTCGCTTAAGTTTTCGTTTATTTCGTCGCTAAATCTGGACGTAGTTTGACAGCATCGTTTAAATACATATGTTGAATGTCGCGCTGTGCAATTGTTGTTTCGACATGCATCATCACGCGGATGCATAATGGTAATGCCCCTTCAACGTTCATTTCATGCATGCACATCACTGGCACGTATTCCCAACCGTCCATCATGCGCACAGAACGCGCTGGAAATGCCGATGTAATATCTGGTGTTGTGGAAATAATAATCGATGCAATATCCTCTGGTTTCACATTGTTCGCTGCCACAATTGCTTGTACAAGCTTTACCGTTTCATCCCAAATAAGCTGTGGCTCATCTTTTTCAATTGTAATTGCTCCACGCATTCCTCGAATCATTGTGATCCCTCCGAAATTAGCTGACGTAACGCTTCATCGATTGCTCGACATTCGGCGACGTCCATTTTTTGTACGAATGGCTCACCAATTTTGCGCAGCAGCACAAATTGTAGCTCTCCGTATTCTGCTTTTTTATCTTTTTGCATATAGCCTAGTAGCGTATCAAAATCAAATTTCGCAACAGCATCAAACGGATAGCGCTGCGATACCGCATAGTTATACACCGCAAGCGTATCGTCACGCGTAATCTCCCCGTATCGCTCGCTTAATAATAAGCAATACACTAAGCCGATCATCACGCTCTCACCGTGTGATAAATTGCCATAGCCTGATGCCGCTTCGATCGCATGCCCGTACGTGTGCCCTAAGTTTAAATATTTACGCACCGACTGTTCCGTCTCATCTTCTGCCACGATGTCCGCTTTTACTTGCGTGCCTCTTTGCAGATGATGCGATAGCTCCTCAGCGCTATAATCATAAATCGAACGGTCAAGTAGCTGACGCAGCCATGCCTCGTCCGAAATAAGCGCATGCTTAATGACCTCCGTCATACCTGAGCGAATTTCTTGCTCCGGTAACGTTTCTAAAAAGGCGATATCATACACAACTGCTTGTGGTTGATAAAATGCACCAATCATATTTTTACCAAGCGGATGATTGATTGCCGTTTTACCACCAACTGCGGAATCATGCGCTAAAATCGTCGTTGGTACTTGAATGAACGGAATGCCGCGCATATATGTCGCTGCAACAAAGCCCGATAAATCCCCAACGGCACCGCCACCAAAGGCGATAATAAGCGATTTGCGCGTTGCACGTTGCTCCAATAAAAACGTTTGACACGCGTTATACTGTTCAAAGCTTTTACACGCTTCGCCACCTGGTAACACGAATACATCAAAGGCAAGTGGAAATGCTGCTGTAAAGCGCTCGCCTTGTGCTGCCCACACATTTTCGTCCGTTAAAACGAAAATGCGGTCTGCTGTACGTGTCACATCTTGTAACGACGTAAAAGCTTCGCGAATAAATGAATGACCAAATAAGACGTTATATGGATGCGTTTTTGTATTTACTCGAATCATATTAGAACCCCTTCGTGTATGCGCGCAGCTCCTCAATTTGTGCTTGAAGCTGTGGTAATTGATCTGCGTGGAACTGCTCTAAAATCGCCTTTGCAATTTCAAATGAAATGACCGCTTCAGCGACGATTGATGCCGCTGGTACCGCACATGCATCCGAACGTTCAACGGTTGCTTTAAACGGCTCTTTCGTTTCGATATCAACGCTCTGTAACGGCTTGTACAGCGTTGGAATTGGTTTCATTACACCGCGGACAACAAGTGGCATACCCGTTGTCATACCGCCTTCTAAGCCGCCTAAACGGTTCGTTGCGCGCGTGTAGCCTTTTTCGTCATCCCAAATGATTTCATCGTGCACTTCTGAGCCTTTTTTGCGGGCCATTTCAAAGCCAATGCCAAACTCGACACCTTTAAAGGCGTTAATCGATAACATCGCCTGTGCTAATTTGCCGTCTAGTTTACGGTCGTAATGCACATAGGAACCAATGCCTGCTGGTAACCCTTCGACGATCACTTCAACAACACCGCCGATTGAATCGCCTTCTTTTTTCGCTGCGTCAATCGCTTCGACCATTTTTGCTGACGCTGCTGGGTCTGCACAGTAACAAGGGTCCTCTTCAATAATGGCACGGATTTCGTCTGCAGATTTCCCTACAAGTGTTGATGGGTCTGCTTTAATACCAACGATTTCTGTCACATGAGATACAACGTGAATGCCCAGTTCACGCAATAGCGCTTTTGCTACCGAGCCAACCGCTACACGCACCGTCGTCTCACGCGCACTCGAACGCTCAAGCACGTTGCGTAAATCGCGATGACCATATTTCATACCGCCGACTAAATCCGCATGTCCTGGACGTGGGCGTGAAATTTGACGTTTAATATCTTCTGGGTCCACATCTTCCGGTAATGGGTCTGCCCCCATAATTTTCGTCCAATGTTTAAAATCATCGTTTGTGACAACTAATGCTACGGGAGAACCTAACGTTTTTCCGTGACGTACACCAGATGTAATGTCTACAAGATCCTTCTCAATTTGCATACGACGACCACGACCATGTCCGCCTTGACGACGTTTTAAATCGTAGTTAATCATTTCTTTTGTCACCTCAAATTGAGCTGGTAATCCTTCAATGATGGCTGTTAATTGAGGTCCATGAGACTCTCCTGCTGTTAAGTAACGCATAAAACACTTTCTCCCTTCAACTCGCTAAAGTATGTATTATTCACTATATCATAGATTTTTTAAAAATCTACCCTCAAAAATCGAAATCGCTACACAGTAATACGAATTTTCCGAATTTTAATTCACTCTGTTTACTATATCACAATTTGTGGAACGAAAAAGACGCTTTTGCCGAAAGTGAGGCGAAAAGCGTCGGAAATTATACATTACGTGCTACAGTTTACGGTAAAAGAATGTATCCTCTACTTCAAAGCCGTAACGTGCCGGATTGAAAATTTGCTCGGTACTGCCTACAAATAAAATACCGCCTGGGCGTAGCGCCTTGCTAAAGTTGTGATAAATTTGATCCTTCGCTTCCTCGGTGAAGTAAATCATCACGTTGCGACATACAATTAAATCAAAGTTACTTTCGTATGAATCCTTTAATAAGTTATGACGCTTAAACGTTACGGTACGCTTCACTTCCTCGTTCACGCGGTAAAATACGCCTTCTTGTGAAAAATACTTCGCCTTTACATCCGCTGGTACTTCCGCAAGTGAACGCTCTGGGTATACGGCATTTTTCGCTTTTTGAATGACATTTTCGTCTAAATCAGTTGCAAGCACTTGCACTTGTGACATCGGAATATGATGCGATAACACCATCGCTAATGAATATGGCTCTTCACCTGTTGAGCAAGCGGCACTCCAAATTTTTAAGCGTTTGTTTTCAGCGAGCAACTTCGGGAAGATTTTATTTTGCAACACTTCCCATCGCTTACCGTTGCGGTAAAATTCAGATACATTAATCGTCATGCGGTCTAAAAACTCATTCATTAAATCACGATCGGCCTCTACTGCACGTAAAAAATCGACAAAGCTTCGATAGCCCTTTTTTTCGTATAAAGATGTTAAGCGGCGCTTCATTTGTGCTTCTTTATAAAGCGCTAAATCAATGCCTGTTTTACGCTTAATACCTTCTATAAATTGTTCATAATCAGACATGTACATCTTTCCTCTCTATGTTCGTATTTTAATTATAGCGGAAAGTCATATACATGCAAAGCTCGAACAAATTGACTAGGACAATTTTCTTGTAATACAGACGATTTCTTCCCAAATTCACAAAAAAACACGCTAAAGCAAAAATGCTTTAGCGCGCGAGGCTGAATTATACTAATTCAGAACCGAACCATAAACCGATTTCACGCTCTGCAGATGCAAGAGAGTCAGAACCGTGGATGATGTTGTGAGATAAAGTTGTTGCGAAGTCACCGCGGATTGTACCTGGGTTTGAATCTTCTGGTTTTGTAGCACCCATCATTGTACGTGCTAATTTGATTACGTTTTCACCTTCCCAAACCATTGCGAACACTGGTCCAGAAGTGATGAAGTCTACTAATTCGCCGAAGAATGGACGCTCAGCGTGCTCAGCGTAGTGCTTTTCAGCTAGCTCTTTTGAAGCTACCATTAATTTAGCGCCTTTTAATTCAAAACCGCGACGCTCAAAGCGGTCTACGATGTCACCGATTACTTGACGTTCTACGCCATCTGGTTTAACCATTAAGAAAGTTTTTTCGATTGCCATGTGTAATTACACTCCTTAGAATCTGTATAAAGGGATTATGCCCCTACCTATCAATTCTATCAAAATATGTGGAATGATTCAACAAATTGTTACAAAAAGCGTGATTTTGCTCTATTTTGTGTGGAACGTACATGCACTTGACGAGTACGAACTATAAAAAACAAAAAAGCATGACGCTCTAATAAAATTAGAAGTCACGCTTTCCGATAAATAAAGCAATATCACGAAGCTTTTTTTTCATAGGATGCTTCGGCAATTGCTCAATTTCATGTAATGCTTTTTGTAAATATTGCTCGCTAATGGCAGCAGCTTTTTCGATTGCTGCTGAGTTGCGTACAAGCGTTAACATTTGTTGACGCTCCGCTTCCGTTAACTGACCTGCTTGAATTTTTTCGACATACGTTTGAATGCGTGCGTCGTCCTGCATGAAAATGACCGGCAATGTAATGTTACCGTTTAATAAATCACTTCCTGCTGGCTTGCCTAACTCTTTATCCGTTGCTGTAAAGTCTAAAATATCATCAATAATTTGATAGCTCATGCCAACGAAGTAGCCGAAGCGCTTTAGATGAATCGCATCTTTTTTGGACACACCTGCTGCAAGCGCCCCCATGTAACAGCTCGACTCAATGAGCAATGCGGTTTTGCGCTTAATGCGGCGGAAATACG
This sequence comes from Caryophanon sp., assembly GCA_018384745.1. GTDB lineage: Bacteria > Bacillota > Bacilli > Bacillales_A > Planococcaceae > Caryophanon. The sequence goes on along the minus strand of JAHAYH010000082.1, from coordinate 4,861 downwards.
TTTTCAAATTTTGATTGAGCTGAAATTTATCTTCAATTTGAATGACTTCACCGTTACATAACTCCACCATTGTACGCGCAAGCACTTGATGTACAACAGGGTGTTCGATCTGCGATAACGATTGCAATGCACGGGCGAAAATAAAATCACCTGTGTACATTGCGACACGGTTGTTCCACTCTGCCTTAACGGTATGCTGCCCACGTCGCATATTGGAGTCATCAATGACATCATCGTGCACAAGCGATGCCATATGCACAAGCTCAAGCGGTACCGCCACATGCTTCAACCGCTGAATATCGTAGTGCCCAAATTTTGCACAAAGCAATACAAACACCGGTCGAATGCGCTTACCACCCGCTTGTACTAAATGAACGGATGCGTCATTTAACATATGTGAAGACGAGTTCAACGCTTGTATTAATTGTTGTTCGATGACATCTATATCTGACTTAAATTCAGCATATAGTAATGCTAGCTTCATCTTTTCCACGTGAACAGACCTTCCTACTTATGATTGTTTTTTATAGCCTAAGTGCATGGCAGCAGCTCCACCGCTGTATGCACGGTAGCTCACTTGTTCAAAGCCTGCTTGACGGAACATGCTTGCTAACTCACTCATGCCAGGGAATTCATTCGCTGACTCTTGTAGCCACGAATACTCTTTATAACTTTTCGCAAATAACTTGCCAAATACCGGCATAATATACGTAAAGTAAAAGCGGAATAATTGGCGATAAACCGGAATTTCTGACTGTGATGTTTCTAAACATACAACCATGCCTCCTGGTTTTACAACGCGGTTTAACTCGCGCAGCACCTGCATATAATCCGGCACGTTACGTAAACCAAAGCCGATCGTCACATAATCAAATGTGTTATCTTCAAACGGTAGCTCCATCGCGTTGCCATGAATGAGTTCAATGTTTGCGATATCCGCTGTTTTTTGCTTTCCAACTTCCAACATGCTTTCGCTGAAGTCTAAACCTTTTACGTCTCCTGTTGGACCGACTGCCTCTGCTAATGCAATTGTCCAATCTGCCGTACCACAGCAAACGTCTAACGCTTTTGCTCCCTTTTTCACGCCCATGCGCTGCATCGTATCTTTACGCCATTGTACGTGCATTTGGAAGCTAATTACTGAGTTCATTTTATCGTAGTTGCTTGAGATCGACTCAAACACTTCATGTACGTGCTGTTCCTTCGATTTTACCATTTGTTAAACCTCTTTCATTAACGGTGTTAGTGCCACTTTATTTGCATGAATACGGGCAGCTAACAGTTTCTTTAACATCGGGTCCATGCTGGATTGCGCAATTGTTTGTTCAATTTGTGCTTCCAGCGCCACAAGTTGCTGCTGTAACGTTGTTGTTGTTACACCTTCTAGCTCTAGCATGCGTGTCAACAATAGCGATGCCTCGTTCGTTTCGTAGGCAATGAGTTCTGACTGCAAGCGCAAGTATAAAAGGCTTTGCTCGGCAAGCGCACGATAGTTCGTAAATTGATAGTTTGTATAAAACTGTGTAATATGTTCACTTTCAACCGTCATCATCGCATGCAGCCATTCCTGTAATGTGCGTGGCTGACGCTCATACACTTGAATTTGCTGCTCACAGCGCTTCACAATTGCCGCAGAAAGCGCACGGATCATGTCAAAATTCCCGCGATGAGATAGCACCTCGTAATAGCGACCGCTATAAAAGTCGCCAGCGAGCACGATCACTTGCTGCTTAATCGAAATGCCACCTTGCTCGCGAATTTTTTCATGCTCATAAAGTGCCGTGCTGACAATCGCTGCTGTCACAGCACTTTCGTGATGCTCTTCCGTCCACTGTTCTTCATTAAAAAATGGCAATAATAAATAAAACAGATGATTTTCATTTAACACAGGTGTACCCGTATATGCTTGAAGAGACGGATGGTGAATATATGAATAAATCGTTTGTTTAAACTCGTCAATTGCCTGCTGAATGGATGTTTCATTCATATTGCTTACTCCATTTCACTCATCGTCATAGACAATGTTTTCTATCACTAGTATACCTGTTTCACGGCAATACTTTAACTAATTAGCTCATACGTTCGAAGCGTTATTTTGCTTTTGCTGCACTTTCAATGATGCCGTTTGCCGTATGAATTTTCGCTTTGCCGCGAATTTTCATCGCAGACGTATGCTCGGTAAACTGCGCAATCATCACTTCACCAGCATCTAGCTTTTCTGAATGATGGAATTTTGTATCCGTTCCGCGTGTTAAACCGATGACATGTACGCCATCTTCTTCCGCTTCAATTACAATATAATCTTGTTGTGCCATATCAACTTAACTCCCCTCATTCACTGTAGTCTTTGTTCATTCTATCATAATGCGGTAGTCATATTAAGACATTTGAATAAATGAAATGATTTCTTGACGCTTCACATCATCGTGCTCATATTCGCCGCGCGCAACCGATGTAATCGTCTTTGCCCCTGGTTTTTTTAAGCCGCGCATCGTCATACACATATGCTCTGCTTCAACTACGACATACACACCTTTTGGTTCAAGCATTTCCATAATTGTATCTGCAACGGTTGATGTAATACGCTCTTGTAATTGTGGACGGCGTGCAACTGTTTCAACACAACGACCAAGCTTGCTTAATCCTGCTACTTTGCCGTCTTTTGGAATGTACGCAACGTGCGCCTTTCCGTAAAATGGCACTAAGTGGTGCTCACACATCGAGTGGAACGGAATATCTTTTACGAGCACGAATTCCTCGTGATCTTCATGAAACACCGTACTGAAGTACTCACGTGGGTCGGTATGTAGACCGCTAAACATTTCTGCATACATTTTCGATACGCGCTTTGGTGTATCAAGTAAACCTTCACGATCCACATCTTCGCCAACTGCTTCTAAAATCATTTTTACTGCTTGTTCTATTTTGTTTAAATCTACATTCGTCATGTACGTTCCATTCCTCCTAAAAACAACCTCAACTTGCATCGTAGCATATTCTATACACAAGCGCAAAACGACTTTTTGCTTTCATGACATTTCGCGTAAAAAAAGAACAGCCCCAAAACAAAGACTGTTTCGGGGCTGTTCTATGTAATTGCTAAACTGTATTATTTTACAGCATCCTTAAGCGCTTTACCTGGTTTGAAAGCAGGTACTTTGCTCGCAGCAATTTCGATCTCTTCACCAGTTTGTGGGTTACGACCTTTACGAGCCGCACGTTCACGTACTTCAAAGTTACCAAAACCGATTAATTGTACTTTGTCACCCTTTGCAAGAGCGTCTTGAATTGTATCAAATACAGCATCAACTGCTTTAGAAGCGTCTTTTTTAGAAAGACCTGCAGCTTCAGCAACAGAGTTCACTAATTCTGTTTTATTCACACGATTCACCTCCTCTCAAGGGTTACGGTCACATCATCATGATAAAAGAGTAACATAACGAAACCCTTGTTGCAACTGAATTCAGGCGCATTTTAGGGGTCGTATTCATCGCTTTATCCATGATTTGTGCATTTCCATTACCAACGTTACTTCACTCTAAATATACTATACACTATTTCAACTAAAGTAAACGCAAAAAACCCTTATTTTTCAACGTTTTTATCGATTTCTCATGCAGCTCCCATATGTTTTTACATAATTTGTCACATTTTCCCGTCTTTTCGTTTTAAACGGGCTTGAAGCATTGCTATATCAGCATTTGTTTACGACCCATCATACATGAAAATAACGCGCTCGTTGTCATCGACTGTATACGGTACTGAATACGCCGGCAACACATCAAATTGATCGGCAACAAGCGCCAGTAGATCATCGCCTGGCGTAGCTGTAATTACCCCTTCATCAATAAAGCGTTGTAGATCGATGCGGTAATCGACAATCGGCTCCCCTTGTGTCGTGACAACAATCGGTAAATGCGTCGTCGAATACGGACTTTTTACCGTTAATTCATCAAGCCTCATCTTGTCATAATCAAGCGAGTACACAAACGGGGCAAGCTGCTGTTTAAAAGCTGGATATTGCTGCACAAAGACGCGCAAGTTAATGTCGCGAATGCGCTCTGCTGCATGCAGATCGACGAGCTTGACGGTCGGATGTTGCTCCACGTCATATAGCACGTACTGATAAATACCCCCTTGCTCATACGCGTTGGCAGGAATTTTTGCCATATACGTCGGTACGAGCTGCTGAAAATCAATCGGATATTTTATGTATAACGGTGTATCATGCGCTTTCGTTTTAATCGGCAGCACCCCTGTTTGCTGCTGAAAAGCTTCAACCGCCTGCTGCATCATCAGCAAGTCTGCTTCACTTACTTGCTGCTGCACACGTTGCTCCTCGGGTGATGCCGAAAAGCTAGCACCACAGCCACTTAATATACATGTTGTTGCAATTGTCGCATACATCCATCGTTTCATGCTCACGCCCCCTTATGCTGGCCACGTTGCGACAACGAGCACCATTAAAAAGGAGCCGATGAAAAACAAGCTATACGCGACAAGCTTCGTCATCATTTGTAGCAAGCGGTTTTGAATTTTATGACGCACTAAATAAATTAAGCCAATCGAGGTCAGTAAAAAAAAGATACAGTAAAATGATACCCACATGACCTCCAATGCAGGTAAGTGTGAAAGTGGTCCCATCCATATACACCCCTTTTACATATGTACCTCTTCATTATAGCATATGCGGTGTTTCGCGCATAAATTTGCTCGCTTTCTCGCATTTTTTATCCACATGAAAAAGCACATGCGACATATTGGAGGCTGCTGAAAAACTTACCTTTTAAGATATGAGGAAAGTTTTCAAACAAAAATAAGACGTTTTTCGTTCGATTTTGAACGGAAAGCGTCTTATTTC
>JAHAYH010000078.1 GCA_018384745.1 Caryophanon sp. | reverse complement strand
TCTTCAAACTGTCCTTTAGCGTCGTTGTAGAGGTTGACTCTGACGTGTTGTGGATACCATTGGGTAATCTTACCGACACGCATGGTGTTGATAGTAAAAGTCGTTCCTTTATCGGTCGGACCAATATCGGTATCAACTGGGACTACCGCAATTACCCCTTCATCAAACATTGAGTATACGAGATCTTGCATAAACTGCATACTGGTTTGGTCGATGTTGGCTTCGTTGTTTAAACAGAGATGTAATCCAGACTTAACAATCGCGGCGTCTTCAGTTTCTTCATCTATTTTGACGTGTTGGATAGATGTCATCGACACGTCCATTGCGATGCGGTTGAAGATTGATGCTGCGAACGCTGAGTCCGTATACTTACGCTGTCGGTGGGTTGGTGTACCCGTTGAGTAACCATACTCTGTAAAATCTTGTGTCTTAACAGAGTCGCTTCGGAACGCATTCCATGCATGTTGAATTCTATCTGTTATACTCACATGAATGCCTCCTGATTCTGTCTATAAACTACCCAAGCGTCCATAAGTGCGGCGACATTATCTATCTTCTCACTAGCACGTTTCTTGGATAGCTTTCTATTACCATTGTTGTCTTCTATAACGACTGAGTTACCCATAGCAAACTTCATGAGCACTTCGTCGAACAGAAGCAATCTTTCACCGGCAAGCATCTTAAGCTCACCGAGAGGAACCGATTCAGTTCGAACCCCTTGTCTAACTTTCTCCACACCATACTCGCCATGTTCGGCAATCCACCTAGCAACGAAGTCTTGAGCGTTGTAAGGGTCATATCCGAAAGCAACGATAGTGTATTGGTGCTTATCTAAGTACTGGATTAAATCATCGTACACCTGCATCATGTTAAGAATTGCACCCTCCATAACAACAAGCGTACCTTCCGCTATAAACTCCTGGTATTTCAATTGCATGGCCGAGGGCAACTTCATGACTTTTAACTCAGACACATACGACCTGGTCTTAACCCCGAAGGCTCCATTGCCTAGTGGGAACAGGAATGTGAAGGCTGTAAAGTCATCACCTTGTGAAAGGTCGGCGCCCATAGTGCATGGCATGCCATCAAAATTCTGCTTAGAATGTACAAGAGTTTCTTCGTATAAGAAGAAGTAGGTGAATCCCTCTACCGGTATTCCAAAACGTTTCGCTAGAATATCCGAGCGTTTAGAAGGATAGCGTTCAGCGGTCTGCACCTCTTTCTGGTAAGTTTCGTATGATACAGTTGCGCCTAGATTAGGTTGTGCTTTTAACCACATGTCGGGTCTGCTAATTTCTTCTATTTGGTCTAGTCGGTAATACCATATGGAGATGTGAGGTGCGAAGAAGTCTCCTCGCAGTATGTCAAGTAACTCCATTTTGATTGAATCGCCAACTCCGTCACGAGCGGTACCTTCTGAGCTTGTCGCTAGGATTACATAGTCGTCAACTTTAGACGCCCCTTGTTGTAGTGCGCCGATTACATCCTCTTTAACTTTACCAGACAACCATTCATCAACAGTATTGACTTTTGAACCGAGACCTTGTAGCTTATCAATTGACATAGTCCGAACTTCGACGAAAGAGTTAGTCATGAAGTTCTGGATTCCCTTTTTAGTAGATGCTAGCTTTTTCTTAGAGTGCGTGTTAGACAAGATACTGCCTTCGGTAAGATAGCGGAATAAGGGACCACGAGACCTAGAGATAGCTGTTCTTATAGGATTCATAGTTTCTTCTGCTTGTATCATCGTAGGGGCCGTTACAACTTGATGGGTTGTTGAGGTGTCTATTGCCAGGAAGTATGCTTGCACTAAAGCTGCATACATAGACTTAGCACCACCCCGAGCCACTATTAAGTATTGTATGTTACATAGTCGTTTCTTCTTCATGACATACTCATAGCGCTTTCGTTGCGGCATCCATACTTTTTCCTCG
>JAHAYH010000072.1 GCA_018384745.1 Caryophanon sp. | reverse complement strand
CTCTTTTCTAGGATTGGTTGTGGTGACTTAATTCTACCAAGAAAAGGTCTTCCTTTTTTATGTGGATTTTTTCATTTACACAAAATATTTTATACTCTCTTGTAGATATTCAAACAGATGAAGAAGTATCTTATATTGCAAAATATGTTAATCAAACAGATAAAAAACAGGTGTTTGAATATGAATTTAAAAAATATGATTATAATATCCCTACCCCTACAGTAGAAGGAGATTATGATTTATTCATTTACCCAAATATGGATGAGACATATATTGATTTTAAAGGCAGCGAAAACACATCTGACAAAGAAGAAAAACCGGATGAAAATTTGCCAACAATCCCGACTAATCCGGTAATACCATCTGTCCCTGCACCTACAAATCCTAACATTCCTTCAACACCGGCTCCATCGCCAATTGAAAAACCTGAGGTGCCAGAAGTGCCAACTGAAAATGATGATTATGTATTACAGGCAGTGATTTCAAAAGAACAATTACAACAAGCTAAAGAAACGCCAATTATTTTAAAAAATAATGACATAGAACTGTTAGTAAACTCATCATTTTTAAAAGATGAAACTGGTATTCAAATCACTATTAGCATAGAAGATGAAAAGCTAATAGTGAATGTTCTTGATGAAAATGGAGAACGTATTAACTATTTTGATCATCGAATTCAATTAACAGTAAATCCGAAAGTCTTTGGTGAGCTATCGAATACAGAAAAAGCAATTTTAAGAATGATAGATCATGAGTATGCAGCGGTTCCACATGTTATTAAAAATGAAAAGTTAGTTATTTCACCGCAACACTCTGGAACATATGTATATAAATCTCGTGATAAGAAAATGTCAGATATTGATGGTTTAGCAAATAAGCCTTATATTGAGGAATTAGTAAAACGTAATATTGTAAACGGGGTTGCAGAGAACTTATTTGCACCAAATAATACAATTACACGTGCACAATTTGCTGCGATGTTAGCACGTGCTTTAAATATTGAAGCAACATCACAGTCTCATTTTGAAGATGTAAAAGGAAAGTGGTTTGAAAAAAATGTTCAGGCGTTATATGAAGCGGGAATTATTAAAGGTGTTACAGCACAGTCATTTGATCCAAGCGCAACATTGACACGAACACAAGCGGCTCTGATGATTAGTCGTACCTTACAATTTTTAAATTATGATACAAGTGATGTAAATGTAACGCATCAATATAAAGATCAAGCATCGATTAGAAGTGAAGCTATTGAAAGTGTTGCTTTATTACACGGTTTGAATATTATGACAGGTCGAGAAGATGGTACATTTGGACCGACAGATAAATTAACACGTTCACAAATGGCAAAAGTTATTTACAAAATTGCTGTAGAACTAGAAGCAATTAAATAAAGGTTTACCTGAATTTTTAGTTTAGGAACATATAGTGATAGATTTAAAAATAAGTATGTAAAGCGATAAGCTATGCGAAAATATATGTTCATGGAACAAATATAGCACTTCGTATAAGGCGTCACGTTCTTTGCTATACCCTTCAAAAAACCTTATATAAATTTGAAGATTAGAAATGTGTCTGGAACATAAGTAGAAATGCGATAAAAATCTATCCATTTTGATGTTGGAAAGTTGATAGGTGGGCGTGAGGCGAAGAGTGGATTTCTAGGGGAATAGCAAATGTTTTTTACGACGAGTAACTGCAGGAGCATATATACTCAAGCCGTGCCCGAAAAATTGCTTTCTCGAAGTTGAGCGTCTGCAAAAGCAGAAATATGCCGGAGTGAAAGTTATACTTTCGCTCTGGCATTAATTTTGTGTCATGCTCGTTTTAAGTGGAGGATTGATTTTTATTCCTCTGCTTTTTTATGCGCAAATTTGTCACAAACAGTTTTGTATATATGACATAGAAATCACGATATAATAAGAGGTACATATACTGAACAAGTTATTTGAAAGGAAGTAAAAACATGAAGAAAGTTCTTCTTTCACCGCCAGTTTTAGCGGTCATGATTGTGATCGTGATTTTCTTATTAAATTAGTAGTAGGATTTGTATGTTGACATAGGTAAAAACCGTTCGTGAGCAGTTACGAACGGTTTTTTTATAGAAGGAATGATGATTGCATGCTGCGCAAGCGTTCAAGCGTAGCATGCGTGATGACTAAAACATTTCTGACGTTGTTTTTGCTTGCATGTGTAACGTTAAGTAATCTGGACCGCCTGCTTTTGAGTCTGTGCCCGACATGTTGAAGCCACCAAATGGTTGGTACCCAACGATGGCACCTGTGCAGCCACGGTTGAAGTAAAGGTTACCAACATGGAATTCTTCACGTGCATATTCTAAATGCGCACGGTTCGTTGTAATGACCGCACCTGTTAAGCCATACTCTGTATTGTTGGCAATATCGATCGCTTCTTTGAAATCTTTTGCTTTTGCAATCGCAAGAACCGGTCCGAAAATCTCCTCTTTCATAATGCGTGCATCCGCCGCAACGTCTGCAAATACAGTTGGATGTACGAAGTAGCCTGTCGCATCGTCCGCTGTGCCACCAGCAACAAGTTTCCCTTCACCTTTTCCAATTTCAATGTATTCCGTAATTTTTTTGTACGCAGCTGCATCAATGACAGAGCCGACGAAGTTCGTGTGATCTTCGGGGCTACCGATTGCTAACGCTTTTGTAAGCTCCGTCACACGTGCTACTACGTCATCGTATACATCTTCTACAATAACTGCGCGTGAACAAGCTGAACATTTTTGTCCAGAGAAGCCAAACGCTGATTTAACAATCGATTGTGCCGCAAGCTCTAAGTCAGCCTCTTTGTCGACAACGATTGTATCTTTACCGCCCATTTCTGCGATGACGCGTTTTAACCAAATTTGCCCTTCATTTAACACAGAAGCGCGCTTGTTAATGCGTAAGCCAACATCGCGTGAGCCTGTAAAGCTGATGAAGCGTGTACGTGGATGATCCACTAAATAATCGCCCACTTCTGCACCACTTCCTGGGATGTAGTTGACAACACCAGCAGGAAGGCCGGCTTCTTCTAACACTTCGACAAATTTATACGCAACGACTGGTGTTGTGGAAGCAGGTTTTAATAATACGGTGTTACCTGTGACGATCGCAGCAGCTGTTGTACCACCCATGATCGCAAACGGGAAGTTCCACGGTGAAATAACAACCCCAACACCGAGTGGGATGTAGTCGTAGCGATTGTACTCGTCTTTGCGACTTTCCACAGGGCGTCCGTCTTTCATCTCAAGCATTTGACGTCCGTAATATTCTAAGAAGTCGATGCATTCTGCTGTTTCAACATCTGCTTCGACCCACGTTTTGCCAGCTTCTTTTGTGAGCAACGCATTGAATTCATAGCGGCGACGTCGAATGATTGTCGCAGCTTTAAATAACACATCTGCGCGCGATTGTGGATCTACTTTTTTCCATGTTTTAAACGTTTCGTCTGCAATTTGCATAGCCTTTTCCGCATGCTGTTGTGTCGCTTTTGAGACACGACCGACTAGCTGTGAATGGTTCGCGGGATTGTACGACTCAATTTTGGCGTCAGTAGTAATGCGTTCACCACCGATAATTAAAGGGTAATCTTGACCTAAATACGATTCAACAAGTGCTAGCCCGTCCTTGTAAGCTTGACGGTTTTCTTCGAGTGAAAAATCTTTAAATGGTTCGTGTTGGTACTTAATCATAAAAAAGACCTCCTCAGGTATGCAATGTTTTTTTGCGTATAAACGCTTTGTTAAAATCTATTGTGCATTATATAATTGCATAAATCAATCGTAAAGTGAGAAAAAGTTTGAATTTTCGACAGGAAGTGCTCGTAAAACGTGATAAAATAAGGGTTATAAGGAGTGGCAAGTATGCAATTAGAAGATTATATTGAGCTGTATCAGTTTATGGAGCAACAAATTACAACAGGCATTTGTGCGATTGATGAGCAAGGGCAAGTTGTTTTATACAATAACAAAATGAGTGATATGACGGGCGTATCGAAAAAGGAAGTGGAGCGCCGCATTATTACGGAATTACTCGATGTCGATTTAGGGCAGCAATTATTGCACCAAGTTATTACGACAAAGGAGCCTGTGCTGCATCAAAAGCAAACGTTCTGGAACAAGAAGGGCGAAGAAATTACGATCATTAGCGATTACCGTCCGTTCACCTTATCATCAGGGCGCGTGCTCGGCGTCCAATTTGCGCGCGACATTACGCAGCAAGAATTTTTAATGGACCAGCCGCTCAGCCGTTACGGTGCACCGCTAACATTTGAAATTATTACCGCCGTGTCCAAGTCGATGAAGCAAGTCATTCAGCAAGCAAAAATTGCGGCTATTGGCAGAATACCCGTCATGCTCGTTGGTGAATCTGGTACCGGAAAAGATATGATTGCTGAAGGTATTCATCATGAGTTAGAAGAAGCGAATGAACGCTTTATTACACTGCTTTGTCGTCGCAATGAAGAAACGCTCATTCGGCAAATTGAAAAATATATTGCGGAATCAAAAAACTATACATTTTTTGCAGAGCGCATTGAATTTTTATCGATGCCTGCACAGGAGAAAATTTTATCGATGTTAACGGAGCATGCAGATCGTGGTCATGTTTTCATCGCAAGCATCGGTACGGATCCGATTGATTTAATTGCAGATGGGAAGCTATCGAAAAACTTATATTACTTATTTTCAAATTTAACGATTCACGTCCCAGCACTGCGCAAGCGTCGCGAGGACATTATGCCGTTTGTGAATGACTACTTTGAGCGTCGCCGTCGAAATTTCGGCATGCGTGTGCAAAAGTTATCGCCAAAAGTGGAGCAGCTATTTATGACGTATGATTGGCCAGGAAACTTAAAGGAGCTAGAAGTATTGCTCGATGATATTTCGGCGCTGCTGACGAACGAGGAAGTGGTCGAAATGTCGATGCTGCCAGCGTACTTTAAGTGGAAGGTGAAAGAGCAAAAAGACGACGATACACAAATGGACTTATTTACATTCCGCGAAAAACAAGATTTACGTCCGCTTGATGAATATATGCGTGAAGTGGAAGAATATTATATTTCACATGCGTTAGCACTTCATAACGGCAATATTTCACAAACAGCAAAAACGCTCGGCTTACACCGTCAAGGATTACAATATCGTTTAAAACGTAAATAAGTGACGAAACAGAGGACAGGGACATGTTCTCTGTTTTTTTATTGGTTATTAATGGGTTTTTGGCGCAAAAAAACATTGCAGCTCCGTTTGTTTTTGTAAATGTTTACGTTCGTTGAAAAAAATTTTTAGTGCGAAAAATATTGATTTTTCTCGATTTTGCGCACTTTTTATCGTTTGAATTGTGTAAAAATTTCTTTGCGTTTTTTTTATTTTGTATTATACTCCGAATATGAATGGCTAAAAATTGCGCTTGGGGGAGATAATTATGGCATTAAAGGACGTATTTCTTTACTTATCTGAAAATCAATTGTTAAACGGGGCAGCACAAAAGTACGGTTTACGGTTAGGGGCGCAAAGTGTAGTAGCAGGGACGAATATCGATGAAGTGATGGATAGCATTAAACAATTGAATCGCCAAGGCATTTCTTGTACGGTTGATAATTTAGGGGAATTTGTGTTTGAAAAAGAGGACGCATTGGCTGCGAAAGAACAAATATTACAAGTAATCGAGCGCATTCATACAGAAGGTGTCGATGCACATATTTCACTCAAGCCTTCACAACTTGGGCAAGATATCGATGAGGAATTTTGCTACGACAACTTGCATGAGATTGTGAAAGCAGCTGCGCAGTACGATATTTTTGTCAACTTTGATATGGAAAACTATGCGCGTTTACATTCGTCATTTACGTTAATGGAGCGCCTTTTAGCGGAATATGACAACGTCGGCACAGTCATCCAAGCTTATTTCTTTGAATCAATCGATAACATTGAAAAATATAAAGATTTACGTCTGCGCATTGTAAAAGGCGCATACAAAGAATCAGCAGATGTTGCGTATCAGTCAAAAGAAGACATTGATCAAAACTATATGAAGCTCATTGAGTACCATTTGTTGCACGGGAAATTTACATCGATTGCGACGCATGATCACCGCGTCATCGCGCATGTGAAACAGTTTGTTGAAAAAAATAACATTTCAAAAGAGAAGTTTGAATTCCAAATGTTATATGGTTTCCGTAAAGACATGCAATTACAGTTGGCATCTGAAGGCTACAAATTTTGCACATACTTACCATTTGGCAACGATTGGTATGGATATTTCATGCGTCGCTTAGCAGAACGCCCACAAAACGTTGCGCTTGTAACGAATCAGCTATTTACGAAAAAAACAAATACGCTTCTTGCAGTCGGTGTAGGTGCATTCATTTTAGGCAGATTGTCGAAAAAGTAATATATCAATATACTAATGGCACAATACAAAATGACAACTAGGAGGAACTGCATATGAGTGATTACGGTTTCCAATTGTTTGCAATCATCATCTATATGATCGCGATGGTTGCAATTGGCTGGTACGCGTATAAAAAGACGACGAACTTAACAGATTACATGTTAGGTGGGCGTGGTCTAGGTCCTGCTGTAACCGCATTAAGCGCAGGCGCGGCAGATATGTCGGGCTGGCTATTAATGGGCTTACCAGGCGCAATTTATTTATCAGGAATGGTGGAAGCGTGGATTGCAATCGGCTTAACAATCGGTGCGTATTTAAACTGGATGTTCGTCGCACCGCGTTTACGTGTGTATACACAGGTGACGAAAGATTCAATTACAATTCCAAGTTATTTAGATAACCGATTACGAGATCAAACAAAATTATTACGTATTGCTTCAGGTATTATTATTTTAATATTCTTTACGTTTTACGTATCTTCAGGGATGGTATCGGGCGGTAAGTTTTTTGAAAGCTCGTTTGGCTTTGATTATCATGTTGGGTTAATTGTCGTATCGCTTGTCGTCGTCGGCTACACATTATTTGGTGGCTTCTTAGCGGTAAGTTACACAGACTTTTTACAAGGCTTAATTATGGTAATAGCGCTTATTGCGGTGCCAGCGTTTGGGATTTTCTTAACGGGTGGTATTGGTGAGACGATTGATTCGATCAAAGCGGTTAACCCAGAGCATTTAAGTTTATTACCAGCGACGGCATCAGCAGCTGCTATTATTTCATCGGTTGCATGGGGCTTAGGATATTTTGGACAACCACATATTATTGTACGTTTCATGGCGATCAGCTCTGTCAAAGAAACGAAAAGTGCACGTCGCATCGGTATTGGCTGGATGATCTTCAGCTTAGTAGGGGCGATTGTCACGGCGCTTGTTGGGGTTGCATATTTCCAGCAACAAGGCGTGGCGTTACAAGATAGTGAAACGGTATTTATCGTACTGGGGCAAATCATTTTCCACCCATTCATTGCAGGGATTATTTTAGCAGCTATTTTAGCAGCGGTAATGAGTACGATTTCATCACAATTGATCGTAACATCTTCTGCGCTAATTGAAGATATTTATAAGGAGCTTGTGAAAAAGGACGCAACGGACGCACATTACGTATTTGGTGGACGTATGGCGGTATTAGTCGTTGCAATCATTGCAGCCATCGTTGCATGGAATCCAAACAGCTCGATTTTAGATTTAGTTGGCTTTGCATGGGCCGGTTTCGGTTCAGCGTTCGGTCCGGTTATTTTGCTATCGCTTTACTGGCGTAAGCTAACGAATTTCGGTGCGCTTGCAGGGATGGTTGCAGGGGCGGTTGTTGCCTTCGTTTGGGGGACAACCGATGCGCTATCATCTATGCTGTATGAAATTGTACCGGGCTTTGGTGTCGGTTTAATCGTTGCGGTCGTTGTAAGTTTAGTAACGTACAAGCGCAATGAAGAAATTGAAGCGGAGTTTACAGAAACAGAGCGTTTAATGAAAGAAGAACGTTAAAAAAACGACTAGTTGACGAGGGTGTCAGCTAGTCGTTTTTTCTGTTACCATTTCGCAACATGTTCCTCGATGCAACCAAGCATTTGTGGAATATGGAGCCACGTATCATTGTCGAGCTGTACGCGCCCCGTATAATAGCCAAATAGCTGATGCACTTCGGATTTAACGAACAACGCATCAGTAGCGGCAATGCGCTCATAAAAAGGTTCGAATGTTAATTGCACACGCTCTGAAAATTTCGTTTCAATCGTCCATTTTTTCATAAAGTCATGACGATCGTATAAAAATTGCACATCCTCCGAAATTTTGTGCATTTTGCCGTTAACGAAAATCGCGTTTTCTGTCATGCCTGTGCCATCTGTCCATTGTCCACCGAAGTTTAAACCGATGCGACGGCGACCAATGCGCTGTGAGGCCATGCCCCAATTCCACGTCGCTTCACGTGGCCAAATACCTCGACCGTAATCGAGCACCGCAAAGCTTTCGTCACTCGTGAAATCAAATGTACGACTGCCAAGCTTCACCGTACCACTCGTCGGTAACGTATGGTGCTTCGCTGTAAATTGAAACGTCTGGCGGTTCCATGGAATGATGACGTTTAATGAATCATCATTGATTGGATGCTCCACTTGCAGTTTCACATCAAGCGGTTCATCATCGAAGTTGGCAATTTGCACATCAATATACGTTGTATTCGCTTGATAACGAAATTGAATGGACAGGTCATGCGAACGAAATGTTACAGTTTCATATACATTTGTAGACATTTTTACCGCGGTGCCAAGCGGGATTGTGACGGTTTTTTCATAAAAGCGCTGCGTTTCATATTCAAAAATGTAAACGAAGCATACCGCCGCATAGTCAAGATGGCTAATCGTTGCTGAGAACATAAGTTCATCGCCGTACACGCACCAATAATTCCACTTTTTTTTCCGCATAAAATGCCCTGATAAGTTGCACTGAATAACAGGTTTTCTTGCATAGCCAATTGCTGCAGGGTTTAAATTTCCTTTTCGATCACATAAAACGACAGGTTCCACAATTTCCTTTTCAACGTGTTGCAATCCTTAACATCCTTTCCGAAAAATTACCGATTCTCACTGTTTAAATTGTATCAAACTATTCCGAGAAATGTGCAACATATTATCGATTATCGCCAATAAATTACAAAAATCGTGTTGCTTAGATCGTTCTGTATGTAAAGCGCTATTTACGAACTATAAAAAACGGTAGAGAACGCTATAAAAAGTCGTTCTCTACCGTCGTTTATGTTGTAGGCGTAAGAACGGCGCGAATGCGTTCAAGCGCCCAGTCTAATTGGTGTTGTTCAATAATAAGCGGCGGTGCAAAGCGAATCACCGTATCATGTGTTTCTTTGCATAATAGCCCTTTCTGCATTAACTGTTCACAGTACGGACGTGCGGATTCCGTTAACTCGACGCCAATAAACAAGCCGCGTCCGCGTACTTCTCGAATGAGTGGACTATCGATTTGTGCCAGCTGTTCTTTAAAGTATGTGCCAAGCTTTAGTGAACGGTCTGCAAGTTGCTCATCGATTAGCACATCGATGGCCGCATTTGAGACGGCGCATGCAAGTGGATTGCCGCCGAATGTCGAGCCGTGGGAGCCAGCATTGAACACGCCTAAAATATCGTCATTTGCGGCAACACACGAAATCGGGAATACGCCACCACCAAGTGCTTTGCCTAAAATGAGCATGTCAGGTGTGATGTCGGCCCATTCATAGGCAAACATTTTTCCTGTGCGTGCAAGACCTGTTTGAATTTCATCGATGATGAGGAGCACATGATGTTCACGACATAGCGTGGCTGCTTGTTGTAAAAAGGTATCGCTTGGCATAATGATCCCAGCTTCTCCTTGAATAGGCTCTAATAAAAATGCGACGGTGTTTGGTGTAATGGCTTGCTGCAAGGCGTCAATGTCTCCGTACGGAATAACGGATAGCCCTGGTAGTATCGGCTCAAATCCGCGCTTATAATCCGCTTCTGACGATAGCGAAATCGCTGCCATCGTCCGTCCATGGAAGTTTCCTTCACAGCCGATAATATGCGCTTTTCCTGCTTCGACTCCTTTTACATCATAGCCCCAACGACGCGCTGCTTTAATGGCCGTTTCAACAGCTTCTGCACCGGTGTTCATCGGCAGCACCATGTTTTTATTCGTAAGCTTTGCGACTTTTTCATACCATGGCCCGAGCTGGTCACTATGAAAGGCGCGTGACGTTAACGTGACGCGGTCTGCTTGCTGCTTTAGTGCTTCAATAATTTTCGGATGGCGATGCCCTTGATTGACTGCCGAGTACGCCGATAGCATATCCATATAGCGGTCTCCTTCAGGGCTTGTCACCCAAATGCCTTCTGCTTCTGCAATGACGATCGGTAGCGGGTGATAATTGTGCGCACCGTATTTTTCAGTAATGGCAATAATATGTTGAGATGTTGTCATAACAAAACCCCCATCGTATATAATTACGTTCACTTATTGTTATTCCCGTTTCGGTAAAATCTATGTGTAGTTACTCGAATTATTTGCGCTATACTTGAAGAAATAACGGAGTACAAGCAAAGGGGATTGTGACAATGAAAAGATGGGCAATGGTGCTGCCGCTAATGCTATTAGCAGGCTGTACGGAACAAACGGAAATTGAGGATGCAGCGAATAAGCAAGTGCCGCAAGCAGTGAGCCAAGAGGAAGAACAACAGGAACAGCCGCAACAAGCGCAGCAGCAAGAAGACACTGTAGAACATGCACCGACAGCACAGCAGCAACAACCGACAGCACAAGCGGTAACCGAGCCGCTTCAATTTGAGCCAGTGGAAGCCAAAACGGAGGCAGGAAAGCACTACAGTCGCATGCTGCAGCAAATGATGGCACCGAACGTAACGAGCTACACAGCGCAAGTTTCAGTGAGTGAAGAAATGGAATGGGAAGAGCTTGGGCATTTCATGACGCAAATTGTGACGCTCGGTGCGACGATTCAAGCGAAGCAAGGGGACACGCAGCAACGTTTATTAACGGGTGAATACATACAGGAAATGAACGATATACGAGAGAACACAAATGTCAGTGCGTATGAAGAGTTAAGTGAGGAGTACGCAGCGTATTTTAACGAAGGCACAATGTGGTATCGAACGGATCCGACAACGATGAAGGAGCAAGTAGCGGTTGGGTTTTATATTGAATCGATTGACATGCTGCTTAGCCATTTTGAACAACTAGCAGATGAACTGAAGCTCGCAACAGAAACAGACGCCTCTGCTACGTATGTGTTAACGCTACCGAATGAAGCGGTGCAGCCGGTAGTGAAAAAGCTATTACAGCGTGATGACTACAATGTGTTGGCACCGTTTAATGAGGTGGAAAATACGGCGACATTTACGATTGCGAAAGGGGATAAGCCGTTATTAGAGCAGTTGTCGATGGATGTACACGCAACAACGTCAACAGGGACGCTATCGCATACGTCGACATTGACGTTTACAGCGATTAATGAACCGATGACAATCATTCGACCAACAGGTATTGAAGAAGCGGTAGTATTTGACGTCCAATAATAGCACAAGCGTGAGGGATTCGTTCCCTCACGCTCGTTATGCTTATTTTAATGGCAATGAAGCTACTTCATATAAGTAATCGCCTAATACGCGAAGACCTTGGTCGAAGTTTTCTAAATGGAAGTGCTCGTTTGGTGCGTGGAAGTTTTCGCTATTTAAGCCGAAGCCCATTAATACAACAGGTAGCTGTAAAATTTGGTCGAATGCTGCCACGATTGGAATCGAGCCACCGCCGCGAATAAACGCAGTTGGCACGTTATAAACGCGCTCATAAGAACGACCTGCTGCTTGAATGACAGGGTGGTCAAACGGTGTAATGTACGCAGGACCTTTGTCGAACTCTGAAATGGTAATGTCGACACCTGCTGGCTTATGTTTTTCAACGTGTGCCTTTAGTTTTGCCACAATTTCATCTGGGTCTTGGTCCGGCACTAAGCGACATGTAATTTTTGCGCCTGCCTCTGCTGGTAATACCGTTTTGATTCCTTCGCCTGAGAAGCCACCGAATACGCCGTTTACTTCAAGCGTTGGACGTGCCCATGTTTGTTCTAAGTATGAATAACCCGCTTCACCAAATAACTCTTGTACGCCCACTTCTTCCTTTAACGCTTCTTCGTCAAAGTTTAAGTCGCGATACGCTTGGCGCTCTTCTTCTGATAATGGACGTACGTTGTCGTAGAAGCCATCTACTTGAATTGTGCCGTGCTCGTCGCGGAATGACGCTAATACTTCTGCTAGTGCATGGATGGCATTTTGCACGCCACCACCGTAAAGACCTGAGTGTAAGTCACCTTTTGCGCCGCGCACATCAATTTGAATGCCGGCTAAACCGCGTAAGCCGTAACAAACAGCTGGTTTTCCTGGTGCGTAAAGCCCCGTATCTGAAATTAAAATAAGATCGGCTGCAAGTTTTTCTTTATGTGCTTCCACGTAAGCAGGTAAGTGCGCACTACCAATTTCCTCTTCACCTTCAATTAAAAACTTCACGTTCACTGGTAAAGTACCATCTAATGCAAATAACGCTTCAATTGTTTTTAAGTGCATGAACACTTGTCCTTTATCGTCAGATGCTCCACGTGCGAATAATTTATTGTCGCGAATCGTTGGTTCAAACGGCGCTGTTTCCCAAAGTTCTAGTGGATCGACCGGTTGCACATCGTAGTGACCGTAAAACAATACTGTCGGTGCACCTTCTGCATGTAGCCATTCGCCGTACACAACAGGATGTCCTGCTGTTTGGTCGACAGAGACGTTTTCAATTCCTAAGTTTGTTAATTTATTCGCTAACCAGTTTGCTGCTGCTTGCACATCTTCTTTATGTGCAGAAAGGGCGCTAATACTTGGAATGCGTAAAAATTCATTCAGCTCCTCTAAGTGAGCATCACGATGCTTCGCAAAATAAGCATCTAATTGTTGTAATCGAGACATAGTAAGTCCTCCCTTTAGTCGTCATACAACTAGTATAACATAGCGCAAAATACTTCGGTTTCAGAAATACCGCGCCTTACACAAAAAGGTTCCCTACATTACAACAATGTAAGTCGTATGAAAGTACATTCGATATATTGTAAGGTCAGACTTTGGCATACTATGAGTAACAAACAACGAATGAACGGGGGAAACAACATGTTAGAAACAGTTTATGAGGAGTACAATCGCTATATTTATCACCTATGCTTAAAGTTAACGCGTAACACAGTAGAAGCGGAGGACTTAATGCAGGAAGTGTGGGTAAAAGTAGTACGCTATGAATCATACGTACAAAATGTCGATCATGTAAAAGCGTGGTTAACAACGATTACAATGAACACATTCCGCGATCGCTACCGTAAAAATGTACGTCGCAGTAAATATATGATGCATCAACCAGAAGCGTTAGATGTACCCGTGCTTGACTTAGTGCCAAACAACGATTTATCGACAGAGGAAAAAGTGGAGCAAGATGTCATGTCGACGATCGTTCAAACGAAGGTGAATGAGCTTGATACGATTTACAAAACGACGCTTTGGTACTTCTACGTAGATCAATATTCATTAGCAGAAATTTCGAACTTAATGAAAGTATCGATCGGTACCGTAAAATCACGTTTATTCCGTGCAAAAGCGCGCTTAAAAGAAATTTTATTATCAGACCGAGGTATTGCGGAAACAATTATGCCTGCGTAACACGTCCTGTTATGCGTGTGCAACCGATTGTCTCACCGCATAAACTCGAACACAAAAAAGTGAGCAGTGCTAACGATGCACTACTCACTTTTTTGTGTTGTATCTGCTAATAAGCATTTATTAAAAATCGATCGCAGCGTATCGATCTCATCGGTCGATAGCATGCCGAATAACTTATCAAAAAATGAATCGATGTGGCGTTTAGCAACTTCAAGCATTTGCAAGCCATCATCTGTAATATGAATGAACGCAGCGCGGCGATCCAACTCATTTTGTCTTCGCTCAATAAAGCCTGCTTTAATGAGCTTTGTCGTTAAAACCGTTACCCCACCTGTCGTAACTTGCAAGTGTTCCGCAATGGCAGATGGTCGCTTTGGTCCTTCAGACGCTAAATATTGCAGCAATAAAATATGCGACTTTGAAATACCTAGCTCATTATGATGATTCCACTCATTCATTAACTTTCGCTCTAATGAAGCAACAGTATTAAAAAGGGCAGATAATGATTGTTGTTTTTGTTGATCCATTGTATTCATCCCCCAAAACGGTCATGATCCTGTGCTAAGTATAAAATAAACATTCGTTAAACGCACGAACAAACTCGTGCGCATCGAAAATTTCATCGACTTGTTGCTGTAAAAAAACAACGCTTATCGATTGAACGATAAGCGTTGTTAGGATTATAAATCCATCGCTAGCTTTTGCATCGCATTTAATTCAAATGCGCGCACTTTACGTGGGATGAAACGGCGAATATCCATTTCGTTATAACCAACTTGAATGCGCTTTGCGTCGATTAAAATTGGGCTGCGTAACATACGCGGATATTGCTGGATTAACGTATATAATTCTTGAATTGATAATTGATCGATATCAAGCTGTAAATTTTTAAAGTCGTTTGAGTTTGTCGCAATAATTTCATCCGTACCATCTTCGGTCATGCTTAAAATTTCTTTAAACTCTGCTAATGATAGTAATTGAGATGTAATGCGTTTTTCAGTATATTCGATGTTATTTTCTTTCAACCATTTAATTGCTTTTCTGGATGAAGAGCAACTAGCTTGTGTATAAATTGTAACGGTCATTCTTCATTCCTCACTTTCAAATCTGTCGTTTTCATACATTTATCTTACCACTAAGCTATTTGTAAAATCAATACTTTCTATCTTACAGTTTTGTAAACTTTGCGAATAAAAAGTGAACAGTTTTCATGTATTTTCATACGTTTATGTATTATACGGATGAACGACGTAAAAGGTTTCATTTGTTGTCAATACATATGCCCACTAATTGTTTCTTTCCTTTTTTTACCGTGCGTTAAACGTAAAAAGGAATGAAACATAAAATATGCGTAGCGAGAGGACACACGTGACGGATCATAAAAAAATGGCATGAGGAAATAATGCGTTTCCTCATGCCGTCGCTATCATATTACTCTGTTTGTTCGCCGCTTGTGAACCAATCTTGCACGTTCCATACTTTCGTTGCTAAGCCTTCATAAAAGTCAGGCTCATGCGATACAAGAACGATTGTGCCTTTAAATTCTTTCATTGCACGCTTTAGTTCTTCCTTTGCATCAACGTCTAAATGGTTTGTCGGTTCGTCAAAGATTAACCAGTTGGCAGGGTTCATCATTAACTTACATAAACGAACTTTCGCTTGCTCACCACCAGAAAGTGAGTTCAGTGGACGCGTAATGTGGTCTGTTTTTAAACCAGCTTTTGCAAGCGCTGCACGTACGGCTGCTTGTTCCATTGATGGGAAGGCGTTCCATACATCATCAATTGGTGTAATTTTATCTGCTTTTACTTCTTGCTCGAAGTAAGAAGGCTCTAAATAGTCACCTAAAATAACAGACCCTGCAAGCGGCTTTACTTTGCCAAGCATTGTTTTTAATAACGTTGATTTACCAACACCGTTCATGCCGACTAATGCGATTTTTTCACCGCGCTCAATGTCGAATGTAAGAGGTGGTAATAACGGCTTTTCTTTATCGTATCCGATCACTAAATCTTTTGCTTCAACAACGTAACGGCTCGGTGTGCGCGCTTCTTTAAAGCCAAATTCCGGTTTTACCGCTGTTTCTGGGCGGTCGATACGCTCTAGGCGATCAAGTTGCTTCGCACGAGATTTTGCGCGACCTGTTGTTGAATAACGCGCTTTGTTTTTCGCGATGAAGTCCTCTTGTTTTTTAATGAACTCTTGTTGCTTCTCGTATGCATCGATATGTTGACGCTTATTGATCTCAGCAAGCTCTAAAAACTTTTCGTACGTCGCTGTATAGCGCGTCATTTTTGAGAACTCAAGTTGGAAAATAACATCTACTACATCATTCATAAATTCCGTATCATGCGAAATTAATAAAAATGCGTGTGGATAGTTCTTTAAGTAGTTTTTTAACCACGTAATATGCTCTTCGTCTAAATAGTTTGTCGGCTCATCGAGTAATAATACTTTTGGCTTTTCAAGTAACAGCTTTGCTAGTAATACTTTTGTGCGTTGACCACCAGAAAGCGCTGCTACGTCGCGGTCTAGTCCGATTGCATCTAGGCCAAGACCACGCGCGATATCTTCCACTTTCATATCAAGTGAATAGAAATCGCCCGCATCAAGTGCATCTTGAATTTCAGCCATTTCATCTAATAATTTTTCAAGGTCAGCGCCGTCTTCGCCCATTTTCATCGCGATTTCGTTTAGTTGCTCTTCCTTTTTGTAGAGCGGTAAAAACGCATCTTGTAGCACTTCACGCATCGTGCGCCCAGCTGTTAGCACCGTATGTTGGTCTAAGTAACCATAGTGCGTATTTGGCAGCCATTCTACTTTCCCTGTGTCATGAATTTGTTGCCCTGTAATAATGCCCATCATTGTGGATTTCCCAACACCATTTGCGCCGACAAGTCCGATGCGGTCGCCTTCAACGATACGGAATGAAACATCTTTAAATAATGTGCGGTCACCGAAAGAATGCCCTAAATTTTCTACTGTTAAAATTGCCATAATAGCCTCCGTTTTTTTATTTATTCCATGAAAAAACAGCTAGGGCTATAGCGCCGCAAGCTGTTTGTTTAATTCGGCAAGACGTTCTTCTAATTTGTTTAAACGCTCAACTGCTTTTGAAACAGAATCCGCATGTCCAAGAGACTCTAATTTTTCAAGGTCACCTTGTAAGTTGACGTAATCCATTTTTAACTCTGCAATTTGAGACTCGATATCGCTTCTTGTTGCCATAAGATTGTTGCTCCTTTAGAACAGATTTAATTTCTATTTTAGCATAAGGTACATCGAAAGCATACGAATTTTGATTGTGCGTTCGTTGTTCGGTCTTCATTTGTGAACGAACAAACCGATACAGTTAACAGACAAGATAGAGCCTTTATAGAATGATAATAAGAGGTGATCGACTATGAATATGCGTGCAGCAATTGTTGTAGGTGCGACAGGGTTAACAGGGCGCACGTTAATTGAGCAGCTTTGTGAAAGTGAAGAGTATGTAGCGGTAATCGCGATTGCACGTCGTCAGTTAACATTTGAACATCCAAAGTTAGAAGTGCGAATTAAATCATTCGACGAGCTAGAAGAAGACGATTTGCCGCCAGCAAACGACGTGTTTTGTTGCTTAGGTACAACGCGTAAAAAGGCAGGATCAAAAGAAGCGTTTGAGCAAGTCGATTTTGAATATCCACTGCGCATTGCATCGTTAGCAAAAAAGAAAGGCATTCCGCATTTCGTCGTTATTTCCGCAATGGGGGCGAAGGAAAGCTCACCATTTTACTACAATCGCGTAAAAGGAAAGCTTGAAAAAGAACTGATTGACTTACAATTAGATCGCTTAACGATTGTACGTCCATCATTGCTAACAGGAGAGCGCGATGAGTTTCGTCTTGGTGAACGCGTTGGTGCCACAGCATTAGCCGTCACAAATCCATTATTTGCAGGGCCGTTAAAAAAATATCGTTCGATTGAAGCATCGCAGCTTGCATTAGCGATGATGTGTATCGCGCTATATGAACGTCCAAAGAAGGTTGCCATTTATAAGAGTGATGCGTTACTTGCGATGAAACCTCCTGCGCCAGAAGTTGAAGAGGACGTGGCATTTAATTGGTCAAAGCTTGAAGAGAAGCGTTTGGAAGAAGAACTCGGCACGCCGATTGATAAAGAAGTTGTGTTCGATCGCTCAAAATTTCAACTTGAAGAAGATGATCCGCATTCTCGTTCAAAAGACTGAAATCACGCTTTTTCAAACAGAACAGATGCTATTTTGCAAAAAGTTTTGTTACAATGAAGCCATCAAACACTAGCTGGAGGCACAAACATGAAAATTTTACTTGTTGATGGCACAATTTTTGGTCGCAAAACAGGTGTATTGCTAGAAACAATTCAACAAAGCATTGCCAAATATAATGCAAACTATGAGCTTGAAATTTTATCGTTTTCAAAGTTAAAGCACCAAATTTTAGACGGTAGCCCTTTAAACGATGATATGAAATACATGATTCAACAGTTTGAACAAGCGGATGCTTACGTATTTGCATCACCAATTTTCCAAGCATCTATTCCAGGTGTTTTAAAAAATGCTTTTGATATGATTCCACCAAAAGCGATGCGCTACAAGCCAGCAGCGATTGTTGCAAATGGTGGCACAACGCAGCATCACATGGTTATTGAACATCAATTAAAGCCAATTTTAGACTACTTCCGCACGCTTGTAACACCGAACTACGTGTATACACACGGGGCACATTTCAATGATCAAAACGAAATTATTGACGAAGATGTATTAGCACGCTTAGATGAGCTCGCTCGTGTATTCGTTCAATATTGCGAAATGAGTCAAAACTTAAAGCCTTCTGCAGTACAGGCGTAATACAATATTCGAAGCCACCGTTTGAAACAGCGTTGTTTCAAACGGTGGCTTTTTACATTGCATACATTTCGATTTTTGTTAACGGCAGCTAGGCTCATGGCGATTTTTTAGGGAAAGGAATATGTTTTTTCACCAGAAACAATGATCTATGCTAAGTATTTTATGTGTAAACATCATTGAACTCCCACTTACCTTCGCTTGAAGTGGGGGATTCCTACGATCACAAACGTATCCGTCCGTTATTTAGTAGGCCATCCCCGTCGTTCCTGCGGTTAGAAGTCTTATTGCTTATTTCTTCATCGAATCATGCGTTGAGGTGGGGGTGTTCTCGCTTAAATCTTGATAAATGAATAGGACGCCATAGCACGGTCTATCATTTTAGCGTAAAATAGCGAACAGCTTTGTTTTGCATATAAATAAGGAAAGAAAGCATGTATTTAAAAAAATATAAAAAAATGTAGAAAAAACTATTGCAATATACTTTGATGCGCGATATAGTATTACTTGTCCTTGAGAGGACGCAGCAAAACTGAAAAAACTTCTAAAAAACTTTTGAAAAAGTGGTTGACGAGTTTTTTGAGAAATGCTAAGATGTAGAAGTTCGCTTGAGAGAGCAACATGAACCTTGAAAACTGAACAACAAACGTTGATGAAACATAGCTAGTTTAACTAGCAAACAATTTTGGACATCTTAATTGATGCCAGCAAATTTGAGCTTACTCAAATTCTACTTTTATGTTTTTTAGCACTACGCTTTTACTACTATGGGGTGGTGTAAGCGATTGTGAATAAAATGAATACGAGGAGTAAAAAATTTTACGATACTTTCGCACTACTTTCAAAAAAATGAGTTTTTTCGTGTCCCAGAGCATCAAGACTCTTCTCTCCTTCCATTGCATTTTCCATATCAAAAGGAATTTCTTTACCATCAACAAGCAGAGAAATCTT
>JAHAYH010000056.1 GCA_018384745.1 Caryophanon sp. | reverse complement strand
GATGTATTACTTGACACTATTACTGGAGGTGCACTGTGAAAAAAGAATTTAAGGGTAGAGTAGTTGTTAAGGGTAATGTAAAAGCTGAAGCCTTAGTTTCTCATGGTGGCTTTAATACTCTTGCTTCCTAATGGCGCGAGACGGAATCGAACCGCCGACACAAGGAGCTTCAATCCTTTGCTCTACCAACTGAGCTATCGAGCCATTACGGTCCCTACCGGATTCGGACCGGTGATCTCCTCCGTGACAGGGAGGCGTGATAACCCCTACACCAAGGGACCATATTGCGGGAACAGGATTTGAACCTATGACCTTCGGGTTATGAGCCCGACGAGCTACCAAACTGCTCCATCCCGCGATGTTTTTATATAAAAAAAGCCAAGATCCTATGGACCTTGTAGGACTCGAACCTACGACCCGACGGTTATGAGCCGTCTGCTCTAACCAACTGAGCTAAAGGTCCAAGTTTACCTCTATAGCGGCGGGGGGGATCGAACCCTCGACCTCCCGGGTATGAACCGGACGCTCTAGCCAGCTGAGCTACACCGCCATCTGTAACTTCCTTCTTATTAAGCTACAATCGGGAAGACAGGATTCGAACCTGCGACCCCCTGGTCCCAAACCAGGTGCTCTACCAAACTGAGCCACTTCCCGAAGTGTGCACCCTGAAGGATTTGAACCTTCAACCTTCTGATTCGTAGTCAGACACTCTATCCAGTTGCGCTAAGGGTGCATCATTATATGCCGAGGACCGGAATCGAACCGGTACGGTTGTCACCAACCGCGGGATTTTAAGTCCCGTGCGTCTGCCAGTTCCGCCACCCCGGCATGATAATGATAAGCGGAAGACGGGATTCGAACCCGCGACCCCCACCATGGCAAGGTGGTGTTCTACCACTGAACTACTTCCGCATTTTTATTCAATTTTTATGCCGATTAAAGGACTCGAACCTTCGACCCCCTGTTTACAAGACAGATGCTCTACCAACTGAGCTAAATCGGCATGGTACGGGTGGTGGGACTTGAACCCACACGTCCGAAAACACTAGAACCTAAATCTAGCGCGTCTGCCAATTCCGCCACACCCGCTTGAGTTTTTTCTGGGCCACCGGTGTTTTGTCGTCCTTTTTGGATAATGCACCGACCTATTTTGTGTTCTTTAATACCGCTGGCGGTGATGTGCTGCAGCTCACCACAGAAATGGCAACGACTTTGGCAGCAATTTCTGCAG
>JAHAYH010000010.1 GCA_018384745.1 Caryophanon sp. | reverse complement strand
AGCCTGTAGTCTCAAGCTCACGCTTTTCCCGCTGGAGTCCGCCTCTTGTTCCAAGCAACATGTAGGTTCAGGTGTCAACCCCAGCTTTCGGTGATGAACCCTTTTTCTTTAAAAAATGTAAAATAAAGGATTTAAACTATGTGTACATACTTATGCGTGTATTGTAAAGCATTGTTTTGTACAAAAAAGAGCATAATAAAAACATCCTCCCGTTTATCGGAAGGATGTACATCATTTACCCCATAATGTGATAGCCGCTATCGACATAAATCGTTTCGCCTGTTACACCGCGTGATAATGGAGACAGCATCACAAGCGTCATGTCCGCAACTTCTGCTTGGTTTGTATTGCGACGCAGTGGCGATTCGTCTTCGATTTTATGCAAAATATCATTAAAGCTCGGCACGCCTTTTGCTGCTAATGTACGGATGGCACCTGCGGAAATCGCGTTGACACGAATGCCTTGTGCACCTAGGTCGTACGCTAAATAACGCATCGCTGCTTCTAGTGCTGCTTTTGCCACACCCATGACGTTATAGCCAGGTAGCACACGCTCAGCGCCTAAATAGCTCATTGTGACGATGCTTGCGCTGTCGCTAAAGTAAGGTTTGGCTGCTTTGGCAACGGCGACGAGTGAATAGGCGCTCGTATCTTGTGCAAATGCATAGCCATCACGCGATGTGTTAATGAAATCTGTGCGCAAATCTTCCGCATGCGCAAATGCTACCGAGTGCACGATGCCATCAATGTGACCAAACTGCTCACCGATTTGTGTAAATGCTTCAGCGATGCTATCGTCGCTGTTGACGTCACACGCAAATAGTGCTGTATGTTTGTCGCTATAGTCAGCGAGTAATTTTTCGATTTTTGCTTTTGAACGATCTTTTCGATATGTGAAAATGACCGTTGCATCTTCCTCTAGTAAACGCTTTGCCACACCCCAGGCAATGCTGCGTTCGTTCGCAACGCCCATTACGACGTATTGTTTTTGTGCTACTTGTAAAGACATGTTCATAACCCCTTTGTAATATGTAGTATTAGTACCTGTTACTAATAATAAGTGTAACATGAATGACGAAAGGCGTAAAGTAGCGGATTAAAATATGTTTACATAAAAAAACGTGCCGGAGAATGATCTCCAACACGTTGTTTCATTAGACGTTTTGTAATTCTTTATGGAAGTTTGTACCGTCTGTTGTCGCTGCTACATAGCCTGCGCGAATGACAAAGTCACCGAAGTGCTCGCCTTCTTCGCGCTCTTTTGCATAGCGCTGTAAGATAGGTGTTAGCTCCGCTAAAATTTCTTCTTCACCGATGTTTTCTTTGTACATTTTGTTTAAGCGACTACCGTCATGCGCAGCGCCTAAGTATAAATTGTACTTCCCAGGACCTTTACCGATAAAGCCGATCTCGCCAAGTGCTGCACGTGAGCAGCCATTTGGACAACCTGACATGCGGATGATGATCTCTTTATCGCGAATACCTGCTTCGTCGACAACGACTTCAAGTTTCTCGATTAATGACGGTAAGTAACGCTCTGCTTCTGCCATCGCTAAACCACAAGTAGGGAACGATACACATGCGATTGAACTGCGACGTAGGGCAGAGTAGTGCTCACCAGCTGTTAAGTTGTACTCAGCAATCAACGCTTCGATTTTCTTTTTCTTTTGTGCTGTCACGTTCGCAATAACTAAGTTTTGGTTACCAGTCATGCGGAATTCACCTGTATGAATTTTTGCGATTTCGCGTAAACCCGTTTTCAATGGGTAGCCGTCGAAGTCTTTCACACGACCGCTTTGAATGAATAGTGTGAAGTGCCATTTTTTATCTTCACCTTGCACCCAGCCGTAACGATCGCCTGAATGTTCGAAACTGAATTCGCGCAGTTCTTCTAGTTCATAGCCAAGACGTTTACATAATTCTTCTTTTACAGCATCAATGCCAAGGCGGTCAATTGTGTATTTGAAGCGTGCATTTTTACGCTCGACACGGTTACCGTGATCGCGTTGGATCGTCAGTAATTTTTCACATACATCGACCACTTTATCTTTTGGTACGTAGCCGACGAAGCGACCAAGCTGTGGATACGTTGTGTCATCGCCATGGTTCATACCCATACCGCCACCGGCAAGGACGTTGAAGCCGACTAATTCGTTATTTTCGATAATCGCGATTAATCCGATATCTTGTGAATATACATCGACGTCGTTTAATGGGGGAATCGCCATCCCAATTTTAAATTTACGTGGTAAGTATAACTCGCCGTAAATTGGTTCCATTTCGCGGTCTGGTGTTGCTTCTACTTTTTCACCGTCTAACCATAGTTCGTGGTAAGCGCGTGTTTTTGGTAATAGATGCTCACTGATGGCTGCAGAAATGTCGTACGCTTCTTTGTGTAAGCTTGAAATGAATGGGTTCGCATTACACATCACGTTACGGTTTACGTCACCGCACGCTGCGATACAGTCAAGTAACACATCGTTAATTTCTTGCATGTATTTTTTAACGTTCCATTTTAAAATGCCGTGTACTTGGAACGCTTGACGCGTCGTTAATTTTAATGAGCCGTTGCCGTATTTATCGCCCATTTCATCCATCACTAACCATTGCTTCGGTGTTGCGACCCCACCAGGCGTTCGCACGCGTACCATGAATTGGTAAGCAGGCTCTAATTTTTTCTTCGCACGTTCTGCACGCACGTCGCGGTCATCTTGTAAGTATGAACCGTGGAATTTCATTAAGCGGTTGTCGTCATCGTTAATACCAGAGCTGATCGGTTCTACCATTGATTCAGCTAACGTACCGCGTAAATAGTTACTTTCCGTTTTAATACGTTCAACATCGCTAAAGCTGCCGTCTTGTGGCGCGATTTTAATTTTTTCAGTCATAACGTTCGTTCCCCCTCATTAATACACGTCGCGTAAATAACGACCTTCTTGCTGTAGTTCTTTCACAAACGCCACCGCGTCTGCTTCTGACTTGTTGCCTTGTGCAGCAATAATTTGAATGAGCGTTTGCTCCACATCTTTTGCCATATGCTTTTCATCGCCACATACGTAAATGTATGCACCGCGGTTGATCCAGTCGTATAGCTCAGCCGCTTCTTCTTGCATGCGGTGCTGTACGTATACTTTTTGATCTGTATCGCGAGAGAATGCCACATTTAAGTTCGTTAATGTACCGTTTGCTAACCATGCTTGTAGCTCTGTTTGGTATAAAAAGTCGGTTACGAAATGTTGTTCACCAAAGAATAGCCATGATTCGCCAGTGGCACCTGTTTCTTCACGCTCTTGTAAAAATGAGCGGAACGGCGCAATCCCTGTACCTGGACCGATGAAGATCGCTGGTTTGTCTTCAGCCGGTAACTTGAAGTTTGGATTTTTGTGTACGTAGACGTTTACTGTATCACCAATTTCGATTGTATCGGCTACGTGCGTAGACGCAACACCGAAGCGTTCACGACCGTGTGATTCGTAGCCAACGCGTCCAATTGTGACATGTACTTCTTCATCAACCGCTGATTGTGCGCTTGAGATCGAATATAGGCGACCTGGAATTTTACGTAATATACTTACAAACTGCTCTTCGTTCCAGCTAAATGGACCGTATGCTTCGACAACGTCTAGCACGTCCCGACCGTATACGAAATCTTTGACAGACGTTTGTGCCACGATGTTTTGGAAATCACTATGCGTTGTGAATTCGGCGATTTTTTGTAATAACGGCTTTGATAATACGGTAATTTCAAGGTCGTTAATTAATGCATCGCGCAATGTTACTTGTTTGTCGGTCACAAGCTTGTTCGCATCAAAGCCAAGTGCTGTAATGAGCGCATCGACAAGCTGGACGTTATTTTTTGGCACGATGCCTAAGCTATCGCCTGGCTCGTATGTAATGCCTGAGCCTTCAAGTGATAATTCTAAATGGACCGTATGTTTATTCGAGCCTGTCATGTTTAAGTTGATTTTCTCTAACACTTCGGCAGCAAATGGGTTGTTACGTGTATAATCTGTACCGCCCGTTGCTGTTGGTGCTGTTGCATTTTCAGCTGTTGGTGTGTTTGTTGCTTGTGCTAAAATGTTTTGAATATCTGTAAACCATTTAGCAGCAGGCTCTTCGTAGTCGACGTCACATTCAACGATCGGTAGCAGTTGTTCTGCACCAAGCTCTTTGAAGCGGTCGTCAAAGTCGTGACCTGTTTTGCAGTAAAACTCATACGACGTATCGCCAAGTGCTAATACGGCATAACGTACGTGGTCAAGTTTTGGTGCGCGTTTTGAATATAAAAATTCATGGAAGCCAAGCGCGTTATCCGGTGGTTCACCTTCGCCATTTGTACTTGCGACGATTAAGACATCTTCCACTTTCTTTAAGCTATTAGGTTTGAATTTGGCCATCGATACGACTTCTGCTTCGATGTTTTTCGCTTGAAGTTCAAACGTTAATTTTTGCGCTAAGTTTTGGGCGTTTCCTGTTTGAGAGGCGAATAACACCGTCACTGTGCGCGTTTTTTGTGGTGCTGTCTCAGCAGGTAGGGCAGGCGCACCATGATCGATAATTTCCTCTACAATGACATCTGATGCGCTCGTTGCCGCTAAATATCCATTTAGCCATTGCTTTTGCGCTGCCGTTAATTTTGGTAGTAAGTCGTTTAACAGTTGTACTTGCTCTTCGTTAAAAGGGCTATTGATTACTTGTAATTTCACGTATTCCACCTCGTAAAAGATTGTTATTTCAAACGGATTTTTTCGTTCTTTTCGATTTGCACGATATAGTTATCTTGCACGACTAATGTGATTGAACCGTATTGAATGTCTCGCAGCAATTTGCGCAAGTTTTCAATTGTCGCTTCGTGATTTTCTTTGCGTTTATCCATGCAAAGCACGCTCCTTTATGTGTTGGATTTGCTGTAATGTTTCATGTGTGCGTTGCGCCAAAACATGTTGAACATTTTCGTCATAACCAAGCGGAGCACAAAGCGTCACATTCGCTGTTTCGAATTGTAAGGAATGAATCGTTTTTTCGATATGATGTTGCAATAAGCCACTAAACAGTAAGTATGGGAGTATATAAATCGGCGTTGCATCGTTTTGTTGCTGAATGTGCTGGAGCGTTTCTTCAAACGTCGGTCCAACACCGTATAAAAAGCATACATCGACAGGGCGCTGAATACGGTCATGTAGCCGTTGTGCAATTTCTGATAAGTCACGCTTTGGCGTCGGATCGCTGCTGCCACGGCCAATTAAGTACACGTGGGCGTTTGGCTCGATTGAAAACGGAGACAAACGCGCTTCTAAGCTATCGAGCAGCTTATCGTGAATGCCAAACGGTTGCCCGATCGTAAAGGTGACATGTGGGAACAACGCGTGTGCTTGTGCGAGTTCTTGCGGGATGTCCTCTTTTGCGTGATTGGCAGTTAACAGTAAAATCGGAACGACAGCGATATGAGTAGCACCTTGCGACACGCATCGTCGAACACCTTCTATAATCGACGGCTGTGCCAGCTCTAAAAAACAAATTTCTTGAATGGCGGTAGGGACTACTTGCTTCACTGCCTCGATAAATTGAATTGCTTCATCAATGCCTTGCTGTACACGTGTGCCGTGCGCTACGTATAAAACTGCTTCCATTTGTTCCACCTACTTATACAGAAATTTCTTGAAGCATCGCGTCTTTTGCGAGCTTTTGTTCAAACCATTGAATTTTGTCGCGTACATTCACAACATCTCCAACGATGATCATGCTTGGGTTTTCAATGTGCGCGTTTGCCACAATGTCAACAATCGTTTCGAGTGTACCCGTTACCGTTTTTTGGTTGTGAGATGTTCCCCAGTGAATAAGTGCAACAGGTGTTGTTGCCGCTTTGCCGTTTGTGATGAGCTGCTTTGTAATATACGGTAAGTTGCCAACGCCCATGTAAATGGCTAACGTGTCGACACCTTGCGCTAAGTTTGCCCATTTAATCGCATCATCTTTTCCTTCACGCATATGACCTGTTACAATCGCAAAGCTTGATGCGTAATCGCGATGTGTTACCGGAATGCCTGCATATGCAGGCGCTGCGATCCCCGATGTAATGCCAGGGACAATTTCAAACGGAATGTTCGCCTCTGCTAATACTTCAGCTTCCTCGGCACCGCGTCCGAAAACAAACGGATCGCCACCTTTTAAACGCGTTACGATTTTTCCTTTTTTCGCATGTTGCACAAGCAGTGCATGAATGCGGTCTTGGATGACACCGTGATAGTTCGGTAGCTTGCCGACAAAGATTAGTTCTGCACTTGGTTTTGCATACGATAATAGTTCTTTATTAATGAGACGGTCATATAAAATGACATCTGCTTGTTGAATGCATTTCAATCCTTTTACCGTAATTAAATCGACATCACCTGGACCAGCGCCTACGATGTACACTTTACTCATTTTGAATCCCCCTCTGTTTTTGCAGTAAGTTGCTTCTGTCTAATGTGGCGTTGAATGGCGAATATGTATTCACTGCCTCTATCCTGAATAGTCAGCAACTAAAGTTATTGTATTCCGATTTATCTAACAATTTAGGATAGTCATATAATAATAATTAAAAACATATAAGTCAACTAGGAATTTGAGGTATTCGGCTACACGTAGGAATAAAAAGGGAAATTTTTTCGCCTAAGCGTAGCAATGTAAGCCTTTTTTAAACAGGAATTGCGTGAAAAAATTTTTTGTGCGCGGTACAATAAAAAGCATAAAGAGGGTGTGGGAGGGAAATAAAAAAACGCAAGCGCATAAAGCACTTCCGTTTTTTTCATGTACTTATTCGAATTTTAATGCGTCGCCGTCAAACGTTTCGTCTGCGATTTTAATTGAATCCGTAGGGCAACCTTCGAATGCGTCTTGCATATCTTCTAATAAATCTTCGTCTACTGCACATGTTCCCATGTTATCATCTAAAATTACGAATGCGATGCCTTCATCGTCGTAATCATAAATGTCAGGGGCAGCTGCACCACAAGCGCCGCAAGCGATACATGTATCTTTATCTACGATTGTATATTTAGCCATGTTAATCTCTCCTTAATGTTGTCTTTCCAAAAGCTCCTATCTTATTCTAAAGCTGATTTGCCGACTTTTCAATAAAAACACTAAAAACGGGGGAATTAAGTTTGAAATTCAAACAACTTCTATTATATTTACTGCAAAGCTTTCGCGAAGAACGCACCGTTTCGGCCCCGTATCACTTGCTGAAGGGGAAGCGGTCTGGCCAAACGATTCAAGATGTAGGCTTGTTTTCATTATATGCGTATTTTGGCATCTTGCCAAAACTTGCGCGCACACGTTTTGATGAAGCGATCGACGAGCTCGTGCAAGAAGGACGCTTAACGGTTTATGAGGACGGTTATTATATGGTGCATCAAACGATCAACGAAGCACCGCCTTATTATGATGGGTGGCATTACCGCGGCCATGAGCATGTTTTTTTTGCAAGGCTGTCGCTCGCTGTGCAAACACTGTCGCAGCAGCAAGCAGGCGACTTGCGTTTTGTGCCGCTACAAAAGGATGAGGCGGTGCAACAATACGTGCGCGACTTTTTACGGTGGGCCCATTACGAAACAGGCACGATTGGGCGCGTGTTAAAAGAGGAGTTAATGCTCGTGTGCAGCGAGTTATCCGAGCAACAAGCACAGCGATTATTGCTGCGTTTAAGCGGTGCACATGTTACCGGATATTCATGGGCACAACTGGCGCTTTTTTACGACGAAACGCAGCTCGATACACAGTTATCGTTTGTCAGTGTGCTACATACAGTACTTGCGCATATTGAACGGTTAAATGTGCCGCTACTGCAAGCGTTGACGCAACATATTAAGGTGGACACCGTTGTGACACATTCAGCGCTTCAAACAGCGCAGCTTTATAACGAAGGACATACGCTCGAACAAATTGCGCAGCTGCGTCGTTTAAAGATCAGTACAATTGAAGATCACATCGTTGAAATGGCGATGAGCGATGCGACGTTTTCGCTTGCGCCGTTTGTAAATGAACAGGATGTTGCGAACGTGCAAATGCTTGTTGAACAATTGCAAACACGTAAGTTAAAACCATTAAAAGAGCACTTGCCACATATGAGCTATTTTCAACTGCGTCTCATTTTAGCAAAAGGAGGGCGTTCATCATGTTAACCGAAGCATTACAGCGATATTTTGGGTACACGACGTTTCGACCAGGACAACAAGCGGTTATTGAAGCGGTGTTGCGCGGAGAGGATGTCGTTGCCGTATTGCCAACTGGAACGGGAAAATCGCTCTGTTATCAGTTGCCGACAAAACTATTGCCGCATGCCACGCTCATTGTGTCACCCCTTCTATCGCTCATGCAAGACCAAGTGGAGCAGTTAAAAAAGATGGGGGAACGACGCGTGATTGCGCTAAATTCATTTTTAAACCGTGCGCAAAAGCAGCATGTACTCGCGACGTTATCGCAGTATGAATTTATTTTCACCTCGCCTGAAATGCTGCAACAACCCGATGTGCGTGCCGTGCTTCAAACGTTGCCATTGTCGCTCATTGTCGTCGATGAAGCGCATTGCTTATCACAGTGGGGGTTTGATTTTCGACCGGATTATTTACAAATTGCGGACGTGTTTCAGCAACACGGGCGACCGGGTATATTAGCGTTATCGGCCACTGCTACTCAACAGGTGCTCGCTGATATTAAGCATTATTTACGACTGAACGAGCCATTTGAGCTCATTCAGTCGGTCGATCGCCCAAACATTCGACTGATGCGCGAGCGCTTTACAACGCAAGAGGAGAAGCTACAGTGGGCTTTTTCGTACATCGAAGCGGCTAAAGGGGCAGGTATTTTATATACACAATCGCGTAAAAAGTGTGAGCATTATGCGCAGCAACTGCTAGCGCGTCATGTGCGTGTTGCGTACTATCATGCAGGGATGGATATGTATGATCGTCAGCTCATTCAGCAACAGTTTATTGCAGGTGAGCTTGATTGGATTGTTGCGACCAACGCGTTTGGTATGGGGGTACATAAGGATAATATTCGCCATGTGCTTCATGATGTATTTCCAGCGACTGTGGCAAATTATATGCAGGAAATTGGACGTGCAGGGCGAGATGGTGAACCAGCCATTGCGGTGTTATTGTATGCACAAGGGGATGAACAGCTCGTGACGTACGTGGCGACTGAAGACATTCCAAATGATGTGCAAGTTGATTTGTATACGCAGCAAGTCGATCCATATGACATCGTACGTCACGGCGCAGCATCCGATACGCAATTTCGCGTGCTTCATTACTGGCTTCAACAAAAAAATGCACAACAAGTGAAACATTTACTAGGGGAGCTACGTCTAGAAAAGCGCAAACAAATTGAGGCGATGCAGCAAATCGTTTCCACAGCAGCGTGCTTACGCCAGCTCGTAGTGAACGCATTTGGACAAGTCGTTGAAGAAAAGCCGACTGAATGCTGCATAAATTGTGGCGCGACGTATGAACTACATGTTGTGATGGACAAAAAAGCGCCTTTAGCAATGGACGTAAACTGGCAGATGCGACTGCATGCGTTATTTCCGCTATAATTCAGTGAAATCGTTGAATACAACGGCTTTAACGTTTACAATTATGCTGAAATTCGTCATAATAAACGAAGAGAAAGTGAAAGACGGGGTGACTCGGAATGTCGAAGGAAAAAGGACCAAAGCAGTTTGAAGATGGTCGACAAAAAATCGATGTCGACTATAGCACGGACACACATTCATCAAATGCAGCGAAGCAAGCGAAGAAAAAAATGAGTACTTCGATTTTAACGCCTGTATTTTTATTGTTTATTTGTATTCCTATTGCATTTATTGTTTATTTTTGGAAGTTTTACGATCCGAGCAATGTTGGAGAACAGGCAAAAATGGGAGATAATCAAGTTGTTGAAGTTGCAAAAGATAGCGTGTCGGCGCCATTGAAAAATAATACAGCTGTTGTCGATAACGTCGACAACGAGCAAGAAGAACTATCTGCTGAAGAAAAAGCTGCCGCAGCACTTGCCGCACAAGAAGCAGCAGAAAAAGCTGCGAAAGCAGAAGCAGATCGCGTTGCACAAAAAGTAGCGGAACAAAAAGCTGCCGAGGAAAAAGCAGCGCAGGAAGCAGCGGCAGAAGAAGAGCGCCGCAAAGCTGAAGAGGAAGAAGCGCGACGTCAAGCTGCGATTGCTGCGGAACAAGCGCGCAAGCAAGCAGCGGCAGAAGAAGCACGACGCCAAGCAGCGGCAGAAGCAGCGAAAAAACAAGAACAACAAAAACAGCAGCAACAACAGCAACAAAAACAACAAGCGGTGCGATACCATACGGTGCAACCGAACGAAACATTGTATCGTATTTCGGTTAACTATTACGGTAGCGGTGACGCAGTGGAACGAATTAAAGCAGCAAATGGCTTAGCATCCAATGAAATTAGCGTTGGGCAAAGCTTAAAGTTACCGTAACAATAAGCGTGGTTCACAATTGTGAATCACGTCCTTTTTATATCGTGAAAGGGTGAGGAAAAAAGTATGTGGAAAAAGGTAATCGGTGCGTCGGCCCTTACTGGGGTAGGATTGTTAACATACATGTGGAAAGTAGCGCATGAAAATACGGTGAAAACACACCAGCTAACATTGCGTGGCCAGCAAGAGCGACTGCGCATCTTTTTTATTTCGGATGTGCATGCAAGAACGATTGAGGATGCGTTATTACAGCAGTTATCCAATATAGATGTCATCATTATCGGCGGTGATTTTTGCGATGAGCGCGTCCCGCTTGCGCAAGTGGAACAAAATATTCAAAAGTTAGTAGCCATTGCACCGACGTATTTTACATGGGGCAATAACGACCGCGAATTAGGTGAGCCTAATTTACTGGATTTATTTGATCGCTACAACATGCACGTGTTAAACAATGGCAATGTGCGTTTGACGCAGTATAAAAACGCCTGGGTACTCGCTGCAATCAATGACACATCAAAGCGTGACTACAATATTGATGCAGCATTTGCCAATACGACGGACGAAGATTTTGTTATTTTCATTTCTCATAATCCGCAAGTGTTTGCGCGCACGTACCCGAAATATCAGCCTGTGCTGATGCTTGGGGGACATTTACACGGGGGGCAAATTCGCATCGGTCGCTTCGGCATGCATGAAAATGGCGCGTTCATTCAGCACGAGACGCACGCAGAGCTGATCAGTAACGGTTACGGCACAACGCTTGTCCCGTTTCGTCTCGGCGCACATCCAGAAGCGCATATTATCGACATTCATGTGCAACAGTAGAATGAAGCAGCAAAACGGTGTATCATAAATGTATTCCAATTAGTAGGAGATGTCAGTATGGAAAAAGTAGATGCAATTATTGTTGGCGGCGGTCCATGTGGTTTAGCAGCGGCAATTGCACTAAAGGAGATTGGGCTTGCCCCAATCGTTATTGAAAAGGGGAATATTGTCAATTCAATTTATCAATACCCGACACATCAAACGTTTTTTAGCTCGAGTGAAAAGCTAGCGATTGGCAATGTGCCGTTTATTGTTGAACAACGAAAGCCACACCGCAATCAAGCGCTTGTGTATTATCGTGAAGTGGTGAAAATGAAAGACATTAACGTGCATCGATTTGAGCATGTACATCGCGTTACAAAACAAAATGAGCTGTTTACGGTAGAAACGTCAAAAGCTACGTATACAACACCGTATGTCGTCATTGCAACAGGCTATTACGATCACCCGAACTATATCGGTTTACAAGGGGAGCATTTACCAAAGGTGTTCCATTACTTTAAAGAAGGGCATCCGTATTTTGATACCGATGTGGTTGTCATTGGCGGAAAAAACTCAGCGGTTGATGCGGCACTTGAACTGCATAAAGCGGGTGCACGCGTCACATGTGTATATCGCGGTGACGATTATTCACCGAGCGTTAAGCCGTGGGTGTTGCCAGATTTTGCAGCGCTTGTTCGCAGTGGTGACATTACGATGCACTTCAATGCACACGTTGTCGAAATTGATGAGCAAGCAGTCATCATTGAAAAAGAGGGCGAACAACTGCACATTCCAAATGACTTTGTATTTGCGATGACAGGGTATCATCCGGATCATGAATTCATTCGAAACATGGGTGTTAAAATTGATGAGGAAACAGGTCGTCCACTTGTGAATGAGGAGACGATGGAAACGAATGTCGACAATTTATTTATTGCCGGTGTCATCGCTGCGGGGAATAATGCGAATGAAATTTTTATTGAAAATGGTCGCTTCCACGGTGGGCAAATTGCAGCGTGCATTCAAGCGAAGCAGCAATAGTTCATGTGGCGTTCGTTTAAACAAACTGGATAGCAACAAAGGATCCCGTTCGAAATCGATTTCGAACGGGATCTTTTGTCGACACGCTTTTTCATCGCGTGATACGTATGCGTCGTGAATTAAGCGAAAAACGTGCGTAAATCGACGATGTTTGTACGCTCATTTAACGCCACCATCAGCTTTAAGCGCGCTTTTTGTCCATTTAAGCCGTTTGCAAATAACACACCTGCATCTTCGAGTTGTTTGCCGCCGCCATCATAGCCGTATACGCCTTCTGCAATGCCGTTAAAGCAGCGTGATACAAGCACAATCGGGAAGCCACTTTTTACAAGCGCAATGATTTTTTCAGCAATAGCTGGTGGCACATTTCCTTGTCCAAGCCCTTCTAACACAAGTCCGTCATAGTTAAGTGCTTGAATATGATCGATTAAATCTGCATCCATGCCAGCGTACACCTTTAACAACGCAACACGCTTCGTGCACGCCTCAATATCTACATATTGACGGTGAAGTGGCGCGTGATGAAAATGGATTTGCTTTTTCGTCACCAGTCCAATCGGTCCGTACTGCGGTGATTGGAACGTGTTGACCGAGCTAGTGGATGTTTTCGTAATATTAAATGCTAAATGTACCTCGTCATTCATCACAACGAGCACGCCTTTTTCGCGCGCTTGTGGATCGATTGCTACGCGTACAGCCTCGACTAAGTTGTACACGCCATCTGCGCCAAGCTCATTTGACGAGCGCATAGCCCCCGTCAAGACAATAGGGAACTGAAAGCGCGTCGTAATATCTAAAAAGTACGCCGTTTCTTCAAGCGTATCGGTTCCGTGCGTAATGACAACACCATCGAGCTGATATGTTTTTGCATACGATACAATGACATCGCGCAGCTGTAACATATGCTGCGGTGTAATGTGCGGCGAAGGTAAGTTAAACGCTTCCACTTCAATGATATTGGCATATTGCTGCAACGTTTGTTCGTTTTTTAACGGATTTTCCTCGTTTAACATGACAGCGCCGGATTCGCTATTTAGTTTCATCGAAATGGTTCCGCCTGTATGAATTAATAAAATGTTTTTTTTCAATTGTTTGCACCTCACACGTAGTATTCGTTCACATGGTATAATGATTATAGCAAAATGGAAGGAGCGATGGCGCATATGTTTATATTATTAACGGTCGCAATTGCCCCAGGTCTTGCGCTATTTAGTTACTTTTATTTACGCAACGATATGAAGACGGAGCCGCGTAAAACGCTGTTTCATTCATTCGTATACGGAGCCGTCATTACGTTCCCGATTTTATTTATTCAATATGTGCTGACAGAGGAAGGGGTGTTGACGCATCCATTTGTACAGCACGTTTTATTTACGAGTACACTAGAGGAATTTTTTAAGTGGTTTTTATTATATTTAGCGATTTATCATCATGTTGAATTTGATGATCCATATGATGGGATTTTATATGGGGCGAGCATTTCTCTCGGCTTTGCGACCGTTGAAAATATTTTGTATTTATTATCATACGGGGTGGATACGGCGTTTATGCGCGCGCTTTTACCAGTGTCGAGCCACGCGCTATTTGGCGTCGTAATGGGGTATTATTTAGGAAAGTCTAAATTTACGAACAAGACGAAAAAATATTTGGCCTTCGCGTTAGGGGCACCGATTTTGCTACACGCAATGTATAACGGTATTTTAATGCTGCAAGACACATGGCTATATGTCATGATTCCGTTCATGCTGTTTTTATGGACATTTGCGTTACATAAAGTGAAAAAGGCACATGCACATTTAGTATCGCATTTATATGAGCAAAATAAATTGTAAATGAATGGCCGAACACGGTAGAAAAAATAAAGCTGTTATGGCATAACAAATTATAACGTAAGTGTGGGGAATAATGTGGATTTGAAAATTGGTATGCAGTTAACATTAGAACCGATTGTGAATGAACGGAATGAACGTTTTCGCTGCAAAGTTGTTGAAATGGAAGAACATGCTTTTTACATTGATTATCCAGTTAATGTACTAACGCGCAAAACCGCTTTTTTAATGGACGGTGCAGAGTTTAAAGTAACATTTGTTGATGGCGAATCGTCGTACGTATTTAATTCAGAAGTGCTAGGGCGAAAAAATGTAGGCATTCCGACCATTTCATTGAAGCAGCCGCAGCCTGAAGAAGTCATGAAAATACAGCGTCGTGAGTTTGTCCGCGTTCAAACTGCTGTTGATGTTGCACTAAAAGCAGGGGAACGATCGTATCAATTAACGACCGAAGATATTTCCGCCGGTGGAGTCGCTGTCTTTTTGCGCGGACATGAGCAAATAGAGGAAAATATGATTGTGGATTTGACGATTGTTTTACCGTTTTCAAACGGCGATATTCATTATGTCATGAGCGAAGCGAAAGTGGTGCGCATTTTTGAGCGCGACCAAGTGAAAATCGCCTCGATTCAATTTGTCGATCCAATCGATTTAGATCAGCAATTTATCGTTCGTTTTTGTTTTGAACGACAAATTTTATTGCGCAAAAAAGAATTAAATATATAATAAGTGAAGGCCTCGTGTTCAAACGAGGCTTTTTTTTGCCTTTGTGCTAAACTAAAAGGTAGTAAGAAAGGATTGAATGAAACATGAACAAAACGATTCAAATTGCCATTGATGGCCCAGCAGGTGCTGGAAAAAGTACAATTGCCAAAATTGTCGCAGAACAATTAGGCTTCACATACATCGACACAGGTGCTATGTATCGTGCCATTACGTATAAAGCATTACAGCAAGGTGTAGCGCTATCAGATGAAGCTGCATTAGCGAAACTTTTAGAAGCATCAACAATTACATTAAAACCATCACCAAACGGTCAATTAGTCTTTTTAGATGGCGACAATGTATCAGACGTGATTCGTACAAATGATGTGACGGCATCTGTTTCACAAGTCGCTGCACATGGTGCCATTCGCGAACAAATGGTTGCAGCACAGCAGCAATTAGCAGCAGCAGGTGGCGTTGTGATGGACGGTCGTGATATTGCGACACACGTCCTACCAAATGCGGAATTAAAAGTATTTATGTCTGCAACGGTAGAAGAGCGCGCACGTCGTCGATTTGTCGATAATGAAAAGCGTGGCATCCCTGCAACGATTGAGTCATTAATCGAAGAAATTGCGCTTCGTGACAAGTTAGATAGCGAACGTGAAGTGTCACCGCTTGTACAAGCGGACGATGCCATTTATTTGGATACAACGTCGTTAACAATTGATGAAGCGGCTGCAGAAATTTTACGTTTAGCAAACGCAGAAATGAACTAATTTTTCGATTTTTTAACTTATTTTTTGTTTTTATTAACAAGATAGCATACAATAGAATTGGAAGATGCGAAGGAGGGTTACATATGTCTGAAGAGATGAATTTAGGAGCAAGCCAAGAGTTTAAAGAAGGTGATATCGTCAAGGCGGTTGCCGCAAAGGTGGACGATAAATCGGTAACAGTAACAATCGACGGTGCGCCGTTTGATGGAATTGTACCAATTAGCGAATTATCTAGCTTACACGTTGAAAAAGCTTCTGATGCGGTATCAGTAGGTGATGAGCTAGAGCTAATCATTACGAAAGTGGAAGAAGAAAACTTTGTGCTATCAAAGCGTAAAGTCGATGCACTGAATGCTTGGGACAAACTTGAGGCGCAATTTGCGTCTGGTGAAGTGTTTGAAGCAGAAGTGAAAGATGTGGTCAAAGGCGGCCTAGTTGTTGATTTAGGTGTACGTGGCTTTGTACCAGCATCATTAGTAGAAGATTACTTTGTCGAAGAATTCGATGATTATAAAGGGCGTACGTTGTCGTTTAAAATCGTTGAGTTAGATAAAGAAAAAGGACGTCTCATTTTATCGCATCGCGCAGTTGTAGAAGATGAGAAAAAAGCGAAAAAGCAAAACATCATCGACACGATTGCTGTTGGCGACGAGCTAGAAGGCACGGTACAACGTATTGCTGCGTTCGGCGCGTTCGTTGATTTAGGTGGCATTGATGGGTTAGTGCATATTTCACAACTATCGCACCAACACGTCTCAGATGTTACCGATGTGTTATCAGAAGGACAAACGGTGAAGGTGAAAGTGTTATCTGTGGATACGAGCAATGAGCGTATTTCATTATCGATCAAAGATACACAGCCTGGTCCGTGGGAAGATATTGATCAAAAAGCACCGGTTGATGCGGAGTTAACAGGTATTGTGCGCCGCTTAGTACCATTTGGCGCCTTTGTCGAAGTATTCCCAGGTGTTGAAGGTCTTGTCCATATTTCGCAAATTTCACATAAACATATCGGTACACCACATGAAGTGTTAACAGAAGGTGATGAAGTGCGTGTGAAAGTGCTTGAAGTAAGCG
Source organism: Caryophanon sp. (assembly GCA_018384745.1). GTDB lineage: Bacteria > Bacillota > Bacilli > Bacillales_A > Planococcaceae > Caryophanon. The sequence goes on along the minus strand of JAHAYH010000010.1, from coordinate 5,732 downwards.
GCGAAGAAGGCAACCACCGCTTATCGTTAAGCATTAAACAACTGTTGGAGCAAGAACCATCACAAGGTGCATCTGCTGCTGAAGCGGATGAATCATATGAGTTGCCAGAAGAAAACTCAGGGTTCTCATTTGCCGATGTCATCGGTGACCAACTGAAAAAGTTTAAAGAAGAAAAATAAAAAGCGAGCAAGGAGGATGAACTCTCCTTGCTCGTTTTGTTGTTTATAAATGTGCGCGAAGTAGTTGCGTAAGCTTTTGTTCGAGCGTTGGCACATCCGCTGACGTAATCGTAACGCGTACAAACGATTCATCTAAGTCAAGCGCTTCTGCAAATAGGCTGCCTAAGCCGCGCACTTTACGGTCAATTTGTAATAATAGCTCGGCACTATGTGCAGACTGTGATAAAAACAGCACTTCAAACTCGTCTAACTGGCCGCGGAACGCACCGCTCGTTGGCACGAATTCAAACTCTTGTACGAACGGATAACGCTTGCGATAGCGCGGTGCAGCCGCTTCACATTCCACTTCACGTAAGCGGAAACCAAGGCGTTGTACGGCGTTTAAAATGTCGGTCGCTAGCGGCGTTGGTTCGACCGATACATAATCTTTATCGGTAGGATCAATCGCCATCGCAATGTCTAACCCTGTATGCACCCAAACGCGTGTTTTCCCCATTGTAATCGGCGTTTCATACGGCAACGAAAACGAGAAAGGCAGCAATTTTTTCTCGCCGGCTTGAATCGTGAATGGTTCACTGACGCGCACGCTTTCTAAAATGAAATCCTCTTCGTATTTTGTGTCGTTTAATTCTTTTGTGTACGACGTGTAAAGCACAAGTGAAATCGCATCAATCGTTTGTGCAACATCCCCACCTGTAATGTGTACGGCCCCTGTTAATGCATCGCCTACGCGAACGCTAGAGCGGTCTAATATTGTATCCACTTTTGCAGCGCCGACGCCAAAGCTTGCGAGCGCTTTTTTGAAAAATGACATATACATGCCTCCTTAATCGATCTAGTGTATTATACGCAACACATGTGCGATAGTTTCATATGTGTCGTAAAAATATTTATGTCCATTTGAATTTACATGTGTTTCCTTTATACTTAGTTGTACAGATTGTACACATTGGAGGAATTATGAATAATCGAAAACGTCATGTCGCAGATGTCGCACTGACATTGTTTATTGAACGCGGTGTCCAACAAACATCGATTCAAGAAATTATTGAGCGTGCAAATATTTCCAAAGGAACGTTTTACAATTATTTTGCATCAAAAACCGACTGTATTGCCGAGGTGCTCGAGCTGCTGCGCTATGAAGCACGCGAACGCCGGTTGGCACTCGAAGTAGGGAATGATGCAGCGGATCGTGATTTATTAGTGGAGCAAATTTCGGTGCTGTTACACATTAACGAAGAGCGGAATTTGCATGTGTTATTTGAAGGGTTGCTACATTCAAATGAGCCGGAGTTAAAGAAGCTTGTGCTGCAACACCGTTTAATTGAAATGCGCTGGATTCAAGAGCGTCTTGTGGAAGTGTACGGCTTTGAATACGAAGCGCAAACGTACGAAGCGGCGGTGCTTGTGCATGGCATGATGCAGCATATGTTGTTTGTGCTACGCATTACAAATAGCGCCTATTCGTTAAAGGAGCTCGTTTCTACTGTCTTTTCGTATTTAGAGCTATTATTGCCAAATATGACGCAGCGCTTCATCAATACGTCTAATTTAGGCATGCTTGAACAAAGTGTGGCGCGACCAAATGTCACGAAGGAAGCACTGCTCCAACATGTTAGTGAGCTGTTGCGTGAGCCGATGACATTTGAGCAGCAAGAATTATTGCAAGCGGTGTCAGAAGAGCTTTCGCGCGATCCAATACGTGTGGCGGTGCTACGTGCGTTGTTGCCAGCTGTACCAGCAAGCTTTTTACAAACGGCGCTTGAAGAACGCATTCAACAATTTGTCAATGCGGCGTGGTATTACATGAAAACGAAGTAGGTGTAGGAAATGAAAAAAATCGTCTATATGATGCTCATTGCTTGTTTCGTCAGTGCATGTAGCAGTGAACAACAAGACGGCATTTTTGCATATAAAGATGCATATATTGGGGATGCATCGAGTGTTAATGCAATCGTTCAGCAACTCGACGGCGCAGAACACTTTATGCAAATGGAGTTATACACAGATGCAGAACCTTACGGGATGCAACTGTATTATGAGGAGTTAAGCGAAGCGGAAATGCTTACGAATGCAACGTATATATTCACGCTTGTTCAAAATGTGGACTGGGTGCATTATACGATTGGTGAACAAGGATATGAGCTAACACGTCAACAATTAGAAGACATCTATGAAGTCGATTTGCGTAATATTCATGATGAGGCATTGTTACAGCAACAGATCGAAGACGCACAAAAAACGGACTAGCACACGACCAATGCAGCTAAAGTAGCAGCAAGTGTAGCGTGGGACAAAAAGAAGTTCTTTTTGATGTCCCTAGAAAAGCCTGTTCGAAGCAAAGTGCCATCAGGAAATGTTACATTTCCTAATGGCACTTGTTTTGTCTTAAACTTTTCTTACGATTAGTCACGACGCTTATACAGTTCATAATCTTCTAAATGGTCTTTTGCAGCACGCGTTTCATCTTGTTGAATTTCCGTGCCAAGTAAGCCGTCACGCTCTTGTGGATGTGAGGCGCGGTGTTGTTGTTCTAAATCCGCTTTTTCCCCTGTATACACAATGGCGCCGCCGAAATGTAGGACGTTTAAGTAATCGTCAAATTCAGCTTCTGGAATGCCGATTTCACGTAGCGCTTCTGCAGATGGCTCTGCGCCGCTTAAAATCGCTTTTAAATGGCCACCAATTGTATGAGATTGCTCTACGTCAACGTCCGCGTTTGAAAGATCATATACGCTTGTTTCTTTCGTTAACACCGTAATGTCTTCATCGTGGTATCCTTCATCGCGCAGACGCGTGAGAAGCGCCTTATATTCTTCTACATTTTTTACCGTTTCAATTCGATTCATGTGCAAAATTCCTCCTTTAGTAGCTGTACGTATTTCATTCCCAACCTGTACTAGTTGTTAAACCTTTTTTCCTCGCTTTCGATATTGCGCTATGCTCATGATGATATCGTGTGATATAATCAACTCTTTGAGGTATAATACAAAGTGGCTTATTATACAACATGATTGAAAGTTGGAAGGATGAAAACGAAATGACAAAACCAGTAATCGCAATCGTTGGCCGTCCGAACGTAGGGAAATCAACAATCTTTAACCGTATTGTTGGTGAACGTGTATCAATCGTCGAGGATATTCCTGGCGTAACACGTGACCGTATTTATAGTTCGGCTGAATGGCTAACGCATGATTTTAATATTATTGACACAGGCGGGATCGAAATTAGCGATGCGCCGTTTATGGAGCAAATTCGTCAGCAAGCAGAGATCGCGATCGACGAAGCGGACGTAATTATTTTCATGACAAATGGTCGTGAAGGGGTAACACTTGCTGATGAGCAAGTAGCGAAAATGTTATACCGTACGAAAAAACCAGTCGTACTAGCGGTAAACAAAGTCGATAACCCAGACATGCGCGACATGATTTATGACTTCTACTCATTAGGCTTTGGCGAACCGTTCCCAATTTCAGGTTCACACGGTTTAGGTTTAGGGGATTTATTAGATGAATGTGCCAAACACTTCCCACAAGAAGATGAAAACCAATATGGTGATGATGTTATTAAATTCTCATTAATTGGTCGACCAAACGTAGGGAAATCATCACTTGTAAATGCCTTCTTAGGGCAAGAGCGTGTTATCGTATCAGACGTTGCAGGCACAACGCGTGATGCGATCGATAGCCCGTACGTATATGACGATCAAGAGTACGTAATTATCGATACAGCGGGTATGCGTAAGCGCGGAAAAGTATACGAAACGACAGAGAAATATTCCGTATTACGTGCATTGCGTGCCATTGAACGCTCAGACGTTGTATTAGTTGTTCTAAATGCGGATGAAGGCATTCAAGAACAAGACAAAAAAATCGCTGGTTACGCACATGAAGCCGGCAAAGCGGTCATTATCGTTGTCAACAAGTGGGATGCAGTTGATAAAGATGAGAAAACGATGAATTTCTACACAGAGCAAATTCGTGAACATTTCTTATTCTTAGATTATGCACCAATCATTTTCGTATCCGCGAAAACGAAAAAACGCGTACATCAAATTTTACCGATCATTAAACGAGTAAGTGAAAACCATGCAATGCGTGTACAATCATCAATTTTAAATGAAGTGATTGAAGATTCAGTAGCGCGCAACCCGGCACCGACAGACAAAGGTCGCCGTCTACGCATTTACTACGCAACACAAGTGGCAATTCAACCACCAACATTCGTTGTCTTTGTAAACGAACCAGAATTAATGCACTTCTCGTATGAGCGCTTCTTAGAAAACCGTATTCGTGAAACGTTCGACTTTGAAGGGACACCAATTCGTTTAATTACTCGTGCACGCGCATAGGGGGTTATTGATGTGGAGAACATTTCCGTTTTAGGCGCCGGTTCATGGGGGACTGCGCTCGCAATTGTATTGGCTGAAAATGGCCATCGTACACGTATTTGGTCTCATCGACATGATCAAGTGGACGAAATGAATACGCAGCATACGAATGCGAAATATTTGCCAGATACAACGTTGCCGCACAGCTTAGTGGCAACTGCTTCGCTACAAGAGGCGGTAAACGACAGCGACATCGTGGTTGTAGCAGTGCCGACGAAGGCGATTCGTGAAGTGTGTCAGCAATTTGTCGGATCGATGCGTGCGCCGAAATTGTTCGTGCACGTATCAAAAGGGATTGAGCCAGATTCATTAAAGCGCATTTCGGAGCTGCTTGCAGAAGAAATTCCAAGCGACTACCGCAGTGATATTGTTGTATTATCAGGCCCAAGTCACGCGGAGGAAGTCGTGAAGCAGCATCCAACGACCGTGACAGTTGCCTGTGAAAACATGGCAGCTGCGGAACGTGTACAAGATGCATTTATGAACCATTATTTCCGCGTCTATACGCTTGAAGATGTCATCGGCGCTGAAATTGGCGGTGCGTTGAAAAACGTCATCGCGCTTGCCGCAGGTGCCGTAGATGGCTTAGGCTATGGAGACAACGCAAAAGCGGCACTCATTACGCGCGGACTTGCTGAAATTTCTCGTCTCGGTGTGAAAATGGGCGCAAATCCAATGACGTTTGCCGGTTTAACAGGTATGGGTGACTTAATTGTGACGTGTACGAGCGTGCATTCGCGTAACTGGCGTGCAGGTAATTTGCTCGGCAAAGGGTATAAGCTCGATGAAATTTTAACGCAAATGGGCATGGTTGTAGAAGGTGTGCGCACAGCAAAGGCTGCACATCAGCTTGCACAAACATATGATGTTGCGATGCCGATTTCTTCTGCGCTATATAGCGTATTATTTGAGCAACAAGCACCAAAAGAAGCGGTCGATGCATTAATGGCGCGTATGAAAAAGCGTGAAATTGATGAAATGCAGTAACGATTCATGATCAAAGCACATGCGGCAATATGTCGAGGGCACTGAAAAAGTCGAAATGAGGGATTTAGGAGAGGATGAGTTAAATCATCAAAATGTGCCCTCGCTTATTGTGGCAGACATAATTCACATAATTCATCGCATTTGCCAAGCAAAATGAGTGGGGGAGGATTTTATGG
>JAHAYH010000001.1 GCA_018384745.1 Caryophanon sp. | reverse complement strand
GACTTCTAGGGGAATCGCATGAGCTTGAGACTACAGGCTCAAGCCATGACCGAAAGAATTGCTTGCTCGAAGGTGAGCGTCTGCAAAAGCAGAAAAATGCCAGAGCGAAAGTTATACTTCGCTCTGGCATTATGTTTTGTCTCAGACTGTTTTAGCGTCGATTCGTAATGAACACGCCGGCGACAACGGCCAGTCCTCCAACAATTTGGAACAGGTGCAGTGATTCGCCAATAAATAAAACCGCAAACAGGGCAGAAAATACGGGAATAAAATTTAAATAAATGCTTGCACGGCTAGCACCGAGTTTGACGACACCTTTATTCCACGAGAGGAATGCGACAACGGATGCGAGCGAGCCAACGTAAATAATCGCACTGATCGACGCTGCATTCCACGTCATCGTCTGTGCCACCGTCATCGTTTCATACACAAAAAATGGCAATAACAGCACAATGCCGACAATGATGGTCATGAAAAACGTCGCAAGCCCTGGCAATATGCCCGCATACTGCTTAATGAGCAACGAATATACACTCCAGCAAACAATGGCCACTAATACGATTAAATCCCCTTTATTAAAATGAAAGGCACGTAAGCTTTCAAGAGAGCCACCCGTCAAAATAAAGAGCACACCTGTAAGCGAGATGAACGTTCCGATCAATTGATAGCGCGTTAATCGCTCGCGTAATAAGAAAAAGGCTAGCACGTAAATAATAATTGGTGTAGATGAGTTCATTAATGATGCATTAATGGACGTCGTATCATGTAAGCCGATGTATACGAGCGTATTAAAGCCTGCCACGCCGGTCAATGATAACAGAAGCACAATTTTCCAATGTGTGCGAAACGTTTGTAAATATTGTCGCCAGCTTTTATAGGCAATTGGTGCAAGAACAAGCAACGCGACGCACCAGCGATAAAACGCAAGTGTAATCGGTGCAATATCATTTGCGACTGCGCGTCCAATCACGAAATTTCCACCCCATAAAATGGTCGCGATGATCAGCAAGAATGGTGCAGGAATATTCACTGGAAATTCCTCCTTTATAAATAAGATGAATGAACTAGATGTGCTGTCGAATGTTTTACTACCAGATGAAAATTCCTATTTTGAAAAATGCAAAAAATAGACGTTTGAGCTATATGGTATCATATTTTTTTTCGGAAAAGTGTAATCTAGTAAAAACGAACTTTTATATGGCGAAACGCCTATAAAAAAGCATAAATTTTTTCAAAAAAGGTATAGACATAGTAAGTGGGGTGAGCAAAATGAATGTGCGGAAAAACTTAATTATGATTTACTTTGCGGCTGTGCTAATTGTACTAGCAGTCGCTATTTATAGCATTCATAATATCTTTCAAATAATAGATCCATATATCGTAACAACGCAAACGAGGCAAACGAGCATGACGGTACAAATAATCGGGATTGCTTCTTTTTATATCGGGGCAATTAGCACGCTGATCGGCGCGATTGTACTCTACCGTTTGCGAAAGAAAATAGACTATATTCCAAAGCTGATTGCGCTATCGCTAACGTTTTCAAGCATGGCTATTATCGCTTCGGGACAAGGAATGGTAGAATATCATTTTTCTGTTTTTATGGTCATGGCAGCGCTATCGTATTTTGAGAGTTCACGCATTATTATGATGAGTACCGTTTTATTTGCGGTGCATCATTTAGTCGGCTATTTTGCGGTGCCTGAAATTATTTGTGGCATGTCGGATTATTCATTTTCATTGTTATTAGTGCATGCGATGTTTTTATTGTTAACGAGCGGTGTATTATTAACACAAATGTATGTGCGCAAACTGCATGTGCAAAAACTTGTGCATGAAAAGGAACAAGCGGAACAACGATTGAAGGCAATTGCGCATATTCACGAAGCAACGGAAGATATTTCTGCGTTAACAAATACGATTGACCAAGATGTGCACGTATCGACGCATGAAAGCCAGCGTACATCAGAGGCGCTTGCTGGACTTGCGACGGTCGCGAGTGAGCAAAGTGCGTACAGCACTCGCATTCGCGAAGAGCTAGAGGAAATGTTAACACATACGCATCAAATTGTGCAGCAAATTACACAAGCAACATATGCGGCCAATCAAATGGTTGAGGAAGCAACGCAAGGGAAGCAGCAAATGGAAAAAACGAGCATGCAAATCGCATTTTTATGCACGCAAAATGATGAAATGCAGCACGTTGCGCAACATTTTAACGGGCGGATGAATGACATTACATCGAGTTTAAAAGTCATTCAAAGCATCGCCGATGAAACGAATTTATTATCGCTAAATGCGACGATTGAGGCGGCGCATGCAGGAGAAGCAGGAAAAGGCTTTACAATCGTTGCGCAAGAAGTACGGAAGCTTGCAAACTTATCAACTGATGCGGCAGCTAACATTCAGCATATGGTGATGCAGCTGCAACAAGATACGAATGCGCTTCTTCAAAAAATTACAGATTCGAGTAAAGTGACCGAAACGAGCGTAGCAGAAGTAGGCGAAACCGAAGTGGCGTTCCAAAAAATGACCGAGCGTATTGATGAAGTAACAGCGAGCATTAAGCATTCATACGAAATGGCAAAATATATTGAGACGCATGTAGATGATGTGATGCATACGTTAGAAGAAGTGAATGAAACGGTTGCGCAAATGGAAAATAACACAGGCTATATTGCTACGTCGGCTGAAAATCAGTCTACAATGCTTGAAACATTGACCGACGTGACGTCTGAATTACGGGAATTAACCGAGCGCGTAACAACGCAGCTAAGTCGCTTAAAAATACAATAATAAAAAACGTGTCTGAGACAAAAGAAAGCGTGATCGGAAAATGCTATGTTTCCAATCACGCTTTTTGGCGATTTGACAATGCTTCGTTTCGCGGACGCAATCCTTTCGGGAACGGAAGCAAACGTGGTGCATGTTTGTCATAACGGCGATGCCACACGACGCCCATTGTCTTGCTGTTGCAAGTCTGTCGACACGTTCTTTTTCCGAGGAGTCGCCACTTCAATGTCCTCACATGTTTACGTCCGCTGAACAACAAAAAATCATTTCTGTCCTACGCTCGTTTTGACGCGTTAAGATGCGGTAATAATGTAGGTCGTATATGTGCCGCCATTAATTTGTGTAAACATATTGCCCGCTGCTTGCAACAGTTTTGTGTTGTCTTCAACCGATTGGGACGGACGTAAGTAAAATACTTGCACCGCATCGGTCGTTTCCTCTGTGACGGCTGTGCGTGCTGAATCCACATACGCACTGCCAAAGCTGCCATGTGCATCCTTTGTATGAATGATGTTTGTGAGCTTCACCTCGCGACCGTTTAACGCTTCGTAACGGTCTTCTTCTGTACCGACGACAACGGTAAGGTCGCCATCGATTTTGGATGCATCGTATAAGCCAATTGGAATTTCATAGTTCATTGAGAAGAAGTTATTAATGTCCACACCGCTATGGATCGGCGTGACATAATTTTCTTTAGCGATGCGTCGCAACAAGCTTTCTGCGGAGTGACGATAGCGATTTGGGTCTGCACCGAGCTGTTTCCAAAGGGTGCGCCATTCGGCAATTCCTGCGCGTGTTGTCACAGGAGCATCTTGCATTTCAAGAAACAAGTTTTCTTGGTATAATTGTGTGCGTCCTTTGATCATTTGAGGCGAATCACCAATTGTAATGTTGTGATATGTAACGATGCCAATTTGTATGTTCGGGATGCGTTGTGATACGGTAGCGTCAATTGTTACGTTCATAAATGTCCCTCCAAATAAAGTTTTACCATTAGTGTAGCATATCGAAAGGAGTTGATGCGCATGATGACAACACAGTTACAGCAAGAGCTTATTGACTATGCGAAGTCAATCGGTGTTGATAAAATTGGCTTTACAACTGCAGCACCGTTTATGGAATTAAAAAATCGCTTGCGTCGTCAGCAAGAGCTGAATTATCAATCTGGCTTTGAAGAGTCTGATGTGGAACTGCGCACGGAGCCAACGAAGCTATTGCCACAAGCAGAAAGCATTATCTCGATCGCGCTTGCATATCCATCGCGTATGGAAAATGCGCCGCTTGGTAAAAAGGGTGCACGACGTGGAATTTTTTGCAGAGCATCATGGGGTGTTGATTACCACGTAGCTGTTCGCGAGCGACTTGAGAAGCTTGAAGCGTGGTTGCGTGAACGCGTGCCAAATGTGCACATTCGTTCGATGGTTGATACAGGGGAACTCGTCGACCGCGCTGTTGCAGAGCGTGCAGGTATTGGCTGGAGCGCGAAAAACTGTTCGGTCATTACGCCGGAGTTTGGCTCGTACGTCTATTTAGGCGAGCTCATTACGAACATTCCGTTTGCACCGAGTACGCCAATGGAGGAAGAATGCGGCGATTGTCGTCTATGTATTGATGTTTGTCCAACCGGTGCACTGATCGAAGGTGGTCAGCTGGATGCGAAGCGTTGTGTAGCATTTTTAACGCAGACGAAGACGATGGTACCGGATGAATTTCGCGCTAAAATCGGCAACCGTTTATATGGCTGTGATACGTGCCAAACGGTCTGTCCGAAAAATAAAGGGAAGCATAATTTATGGCATGCGGAATTTACGCCAGACCCCGAGCTTGCAAAACCGTTACTACAACCGCTATTAAACATGAGCAACAAAGAGTTTAAAGCGAAGTTTGGACATGTATCAGGGGCATGGCGTGGCAAAAAGCCGATTCAGCGCAATGCGATTTTAGCGCTCGCTCACTTTAAAGAAGAAGCGGCCGCACCAGCACTTGCAAAGCTGCTTCAACAGGATGAACGACCTGTAATACGTGGAACGGCGGCATGGGCAATCGGAAAAATTGGCGCATGCGACGCAAAAGACGTATTATTAAAAGCGCAGCAGCAAGAAGCTGATGAAGAAGTATTAGCCGAAATTGAAAAAGGGCTACAATTTTTACGTTAGGAAGTGTACATTGTGCCATTACACATTGTGTTATATCAACCAGAAATTCCTGCTAACACAGGAAACATCGCGCGTACATGCGCAGGAACAAATACGAGCTTACATTTAATTCGTCCACTTGGCTTTTCAACGGACGATAAAATGTTAAAGCGTGCAGGATTAGATTATTGGGAACATGTGAACGTTGTGTACCACGATTCATTGGAAGATTTCGTTGCGTATAGTAAAGGTGGCGACGTGTACTTAATTGAAACGTACAGCGACGAACCATTTACAACGCATGATTTCAGCGACCAACAAAAGGATATTTATTTCATGTTTGGCCGTGAAACGACGGGCTTGCCGAAAGACTTTGCGCAGGCGCGTGCGGACATGTGCTTACGCATTCCACAAAGTGACCACGTGCGATCATTAAACTTATCGAACACAGCCGCAATCGTCATTTATGAAGCGTTGCGTCAGCAAAATTATCCAGGATTGAAATAAAGGCGGCAAAATGGACATTGACTTTCTTATTGATAAGGATTATCATTATCAATAAGAGCATTGCCACTTCGTCATGGCATGATGCTCAGTTCCTCCCTTAACTTTTCGTATGAATCGATAATATTGTTCGTAAAAAGCACCTCAACGGCTTGGACTACCGCTGAGGTGCTTTTTCGTGTTGTATTAAAGGCGGAATTGCAGCGTATTTCCTGCTGGATCTGTTGTGTTAAAACCATTTTCAACGACCTCAACACGTGCCCCAAACGCTGTTAAACGCTCGATTAATTGCTGTTGCTGCTCGCTGCCATCTAGTTGGAACGAGACGTTTGCTAAGCCGACGCTTGAAGCGGGAGCGGGCGTACCACCTTCACTTGACCATGTGTTTAAACCGACGTGGTGATGATAGCCACCTGTTGAAATAAATAATGCACTTGGACCGTAGTGTGTCACGACATCAAACGCTAAGCCTTTCGTATAAAACGCTTCGCTTTCTGCAATGCTTGCGACATTTAAATGGACATGTCCCATCACCGTTCCTTCAGGCATACCTGTCCAGACGCCTTCTTCTTCTGCCATAATGCTTTGCACGTTTAACGGGTCAGTCGTCATATGCACGTAGCGGTTTTGCCACGTCCATTGTTCCTCAGGGCGATCGACATAAATTTCAATCCCATTGCCATCGGGATCATTTAAATAAAGTGCTTCTGATACGTCATGGTCCGATGCGCCAAGGCGAACATTTTGTTCAGAGAAAAAGCGAATAATGTTTGCTAAATGCTTGCGCGCAGGCAGTAGGAGCGCAAAATGGTAAAGGCCTGTTGTACCGTGTGGACGCGCTGTTGCACCGTCAATTTGTGTAAGCGTTAATAACGGCGTTGTACTATGTTTTGCTCCAAGTGAAGCCGTTTTGTCGTCTTGCTCAATAATGAATAAGCCGATTGTGTTTGTGTAATAGTGCAGCGAACGTTGTAAGTCGCTTACTTTAATTGCAACATGTTGCACGAAGTTATTTGGTTTTTCAAAGAAATGCATACGAATCTTCCTCCATTTAATTAATGGTTTCTTTTAGTTATTAGGTTACTTTATGTAAGTTATGATAAAGGACATCGTATGGAAAGTCAACTACAAAGAAAACGACACGTCGATAAATTCAACGCGTCGTCATCGATTTATTCATTTGGTGATTTCACCGGACGTTCATAGCCTGCTGTAAACATAGCCGTTAAAAAAGATGCGCAAATGCCTAAAATTAAAAGTAACTTCATAACTAACGCCTCCTTTAATTGCATACTCTTTAATAGTATATCGCAGTCACACATTGATGGAAAGAATATTCAGAAAAAAGATTTATTCACAGGAGAAGGGGGAACAAGGATAGTGTGGAGAGGGGGGCGTAACGATGAAAAAAGAGGAATTAAGCGGTTCAATGGCAAACTCAATGGAAGAGTTAAAGCAGCTTGGGAAAGAAATGGAGCAAATGCGTGAACAACAAGATGAGGATAAGCGAGAGCGTGATCCGAAGCAATACGATGAAGAACAGTAACATGTAAAGCCAGCATGCAAAAAGCGTATGCTGGCTTTACGTATGCGTGTGAATGACAAATAAAGGCATGTTATAATACGTACAAAAGGAGGCGTTTTTTGATGATTAAAACGTTAGCAAACGGCGTTCAAATGCCACAGCTTGGCTTGGGCGTATACAAAATGACCGATAAAGAGGAAACATTACAAGCAATCGACACAGCGCTACAAGTAGGCTATCGTGCGATTGACACAGCAGCGCTTTATTACAACGAGGAAGAAGTAGGGGAAGCAGTGCGTGCAAGTTCGATTGCGCGTGAGGAGTTATTCATTACAACGAAAGTATGGAATGACGATCAAGGCTATGACGAAACGTTGCGCGCCTTTGAAGTGTCATTAAAAAAGCTAGGCATGGATTATGTAGACTTATATTTAACGCACTGGCCGGTTGCTGATAAGTTTGTCGATACATACCGTGCGATTGAGCGCTTATACGATGAAAAGTTGATCCGTGCAACCGGTGTATCGAACCATCATCAGCAACATTTAGAGCGTTTATTAGCTACGGCAAATGTCGCGCCAATGGTCAACCAAATTGAGCTACATCCTTATTTAACGCAACAAGAGCTACGTGCATTTTGTGCGGCAAATAACATTGCGGTGACGTCTTGGTCGCCACTAGGTCGTGCCAATGTGTTACGTGATGAATTTTTACAGCAGCTTGGTGCACAATACGGCAAATCCGCAGCACAAGTCATTATTCGTTGGCATTTACAGCATGATTTAGTTGTCATTCCAAAATCGGTGACGCCTGCACGCATTGAACAAAATTTCGATGTGTTTGACTTTACGTTAACGCCGGAGCAAATGGCACAAATTGATGCGTTAAATCGCAACGAGCGCTTCGGACAAAATCCAGAAAGCTTCAACTTTGATCATTTAAAATAAGGAGATGACGACATGATCCCAAACATTACATTAGCAAACGGTGTCCAAATGCCGCAGCTTGGCTTCGGTGTATTCCGTATGAAAGAGCATGAAGAAGCATATAACGCGACACTTCAAGCGCTGCAGCTTGGCTACCGTGCAATTGATACAGCTGCCATTTATGAAAATGAAGAAGCAGTGGGCGAAGCAATTCGTGCATCAGGCATTGCGCGTGAGGAGTTATTTATTACGACAAAAGTGTGGAATGCTGACCAAGGCTATGATGAAACGTTACGTGCGTTTGATGTATCGTTAAAGAAACTCGGGCTCGATTACGTCGATCTATATTTAACGCATTGGCCAAAGCCACAGCTCGTTCATACGTATCGTGCGATTGAGCATTTGTATGAGCAAAAGCTTATTCGTGCTACGGGTGTATCGAACCACCATCAGCACCATTTAGAGCAAATTTTTGCGCACGCAAACGTCATGCCAATGGTCAATCAAATTGAATGTCACCCGTCGTTGTCACAAGATGCACTGCGCGCGTTTTGTGCGGAGAATAACATAGCTGTCACATCGTGGGCGCCGCTTGGGACAGGCATTGTGTTTACGCACCCAATCGTCAAGCAATTTGCGGAAAAATACGACAAAACACCGGCACAAATCGTGCTGCGCTGGCATATCGACATTGGGAATATCGTTATTCCAAAATCCGCACATCAAGAGCGTGCTGCGCAAAACTTACACATTTTTGACTTTGCCCTACAAGTGGATGAAGTCGCAGCGTTAACGGCATTAAATACGTTCCACCGCACGGGAGCAGATCCAGATAACTTTCATTTTTAAAGAATCGTCTATGTTAGAAAATAATAAATTTATACTTTAAATGCCGCGTTTTTGGGAAAACAATAGTGAGGTGATGCACATGCAACGTATGTATAAAAAACTTGTGCAACTATTGTTCGGACTGCTATTTATTTTCCCATTAACGTTTGATGTATTTGTCGTGCCTTTTTTACAATTATCGACACGACTTGTGACATTGTTAAAGCAAGCACCATTTTCTTTTAGTGGGGAATTTGTCATGAGCATGTCATTTTTGCTATTTGTGGCAGGGACAGGGCTATGCTATTTTGCGCTACAAGAAATGTTGCTATAAAAGAAAGCGAGCAGTGTGCCGAATGATCGGTACGTTGCTCGCTTTTTGTTACGCGTCTTTGACTGTAATACGCTCATTTAAAAATGGATGGTCAAACTCTAATTGAATGGCATGCAATTGATACGTGCCTTCTTTTGTTTCACGTGCACCGTATAACGTATCGCCGACAATTGGATGCCCTAAGTACGCTAAGTGAACGCGAATTTGATGCGTGCGCCCCGTTTCTAACACTAAGTTGACAACGCATGTGCCTTTGTAGCGGTTGATCACTTCAAAGTGTGTCACAGCATGTTGTCCTGTTTCAGATACGACGCGGCGGTTCGCATGGTGACGGTCTTTGCCGATTTTTTCAGTTAACGTCCCTGATTCACCACGAATATTGCCTTGTACTTCCGCTTGGTACGTACGAATGATTGATTTTTCTTCGATCATGCGGTCCATAACCGATTTGGCAAGCGGGTGCTTTGCAACAAGTAATAACCCTTCTGTTCCTTTATCTAAACGGTGTACGTGCTCGGCATACACACCGCCATTTGCTTGAACATGTGCCATGACATGGTTCATTGCTGTATGTGTGTCACGCTCGTCATTTGGGTGCGTGCTCATCCCTTTTGGCTTTGAAATAATTAAGCAATGGTCATCTTCATACACGACGTCGATTAAACATTCGTTCGTTGGTTTATAGCTTGAAGCAGGTACGTCAAACGCTACTGTAATGACCGTTCCTTGATCAAGTGGCGTTTTCCATTGAATAAGCTCGCCATCGACAGAAATCGCCTTTGCCATGCGAAGCTCGTGCACCGTCTTTTTCCCTAAGCGCCATTGATCGCGCAATAATTCATCTACTGTTACGCCTTGTTCGGCAATTGTATATTGAAACATAATTTCCTCCACATTAAAAATGGGTGCCCAAACGAATTGGACGCCCATTTGTTGATTTCTTTTATTGTACCATAGTTTCGAGGAATTCACGCGCACTGTCTGCTGGAGCGTTCCCAACAAGACGGTTTACTTCTTTCCCATCTTTGAAGTATACAAGCGTCGGTGTTGCATCGATGTTGTATTGTGACCATAAATCAAACTCTAATAAGTTTAGTTGGTCAATTTGCACACCTGCTTCTTCCGCAAGTGGCATTAAAACAGGTGTAAATGCTTGGCAGTGTACACATGTTGGACTGAAGAAGTATGCGAATACCCCTTCACCAGATTCGATTTTTTCCTCTAACGCATCCGGTAAGATGATGTTTTGGTAGTTTTCATCGTTTAATTGATCGATCGTCGCTTGGTTTAAATCGTCTGTTTCATATGGATTGTTCGCAAGCTTCGTTTCGTTTGCTTTATTTTGTAATAAAATAATCGCAATAAATAATACAACGACAATACCGCCGATAATGTAGAGCTTATTCATGCTTGCATTTTTCTTTTTGGCAGCAGCTTTACGTTGTGCGATTGCTTTGTTTTTAGACAAACGTTGTTCCTCCATTTCAATGAGTTTGGCAAAAAAATGCTACTTCAATAGTACAATTATATAAAATTTGCACCTGTAAGTAAATGAAACGACAAGAAAACGGGTATATGTGTGAACAAGTTAAGAAGTTGGAGGAGATTTTATGTCTGAAGAGTTAGATATTAGTCAATTTGAGAAACCAATGATTATTCGTACATTACGAAAAGAAGATTTCGAGGAAATTTTAAATATACAGCGTTTAAGCTTCCCAGGGATGGACCCGTGGAAAATTGCGCATTTAGAAAGTCACTTGCGCATTTTCCCGGAAGGACAAATTGTCGCAGAGTTAGACGGAAACGTGATCGGCTCATGTTCATCGGTTCGTTTAAACTTTAATGAATATGACGAGCGCCATACGTGGAGCGATGTGACGGACGAAGGGTATATTACAAATCACAACCCAAACGGCACGCATTTATACGGTATTGAGGTCATGGTACATCCAGATTATCGCCATATGAAAGTCGGGCAGCGTTTATATGAGGCGCGTAAAGAATTAGCACGTCAGCTCAATGTGCGCTCAATTTTACTCGGTGGGCGCATTCCGAACTATCATAAATACGCCGATGAAATGACGCCACGTGAATACGTGAATGCCGTAATGAAGCATAAAATTTATGACCCCGTATTGTCGTTCCAAGTGATGAACGATTTCACGGTAAAGCGTATTAATTCGAATTATTTAGAGGATGATAAAGCATCGATGTATTTTGCGACGTTGATGGAGTGGAACAACTACGACTACATGCCGCCAAAAACGCGTCATCACTTTAAAACGAGTAACCCAGTGCGCATTTGTGTCGTGCAGTATATGATGCGTAAAATTGATTCATTTGAGGAGTTTGCGAACCAATGTGAATACTTTGTAGATGTTGCAGCGGATGCAAGCTCAGATTTTGTTGTATTCCCAGAGATTTTCACAACGCAGCTTATGTCGTTTTTAAATGAGCGCTCACCTGGACAAGCGGTGCGTAAGTTAACAGAGTTTACACCGCAATATATCGAAATGTTTACGGACTTAGCCGTTCGCTACAACATTAACATTATTGGTGGTTCGCATTTCGTGATGGAAGAGGACGATGAGATTTATAACATCGCGTACTTATTCCGTGATGACGGTACGATTGAGAAACAATATAAAATTCACATTACGCCAAATGAGAAAAAATGGTGGGGTGTATCAGCAGGGGATGCGGTCGAAGTATTCGACACGAACTGCGGTAAAATTGCGATTCAAATTTGTTACGACATCGAGTTCCCAGAGCTTGCGCGCATCGCGACGGAAAAAGGCGCAAACATTATTTTCACACCGTTTTGTACCGAGGATCGACAAGGCTACTTACGCGTGCGTTACTGTGCGCAAGCGCGCGCTGTAGAAAACCAAATTTATACCGTTATTTCAGGGACGGTCGGCAACTTGCCACAAACTGAGAATATGGACATTCAATACGCACAATCTGCTATTTTTGCACCGAGCGACTTTGAGTTTGCACGTGACGGCATCGTAGGCGAAACGAGTGAAAACTTAGAGATGGTGCTCATTGGTGATGTCGATTTAGAAATTTTACGTCGTCAGCGTCAAGATGGTACGGTGAAGCACTTAAAAGATCGTCGCCACGACGTATACCGCATTAACTATTTACAACAATAACAACAAAAAAGATCCGCGTGGAAACCGTTTCGTTTCCACGCGGATCTTTGTTCATGCCATGTATAAAACAATCACGATTCACCTGGAACCGAGTTGTATGATTCTTTGTTTGTAAAGCTTGGACCCGCATCTGTATGGTCTTTTACAGCGTCTGTTGAAGCGCAACCACCGTTTTTCGCCACTTGCTTGCTCGTATCACTCTCATAGTTTTCACGATTTAATTGTGCATCTGCTAATTCATTCGGTGCTTTCGGATTATATTCACTCATTGTAAAATTCCTCCTTTTTTATAATAAACCGTTACAGTGTTACGTATACCCGTCTTGCTATATCAAAAACATATTTTCATCCAAAAGTATGAGCGAGCTTTTTGGCCAAAAACATGTATCATAAATATAACGATGAAAAAGGGGCGAACATACGTATATGAATGATGCATCTCATACAACGCTATTAAAAGAAATTGCCGAATTTTTAAATGAGGAAACAGAGATCGATACGATGCTGCAAGGCGCATTAAAAAAGCTCATCGACGGTACGAAGTTTGAAACGGGTTGGATTTTTTTCATTAACGAACGCGGCCGCTCAGAGCTTGTGACACATATTCATTTGCCGGACGCACTGGCGCATAATTGCTGTCATCATTTGAAAAAAGGCGGCTGTTGGTGCGTATCACGCTACCGCATGAACGAGTTGCAAAAAGCATCCAACATTATCGAATGCCAACGTTTAGAAGCAGCGATTGCAGCGGACGTTGGGGATCATAATAATATTACGCATCATGCGACGGTGCCGCTACAATCTGGACAGGAACGCTTCGGGCTATTAAATGTGGCAACGCCAAACACGATTCGCTTTAGCGAGGAGGAACTGGAGCTGTTAGAGTCGGTGGCGTTCCAAATGGGCTCTGCCATTAAGCGCATTTTACTGACGAAACAGGAGCAGGAAATGGCACTTGTGCAAGAGCGCAATCGACTCGCGCGCGACTTACACGATTCTGTGAATCAGCTGTTGTTTTCAGTGACGCTTACAGCGCGCGCTGGGGTGGAACTTGCACAGGAAGCGGATGTGAAAGAGCTGTTTCAAGATGTGCAAAGCTTATCGCAAGAAGCGCTAACCGAAATGCGCGCCCTCATTTGGCAGCTGCGTCCAAAAGGGTTAGAAGGTGGCTTAGTCGATGGAATGAAAGGCTATGCTGAAATGCTAGGTCTCACATTGCAAACAAATGTGACCGGTGTCATTCAACTGCCATCGAAAATAGAAGAAGCGTTATTCCGCATTATTCAAGAAGGCTTAAACAATATTCGTAAGCATGCCGGTGTGCAAAAAGCGCATTTATATTTAACGGTGACCGCAACGGATGTGCTATGCATTTTAAAAGATGAAGGTCGCGGCTTTTCCACAATGAATGAAATTAATATTCCATCGGTCGGCATGCAGTCGATTCGCACGCGTGTTGCCGCGCTGCATGGACAGGTGGAATGGGTGAGCGAACTTGGAAAAGGAACAGAGCTGTTTATTCGGCTGCCATATTAAAAGGGGGTAGGATCATGATTCGCGTATTAATTGCAGATGACCACCACGTTGTACGACGTGGGTTAATGGTATTTTTAAAAACACAAAAAGATATAGAAGTAGTCGGTGAGGCAAAAAACGGTGTTGAAGCGGTTGCGCTCGCTGAGAGTTTACACCCGGACATTATTTTAATGGATTTAGTCATGCCGGAGCTAGATGGCATCGGTGCGACAAAGCGCATAACCGAAAAGTATCCAAACATGCCAGTGCTCATGCTGACAAGCTTCTCTGATCGCGACCACGTTGTGCCAGCCATGGAAGCAGGAGCGGTTGGGTATCAGCTAAAGGATATTGAACCAGACGATTTAGTGCAGACGATTCGTCAAATTATGCAAGGCGAGCGCATCGTGCACCCAGAGGCGACAACGCAGCTCGAGCAAAGCGAGGCGGAGCAACATCAGTTAGCGCATAACCGTCATCCGCTTACACCGCGCGAGCAAGACGTGCTAGCGGAGCTGACAAAAGGGAAAAGCAACCGAGAAATCGCATCGTCATTATTCGTTACTGAAAAAACGGTGAAGACGCATATTTCGAACATTTTTACGAAGTTGGAAGTGCAAGACCGTACACAAGCAGCACTGTATGCCGTAAAGCA
Source organism: Caryophanon sp. (assembly GCA_018384745.1). Classification (GTDB taxonomy): domain Bacteria; phylum Bacillota; class Bacilli; order Bacillales_A; family Planococcaceae; genus Caryophanon. The sequence goes on along the minus strand of JAHAYH010000001.1, from coordinate 18,416 downwards.
CGGTTTAACAGAAGGTAGCGGACAATAACATGAAAAAAGCAGTAGCGACATGTTCGCTACTGCTCATTTTAATTTTTATCGTTCAGTTCATCAGGCGATAATAAATTATCTTCTGAAATTTCTACTTCTGGAAGCTTAGACACTTCAAGATATAAAATATGATGACCTTCTACTTCTTTGACAACGAATAAGAAGCCTTGTTCTTCTACAGAAGCACCTTGTGTAACGTCGAAATGCTTCGTCATGAACCAACCACCAATTGTGTCCACCTCATCTTCCTCAAGCGTCGTACCAAGCACATCATTTACTTCTGCGATCAATAACTTCGCATCGAATAAATAATGATTGTCGCTTACTTTACGCACTTCAGGTACTTCGTCTGCGTCGAATTCATCTTGAATGTCGCCGACGATTTCTTCGATAATGTCTTCGATTGTCACTAAACCAGATGTACCACCGTATTCGTCCATTAAAATAGCCATATGAATACGCTCGCGTTGGATTTTTAATAGTAAATCATCGATTGGTGTTGTTTCAATTACGCGAATGATCGGCTGCATATACTCGATTACTTTTTTATCACCGTTTGCTGGATTTTTCACAAACGCTGTTAATAAGTGCTTCATGTTCACAAGCCCGATGACATGGTCTTTATCGCCATCAATAATTGGATAACGAGTGTATTGTTCTACACCCATCACTTCAAATACTTCTCTAATTGTTAGGTCCTTCTCAATACTGGTAATCTCAGTACGTGGTACCATAATTTCTTTAGCAATGCGTTCAGAGAATTCGAAAATACTGTTTACATATTCGTATTCTGATTCGTTAATTTCGCCGCCTTTATAACTATCGGATAAAAGCATACGAATTTCTTCCTCAGAGTGCGCAACTTCAGATTCACCCATCATTTTTAAGCCAAAAAGACCTGTTAATGTACGTGCAGAGCCATTTAATAATTTAATGAATGGATACATGACATTATGGAATAAAATAAGCGGGCCGGCTAAGTTTAATGTAACAGACTCTGCTTTTTGAATTGCTAATGTTTTCGGTGCTAATTCCCCGACAACAACGTGAATAAATGTTACAAGTGCAAAGGCAATCACAAATGAAAGTAATGTCGTAATGCTTGATGTTAAGTTTAAACCAACAAGATCAAATAACGGATGAAGAATCAGTTCGAATGTCGGTTCACCTAACCAACCTAATCCTAATGCGGTAATCGTAATACCGAGCTGACAAGCAGATAAATATTCATCTAAATTTGATGTTACTTTTTTTGCGCGTATTGCTTTTTTACTTCCTTCCGCCACGAGCTGGTCAATACGAGTCGTACGCACCTTTACGATGGCGAATTCTGTTGCAACGAAAAACGCTGTTGCGGCAATTAGGGCAGCAAATGCTGCCAACCTTATGGTTAGTTCCACTATATCTACGTCCAAATATTATCTTTGTACTTGGCCCAAATGAGGGGAAAGCACAAAGAATACACCTCCTAGTATGAAAAAATAGTTTAATGATTTTATAATAAAATATTTACGTCTAAAATACAAATATTGTTTTTTGAACGAAGTTGTAAATTTTCATGCTATGCGACAAAGGACTGAAATGTTAATTGAAAATGAAAAATTTTCGAAAAATTGTTGACCGTCCATAAATAGCTATGCTAGTATTTAGGAACACGAAATGAAACGAATGAAAAGGAGGTGGACACTATGAACAAAATCCGTATGAATAACAACCACAAATTTCATACTCATAGTGGCACACCTTCTTTATTCTTCCTGTAAGCAAGTAGAGGGATAGGTATGCCTATCACCTCTCTATATAAAAGGCGCGCGCTCTTTTTTAGGAGTAGCGGGCCTTTTTTTGTCGTTTTTTTCGTGAATAAAGAAAGAAGAATAGGATGGTGGCATGATGATGACACAAAAAAGTAAACGTATGAACAATGAATATGTACGAGATGGTTAGCGCACATCGAGCCATTGAACCGTTCATCTAGCGTTAGATGAACACCATTACAGAAGAAAATAGGTGAAAACATGTTTGACGTATTTCGAAAACTTAGCTGGTTTTTTAAAGCGTATCGAAAGCAATACACCGTCGCCATTGTGCTCCTCATTTTAGCGAGCGTTGTGGAAATTATTCCACCGTGGCTACTTGGGGAAGCTATCGATGCCATGACGACAAATTCGCTGACACAAGAGACGCTGCGTAACTACATTATTGCGTTTGTCGTCATTATTGCCACGAGTTATGCTTTAAATTTTATTTGGCAGTATCAATTGTTTGGTGGGGCCATTACGATCGATCGCATTTTGCGGAAAAAATTGTTCCAACAATTTTTGAAAATGAAGCCAACATTTTATGAACAAAATCGCACGGGCGACTTAATGGCACGGGCGACAAATGATTTAAACGCAGTATCATTAACAGCAGGATTTGGGGTTATGACGCTCGTAGATTCAACGGTGTACATGGCATTTATCGTCGCGGCGATGGCGATCACCATTTCGTGGAAGTTAACGTTATTTGCGATGTTGCCGGTACCGATTATGGCGTTTATTATTCAGTACCTTGGCAAAATTGTGCATGAGCGTTACATGGTGTCGCAAGAAGCGTTTGGGGACTTAAATGACAGCGTTCTTGAATCGGTGGCAGGTGTACGTGTTGTGCGTGCATACGTGCAGGAACCACTTGAGCAGCAACGCTTTTTCGAAAAAAGTGAAGAAGTCGTTGAAAAAAATATGGCGGTTGTGAAAATTAACGCGTTGTTTGTACCCATTACCCGCATTGGCATGGGGTTATGCTACGTCATCGCACTCGGTTATGGCGCGGTGCTCGTGTCACGCGGGGAGTTAACGGTTGGACAGCTCGTGTCGTTCAACGTTTATTTAGGGCTTGCGACGTGGCCGATGTTTGCAGTTGGGGAGCTCATTAACGTTATGCAGCAAGGAAATGCATCGCTTGACCGCGTACAACAAACGCTGCACTACAACGAAGACGTACCAGATGGCAAACACGTAACAATCACAACACCATCTTCAATCGATGTGAATCATTATTCGTTCCAATATCCGATGTCGCAAGTGACGAACTTAGCGAACGTATCGGTGAAGCTGCAAAAAGGGCAAACGCTTGGCATCGTCGGCAAAACAGGGGCAGGAAAAACGACATTTGTACGTCAGTTGCTTCGTGAATATCCGCTCGGTGAAGGACAGTTTAGCATTGGCGATGTCGACTTAGCGAAGCAGTCAAAAGAGCAGGTGTTAAGTTGGATCGGTTACGTACCACAGGAGCACGTTTTATTTTCACGTACCATTCGTGAAAACATTTTATTCGGAAAAGAACATGCGACAGACGAGGAGCTGGACGAAGCGATTCGTTTAGCGCATTTTGAGAAAGATTTACAAAACTTACCGATGGGACTTGAAACGCTTGTCGGGGAAAAAGGGGTTTCGTTATCGGGTGGGCAAAAGCAGCGCGTATCGATTGCGCGTGCGCTTATTAAAAACCCTGATATTTTACTGCTCGATGATTCGTTATCAGCAGTCGATGCGAAAACTGAAATGGCGATCATTCAAAACATTCAACACGCGCGTGCGCAGAAGACGACCATTATTACAACCCATCGTCTATCCGGCATTCAACATGCGGACGTCATCATCGTGCTTGATGAAGGGCGCGTCATTGAACAAGGAACACACGCACAGCTCGTTTCACAAAACGGTTGGTATAAAGAACAATTTGATCGCCAACAATTAGAGGAGGCGAGCACATGAGTCCGACAAAACGATTGTACGACTATGCGATGCGCTACAAGCGTTTCATCGTCAGTGGCTTGCTTATTTTAGCCATTTCAGTAGCGACAGAGCTAGCAGCACCACTCATTGCCAAGTATGTGATCGACCATCATATGCATGTCGGTAAAATTGATGTTGCACCGCTTGCTTGGCTGTTAGCAACGTACTTTGCGCTCGCGATTGTCACAGGTATTTTACGTTATATTAGCTCGGTGTCATTGCAGCGTGGTGCCAATCGCATCGTTCAAAATATGCGGCTGGAAACATTTACGAAAATTCAAACGTTGCCAATCTCGTATTTTGATAACTCGCCGGCAGGAAAAATTGTCGCGCGCGTGACGAACGATACGGAAGCGGTGCGCAACTTATACGTTACGGTGTTATCGCAATTTGCCGTTAGCTTTTTATCGATGTTTGGTGTTTATATTGCGCTGTTTGCACTGAATGCAAAAGTCGCAACGATTGCGCTCATACTCGTGCCGATCTTATACGCATGGATGATTTTATATCGTAAATATGCACAGGCGTATAACGGTGTCATTCGTGCAAAAATCGCGGATTTAAACGCGATGATCAACGAGTCAATCAACGGCATGACGATCATTCAAGCGTTCCGCCGTGAAAAGCAGATGGAAGCGGAATTTACCGCGTTAAACGACACGCATTATGATTACCATCGCAAGCTGCTTGTGCTCGATTCAGCGACATCTCATAACTTAGTCAACTTTTTACGATTATCGATGTTTGTCGTGTTCATTTACTTTTTCGGCACAGGCTCGATGACCACTGTCGATTATGTGACAGCGGGTACATTATATGCATTCGTTGATTATGTAACGCGTTTATTTAACCCAATCACAGCGATCGTCAATCAATTTTCGCAGCTTGAGCGTTCACTCGTTGCGGCAAACCGCGTATTTGAGCTGCTTGATCAAACAGGAGAAGACGTATCGACAAAGCAAATTCCACGTTATGAAGGACATGTGAAATTTGAAGATGTGTCGTTTGCGTATAAAGAGCACGAATATGTGCTGAAACATTTAAACTTTGAAGCAAAGCGCGGTGAAACGATTGCGCTCGTTGGGCATACAGGTTCAGGGAAAAGCTCCATTATGAATTTACTGTTCCGCTTTTATGACCCGTCAAAAGGGCGCATTACGATCGATGGCATTGACATTACATCGCTACCGCGTCAAACGATTCGTCAACATATGGGCATCGTGCTGCAGGACCCGTATTTATTTACAGGAACGATTGCATCAAACGTGAGCTTAGACGACCCACGCATTACGCGAGAAGCGGTCGAGAACGCGTTAAAAGCAGTCGGTGCTGAATCCGTGTTAAACAATTTACAAAACGGCATCGACGAACCTGTAATTGAAAAAGGAAGCACGCTATCTGCAGGGCAGCGTCAGCTCATTTCATTTGCGCGAGCACTAGCGTTCAATCCGGCGATTTTAATATTGGATGAAGCAACGTCTAATATTGATACGGAGACAGAGGAAATGATTCAACATGCAATGGATGTGTTAAAGGAAGGGCGTACAACGTTTATTATTGCGCACCGTCTATCAACCATTAAGCATGCGGATCAAATCATTGTGCTCGACCGTGGAGAAATTCAAGAAATGGGTCGCCATGACGAACTAATTGCACGAGGCGGCACGTATGCGAATATGTATGAAATGCAGGCGAAATCATTGCAACAGGAAACGGATTACGAGCAGCAACGCTTATAAAGAACGACGAAAAAACGACGTGGCCTAACGCCGCGTCGTTTTTTCTTGTAAGCTATTCGGAGAACGAGGTTACGACATTTGAACAGCGTGTGCTAACGCTTCAACATCGTATATTTTTTCATGTGTGCGAATTAAATGTTCCTCGTATGGATCCATGCGAATAGCGCCGCGTGACGTGATGCCATACGTTACTTTATAAAATTTCCCTTTATAGGAAATGAAGATCGAAGAAACACGACGTTTGTAGTTGAGTGGCGAGCTCGCGATGTAGTTCGCTTTTAATGTTTCCTGGTATTCGATGAAATAATCTTGATGATAATCGATGTAGTTCGGGAACGTTTGCGTAGTGATGGCACCATGCGTATCCACCGCTTGGAAAATTAATTGCGTAAGCTCGACAAAATTTTCTTTTAAACGAGCACGCGTGAAGCTTTTTGCGGAAAAAGTATCATGTTTTAACACAGAAATCGTTTTCATAAATAGTTTTCCTCTTTTTGTAGTTATTATGTAGTTCTATCATAAACTAAAAATGGTTGTTTTTACACATAAAAAAGTGCCTTTTATGACATTGTCAAAATAGTACGGTATGCGTATATTTAGTGTAACGAAATAAAAGGTGGGACAGCATGAGACGATGGCTTGAAGAATGGTGGCAAACAATTCAACGATTTAACCGAAATATTCGCTTGTTTATGCTCGCGAATGTATTTATTCAAATTGGCATGGGTGTGTTCTCGGTCATGTACAATTTATATATTCGTGAGCTAGGTCTTCCAGAAACGATTAATGGCAGCGTCATCGCAATGATGTCGCTCGCAACAGCAATCATGCTCGTACCAGCAGGCATTATTAGCGATAAAATTGGACGCAAATGGGTGCTCGTAACGGGGACGATTGTCACAGCTGTTACACTTGCCGCACGCAGCGTTGTCGTCGATGAAACGATGATGCTTGCACTCGCATTTGCGACAGGTTTTATTTGGGCGTTTGTACAAGTGTCCGGCGTGCCGTTTTTAGCCGAAAACGCATCGCCAAAAGAGCGTGTACATTTATTTAGCATTCATTTTTCGCTTGTTACAGTCGCTGGCGTAGTAGGGAACTTGATCGGTGGAATTGTCGCGGACGGCTTTATGTGGGCAACGACGATGACGAGTGTCGAAAGCATTCGTGCTTCGTTATTAATAGGTGTCGTCCTTTTCGTTATTGGTTTTGTACCGTTACTTCAATTGCAACGAACAACGCGTACCGACGAGCAGCGTATCGAGCCCGTTGCACAAGACGAGCAACAGCCAACAACGTTTTCACAAAATGCGAAGCTCATTGTGTTATTTGCCATTGCGCAGCTGTTGATTGGCACAGGTTCAGGGCTTGTCATTCCGTATTTAAACTTATACTTTGCCAATCGCTTTGATGCATCGAATTCGTATGTTGGGTTCATTTTAGCACTTGGGTCGGCAATGACGGCAGTGGCAATGCTGATTGGCCCAGCGGTTGTAAAGCGCATCGGGAAAGTAAATGCGCTCATTGTGTTTCAATTGTTATCGATTCCCTTTTTATTTTTAACGGCATTTACGACGTCGCTCTTTTGGGCATCAATTGGCTTTTTGCTGCGTCAAGCGCTGATGAATGCAGGCAACCCAATCCAAAGTGCCATTGCAATGGATATCGTTTCGGATCGTTATAAAGGGCTTGCAAACTCGGTTAATCAAATGGTGTTTAACTTAGGATGGGCAACGATGGGCTTGCCAGCAGCGTGGCTTGTGACGAACTTTGGCTCGTATTGGGGATATGCGTATGCGTTTTCGATTACGGGTGGCTTATATTTAACCGCCTCCATTTATTTTTACACTATATTTGGGCGTCGCTGGCAAAAAAAGCGCGCGGCAATTTAAAAAGACGGCTTGCCATGTGCAAGTCGTCTTCGTTGTTTATTCGTACACGTGAAATAGCATCAGTTCATGAATCATTTTTTTGACGTTGTCTTCTTGCGGTGGTGCGCCGTCTAGCCAGCGTATATCGCCATCTTTATCGTATTCTGCGCGGTAGCGTGTACGCTCATAAAAAAACGTCACAACCCAACCTGGCAGCTCTTCATTGTAAAGTGGTTTAAAGCTAAAGTGTTGAATCATCTGAAAATCCCCCTATCTTTCTTAAATGTAAGTATTCGCGAAAGCAGTGTCATTTCCTTTTTTTTTCGTCTCTCTGTTATAATAAGGAAAGTTACATGAGGAAAGGATGCTAAAACATATATGGTAGATGGACTAATTACAATTTTATTTATGGTTGTCGTTGGCTCTGTAATCGGTGGCTTTACGAACCATATTGCCATTAAAATGCTATTTCATCCGTATGAAGCAAAATATATCGGCAATTGGCGTGTTCCGTTTACACCGGGACTTATTCCGAAGCGCCGTGAAGATTTAGCGATTCAGCTCGGACGAACAGTATCGAACTATTTATTAACGCCAGACATGTTCCGCACAAAAATTTTATCACCCGAAGTACGTGACATGGCTGCAGCGTTTGCGAAACAAAAAGTGGAAGAAACGGTTTTCCGCGATGATCGCACGCTTGCACAGTGGCTCGACATTGCAGGCTTTTCACAGCTGCCTCGCACAATTGAGGACAAAGTCGATGAAGTGATTCATACGCAATTTGCGAACGTGCAAAATACGCTCTCAACGAAAACGATTCGCGAGCTCATTCCAGCAGACTTTGAAGCAACGATGGATCAAAAAGTGCCAGAGTTTATTGAGTACTTGCTTGAAAAAGGCGAAAACTACTTCAAATCGTACGACGGTCAAATTGCCATTCAAAAAATGCTCAATGATTTTTTACAATCAAAAGGCTCACTTGGTGGCATGGTACAAATGTTTTTAGGTGGCGATACGAGCTCGCTTGCGGAAACGGTGCAGCGTGAACTTTTAAACTTCTTAAAATCAGATGGCATTTATAACGTCTTGCACAACTTAATTCACGGCGAGTATGAAAAGTTAAAGGATCGTCCTGTGACAGATTTTACCGCAGATATCGATTTTGATCGCATCGAAGCGTCTGTAAAAGCATATGCGAAAAAAGAGATGAACTTAGACGAACGTCTTAACTACACAATTCACCACTACTGGCCACAAGGAAAGACGTGGGCAACAGAGGAGCTTTTACCGAAGTTACTTGACAGAGGCTTTGCGGAAGCTGAAAATAAAATTGAAGATGTCGTAAAAAAGCTAAACTTAGAAGAGGTTGTACGTCAGCAAGTCGATACGTTCCCTGTTCAAAAATTAGAAGAGCTTATTTTAGGAATTTCAAAACGCGAATTCAAAATGATTACATTCCTTGGGTTCGTTCTCGGTGGCGTCATCGGGGTCGTACAAGGGTTGTTCGCCGTATTCGTATAACACGTGCATTTCGCACATGAAAAGGGGACTTATACATGCAACAGTTAACAGCACAGCTACAACAAAAAATTCGTGAAACAGAAGAGTTCGTTGCGCTAGAGCGCGCGATCGAAGCGGTGAAAGAAGATGCACAAGCCTTATCTTTATTCACAAACTTCCGCGACGTACAAGTGAAATTACAAGAAAAGCAAATGCAAGGTGAGCAGTTGTTAGAAGATGAGCTTGTATATGCACAACAAGTTGCACAGCTTGCACAGCAAAACGAGAAAATTTTATACATGCTTGATACAGAAATGGCATTAAGCCGCATTATCGAGTCCATTACACGTGAGTTAGTACAACCGATTCAATCGATGTACGAAAGCATGTAACATAAAAGCGACCATCCGAGCACAAATTTTCGGGCGGTCGTTTTTTATTAGCGTTCACCTGCACGCGATCATCTCCAATGAAATCGACTATATGTCACCATGCATCAATTTTTACAATTTGTAAAAACCATGATATAGTGAGGTTTTGAAAAACGTCTCAAAACTTTTGTAGAAAGATGGACTGAAACGATGAAAACTATTAATATTCGACAAGCGTTTCCGGAAGACTGGACACGCGTTTTGCACAATATCGCAAACCTTTTTTATGAAGATACAACAATCGTACACGGTGATGCAGCAGCAGACATTACATTCGATTTAGCATATGAACAGCTTGATACGTTTGAAGTGCGTACCGCGTCAACAATGACCGTTGATGGGGAAACGTTTACGAGCAACTACAGCAAGCAATACGACGCAGCAGGTACAGACAAAGAGACGCGCATTCGCTTTAAGCGCGCGCTATCACACGTCATGCTTGACTGCTTAGAGCAATATACAGGGGTTACGCAAGAGTGGGGCATTTTAACGGGTGTACGTCCGACGAAATTATTCCATAAATATCGTAAAGCTGGTATGCCAGAAGCGGAAATTTTCGCGACGTTGCAAGCGGATTACCGCATTTCAGATGGCAAAATTGAGCTGATGAAAGAAATCGTTGAACGTCAATTGCAAACGATTCCAGACTTAGACACAATCGGTCGCGAAATTTCAGTGTACATTGGCATTCCGTTTTGTCCGACAAAATGTGCCTACTGTACATTCCCAGCATATGCGATTCAAAGTAACCGTAAAGTAGGACGCGTAGATACGTTCCTTGATGGTTTACACATTGAAATTCGCGAAATGGGGAAATGGTTAACGGACAACAACATGAAAATTACATCGATCTATTGGGGCGGTGGCACACCGACATCGATCGAAGCAGACGAAATGGACGCGCTCTATAAAACGATGTTTGAATCTTTCCCGAACCCAGAAACGATTCGTGAAATTACGGTAGAGGCCGGTCGACCAGATACGATCACACCGGAAAAAATCGAAGTGCTAAAAAAATGGGGCATTGACCGAATTTCGGTAAACCCACAAAGCTATACAGATGAAACGTTAAAAGCAATCGGGCGTCATCATACAGTACAAGAAACAATCGATAAATTCTGGCTATCCCGCAACTCCGGTATGAACAACATAAATATGGACTTAATTATTGGCCTGCCAAACGAAGGCATTGAGGAGTTTGAAAACTCACTTGTCGAGTCTGCGAAAATGCAGCCGGAGTCATTAACGGTGCATACGTTATCGTTTAAGCGTGCTTCTGAAATGACGCGCAACAAAGATAAATATAAAGTGGCAGACCGCGATACAGTAGCGGAAATGATGAAAATGGCACAACGTTGGACGAAGGAAAACAACTACGTACCATATTACTTATACCGTCAAAAAAATATTTTAGGGAATTTAGAAAACGTTGGGTACTCAAAAGTGGGCGAGGAATCCATTTACAACATCGTCATTATGGAAGAAGTACAAACGATTTTAGGCATCGGCTGTGGCGCATCGTCTAAATTTGTGAACCCTGAAACGGGCAAGATTTGGCAGTTCCACAACCCGAAAGATCCAGCGGCGTACATCATGACGTTTGCGGATTCAATCGACAAAAAAATCGAGCACTTAGACGAGCTATACAACAACCAGCTTGTGAAATAATCGACGAACACTTAAAAAGGCGTGCGACCTTTTTAAGTGTTTTTTTGTCATGCCAATTTGTTACAATAAACGTATATGGAATGAGAGAGGATTAACGATGATGAAAAAATGGGCACTATTATCACTATTAGCGGGGACGCTGCTTGCAGGATGTGAATTGACGTCAACACCTGCGACACCGAGCGAAGCAGGCGACGATATGCGCGTTCACTTTATCGATGTTGGACAAGGCGATTCGATTTTAATTGAATCACCAAATGATGCATATATGTTAATTGATGGCGGCGACAAAGGCTCTGGCGATGAAGTTGTTGCGTATTTAGATGCACAGGGGATCGATACGTTAGATTACGTCGTTGCGACACATCCTGATGCCGACCATATCGGTGGTTTAATCGACGTGTTAAAGGAAAAAGAAATTGAGCATTGGATTGATTCAGGAAAAGCACATACGTCTCAAACGTATCTCGAAATGCTGTCGCTCATTGACGAAAAGGACATTGATTTTATCGTCCCACAAATTGATGACACAATTGATTTTGACGATGCGCTTGATGTTGTTGTACTCCAAGCAGATGAGGATGCATCAGATAATAACGAAGCGTCTGTCGTGTTAAAGGTAACGTATAACGACCGTTCATTTTTATTCGCAGCGGATGCGGGCGTGAAAAAGGAAAAAGACATGCTTGCCCAAGACATTGATGCAGACGTGTTAAAAGCAGGGCATCACGGTTCGAATACGAGCAGCTCCGAAGCATTTATTAAAGCAGTATCGCCAGAAGTGACGATTTTAAGCTACGGTGAAGGCAATAAATACGGACATCCACATGCGGAAGTAACGAACTTACTGGAGAAATACAATTCGCTTATTTACGCAACAGCACAATCAGGCACAATTGTTGTGGAAACAGACGGTGTCAATTTATCTGTGCTTGATGCGGATGTAGTAACGACGACACCGCAACAAAAGAAACCAGCAGAAGCGAACGTACCGAACGTAACGATTACCGCAAAAGATGCGCTGAGTGAAGTTGTATCGATTAAAAATAACGGTGCTGAAGCAGTCGATGTTACAAATTGGACGCTCGTATCGGTGCAAGGGGATCAACGTTTTACGTTCCCGAGCTTTACGCTACAGCCTGGCAAAACCGTTCATATTACAAGTGGTGACAACAAACGTGATGGCGGTGCATACATGCATTGGTCAGGACGCCAAATTTGGGCAAATGACGGCGATGCAGCACAGCTATTAAACGACAAGGGAGAGATTGTCCATGCAGTTGACTAAGTACGTATTAGACCGCTATGAAAATAGCTATGCGATTTTTTTAAAGCTACCAGAAGAAAATGAGCAGCTACTTGTGCATGAAACAGAGATGATCGGCGAGGCAAAAGAGGGGGATATTTGTACGGTAGAGCAGCAACAAGGGAAGTTTACAATTCACGTGCTTGATCGTGAAACAGTCGATGCGAAACAAACGGCACAAAGCTTGCTACAAAAGCTGAAACAAAAACGTAAACGATAAAGTCAGACCGCTGATTTGTCAGAAAATATGATAAACTAAAAAGGTATGAAATAACTTTTTAGGAGCTAAACAAATGAGCATTAATACAGTAATTTTCGATTTAGATGATACGCTTTTATGGGATAAGCAAAGCATTCAATCAGCGTTTGACAAAACGTGTGAATACGCAGCGACAAAAGTAAATGTTGATGCAAAAGCGCTTGAAGAAGCGACACGTGAAGCAGCGCGTGCCTTATATAGCAACTACCCAACATATGACTACACGGTGATGATCGGCATTAATCCGTTTGAAGGTATGTGGGGGACGTTTGACGATCCAACGCCGCAGTTCCAACAAATGAAAGACATCGTACCAGGCTATCGTCGTGACGCCTGGACACAAGGGCTAGCAAAGCTTGGCATTGATGATGCAGCATTTGGCGCAGAGTTAGGGGAGCGCTTTGTCGAAGAGCGTAAAAAACACCCATATTTATATGAAGATACATATGACGTGTTAAACAAGCTAAAAGGGAACTACAAGCTTGTGTTACTAACAAACGGCGCGCCAAGTTTACAAAACTTAAAGCTGGAAATTACACCGGAGCTAGTACCATACTTTGACCATATCATCATTTCAGGCGACTTCGGTAAAGGGAAGCCAGATGCGTCCATCTTTGAGCACGTATGCGACGTTGCAGGCATTTCTGCAGACGAAGGGATCATGGTTGGTGACAACTTAATGACGGACATTTTAGGCTCTTCACGCATCAACATGAAAAATGTATGGATTAACCGTGAAGACAAAGTGAATGATACAGATGTAACACCGGTGTACGAAGTGACGTCATTAACGGCGTTTTACGACTTATTACAAACGTTAAAATAATCAAGCACGAAAAAAATCAAAGGGATGTGTCGTCACATTCCTTTGATTTTTCTTTTTGCTGATTTCGTTGTGGCGACGTCATTTAATTAAAGGTTTTTTTTCATGCGCGTCTTGAGCTATGTACGCAAAAATTGCCATCAGGAAATGCGATATTTCCTGATGGCAATTGTTTTGTCTCATACATGTTGTTCGATTGAGTGCAGGGTGTCCCCACCTCAAAAAATTATAGGCTAATCGCTTTTACTTCATCGATGTTTTCAAGCTCTGTTACGTATGCGATATCTTCTGTTTTCACAGCGTTATCGATTGCTAATAACATCACGGCTTGACCGCCGATTTCAGCGCGACCTACTTGCATTGTTGCGATGTTGATATCTTTTTCAGCAAGCTTTGTTGCTAAGCGACCGATCGCACCTGGTTTGTCTGTGTTTTTCACGTATAAAATATGTCCTTCAGGTTTTACGTCTACACCGAAGCCCTCTACTTTTACGATACGTGCGCCTAAGCCGTTTAATAACGTACCAGCGATTGTATGTGTTTCGTTTTCTGTTTTCACTTCAACTGTAATTAAAGATGTGAAACCTTTAGCAGTTGTCGTTTTGTGCTCGTTAATGTTGATGCCGATTTGCTCCGCTAAGTAACGTGCGTTTACATCGTTTACGTGCGTACCTTGTTTTGTTGAGAATAAACCTTTGATTGCGCTCGCTGTTAATGGGCGCACATCGTAGTTTGCTACTTCACCAGCGTATGATACGTTTAATTCTTTTACAGGCTCGTCTGTTACTTGAACTAAGAACTTACCAAGTTGCTCAGCTAATGCGAAGAATGGCTCAACTTGTGCAAGCTTTTCTTTCGGAATAGAAGGCATGTTTACTGGGTTAGTTACTGTACCTGTGTTGAAGAATTTAATGATATCGTTTGATACGTCAACTGCTACAGACTCTTGTGCTTCAATTGTAGATGCACCTAGGTGTGGTGTTGCGATCACTTGTGGTAATGTTAATAATTTGTTGTTTGTTGCTGGCTCTTCGATGAATACGTCAAGTGCAGCACCTGCTACTTTACCTGCAACGATTGCGTCATATAAATCGTCTTCGTTAATGATGCCACCGCGTGCACAGTTGATTAAACGAACGCCGTCTTTCATAATGGCAAATTTATCTTTGTTAAATAAGTTGCGAGTTTCTGGTAATAATGGTGTGTGCACTGTAATGAAGTCCGCTTGCTCACAAATTTCGTCTACAGTCGCTTTTGTTACGCCTAATTCTTGTGCGCGCTCTTCTGTTAAGAATGGGTCATACGCTAATACGTTCATGCGAGAACCTTTTGCGCGGTGTGCTACTTCTACGCCGATACGACCGAAACCAACAACACCTAATGTTTTGTTTTTCAGCTCAACACCTACGTATGTTTTACGATCCCATTTGCCGTTTAATAAAGAGTTGTATGCTTGAGGAATGTGACGAGCTAAAGACGTCATCATCGCAATTGTGTGCTCCGCAGCAGAGTTTGTGTTACCGTCTGGTGCGTTAACAACGATAATACCGCGCTCAGTAGCAGCTGTTAAGTCGATGTTATCGACACCAACACCTGCACGACCGATTAATTTTAAGTTTTTCGCAGCAGCGATTACTTCACGGTTTACTGTTGTTTGAGAACGCACTAATAATACATCTACGTCTTCGATTTTCGCGATTAACTCGTCTTGAGAAAGACCAGTGTCAACGATGATGTTTAAATCTAAATCTGTTGCTGCGCGTAACGGTGCGATCCCGTCCTCGCTTAGTGGATCTGCGATGAAAATGTTAATAGCTTTTGTTGCGACTGTCATAATGAATTAACTCCTTTATAATCAAATTAATAGTAATGTTACAAAAATTGAAAATACTAAAGTGGCAATTGTTATGTGTAAGTAGCAAAACGCTTCTATGCGATGGGGATGTCTGTCGTTCTTCCGCCACGTTATTCGTAGATCATTTTCGCAGTTGTCCCTCTGTCCACTGCGGAAATGATGATACTAAAAAGAAAAGCCTTCCACTCCTTATAACACAAATACATACCGGTTGTGTCATAAGGGGCGAAAAGCTATGAGCATTACGCGGTGCCACCCTTGTTCACTGCAAAAAGCAGTCTTCATTCGCTTACGTAACGGGTAAGAGCCGGATCAAGTTACTAAAGGTTCGCCTAATCTATTCAGGAGTGGAACTACGTCATCGTTACTACTGATTCACACCAACCATCAGCTCTCTTGAAGTAACGTATAACAAGCATGTCTCCGTCGTCATAATTTGCTTGATTAAATTTGTAACTATCATAAAGCCTATTGTTCACCTTTGTCAACGTAATTTTCAAAAAAATGCGGCAAAAGGAACTTTTTAAGAAAAAAACGTCTTTAAAAACGGATTATAGCATTATTTTTTGTTGTCAATGTTCGTCTTTTTACAGTGTACACTTTTAGGCGTCTCGCTCGAAAACACTTTATTTAAGTAGAAAATACCGAAAATTTAGAGTTTTTACGGAACATGTAATAAAATAAAGAAAGAGAGAAAAAAACGGTAAAATAAAGGAGAACGCGAACAATAAAATTTTTATGTAGAAAGTAATGCAAATATAAAAGGGACGATTAGTTCAATTGAAAGAGGGAAAATAACCGAAGGAAGCTTCGAAAAAAGGGGGAGCAACATATGCTTTTTACATATATTGAATGGTTTCTTCAAATAGCGATTGTCGGTTTTATTGTGTATTTCATTACCGGTCGTTTAATGGGGGCACAAGTTAATTTCATTCGGAAGGTGATCTCGGTCATTGCAAGCGTCGGCTTGACGTCGTTTGTGTATTGGTATACATATTTGCGCCACACCGATTTTAGCGATGAATCGACATTACATATTGCGATGGAGCCGAGTGCATTGTTATGGGTAGGCTGCATGCTGCTATTATCGATGCTGTTTTATTTAATTTCAGAGCTTGTCGATCCGTTGCAGTTAAACGGCTCGGTGGACAACACACAGCAAAAATCATGGTGGAAGCGCATCCGCAATCATTGGCGTCATCAAAAGCGACTGCGCTACATTTTAAAAGTGGCGATGACAAACGGTTTATCACGCACGATCAAATACGCAAGACATCCTGAAAGTCAGCGAGAGCTTGCGATTGGCTTGCGCGATACGCTTGAAAAAAGCGGCGGTATTTTTATTAAGTTCGGGCAAGTGTTGTCGACACGAAAAGAATTATTTCCGCAAGTGTTTATTGATGAACTGGAAAAGTTGCAACATAATATCGACCCGTTGCCACCCGCGCGCGTGCATCATATTTTATACAATGAGCTGCCGTATGATGTTTCAACGGTATTCTCTTATATTGATCCACAGCCGTTAGCCTCTGCATCAATCGGTCAAGTGCATAAAGCGGTACTGCATAACGGAGACCGCGTCATCATTAAGTTGCTGCGACCTGAAGTGAAGCAAGTATTACGTGACGATTTAGGCTTGCTTGTCGACTTCTCGACATGGTTTTCAAGCAAATCGGCATGGGCGGACAGCTTGAGCTTCCGAGAACTTGCGCATGGCTTTGCCGCGACGATTCGCGAGGAGATGGATTTTTCACTCGAGGTGCGCAATACGATTCAAATGGGCAAATCGCTTGAAGATAATATTTATCATATTCATGTGCCAAAAGTGTATCCACAATATAGCGCTTCGAACATTTTAGTGATGGAGTACATTGACGGTATGAGCGTCACAGAAGCCGCAGAAATTTTTACAAATAAAAAAATTAACCGCAAAGATTTTGCGCGTGATATTTTGTATTCATTTTTTGAACAGCTGTTATTTGCGGGTATTTTCCATGCAGATCCACATCCAGGAAACATTCATGTTGAGCGCGCATCAGGCGAACCCGTATTGCTTGATTTCGGCTCGGTCGGTCGTCTCGCGGTGCAGCAGCAAGAAGGCTTAAAACTATTTTTTATGGGTGTACAGCAAGAGGAGCCAGATATTTTATTTGATGGCATCGTATTACTAGTGGATGATATTGATATTACGAAGCGTGATGAAATGGAGCAGGCGATTTCACAAGTGCTCATGCGCGTATCGTATTTAGAAAATATTCCA
The DNA here is from genome assembly GCA_018384745.1 of Caryophanon sp. Lineage (GTDB taxonomy): Bacteria > Bacillota > Bacilli > Bacillales_A > Planococcaceae > Caryophanon. Next base: position 895 of record JAHAYH010000001.1, on the reverse strand, counting down.
GCAGAGGAGCTTGTCGGACTTATTTTTGAAGTGGTGCGCAATTACGGCTTGAAGTTCCGCTCATCTGTTGCAGCGGCACTACGCTCGCTCGTAACGCTTGAAGGCACGTTGCACGTCATTGACCCAACATTTGATTTCTTTGATGAAGCGAAGGCGTTTTCAGCGGAATATATGCGCTCGTCCATTACGAAGCCGTTTCGCGAGCCAAAGGAAACGAAAAAGCGCATTGAAGAGGAATTTTCAACGTTGTTACCACAGCTTCGCAAATTGCCACGCCGCTTTGATAAGCTCGTGCAGCTCATTGAGGCAGGGAAGGTAACGCTGCATCACGATTTATTTTCAGATGCTGCGACAGCGAATTTTGTGCGCATGTTGTTTTCGCGCATCATTTTACTTGCAGTTGGTGTTACGTTTGGCATCATTTCCGTTGCGCTGCTCGCAATTGCACAGTTTATCGACGAAGCGTACGCGCTCTATTTAAACACAGCTTCTTATATAGGACTGTTTTTATGTGCGATCTTACTTGTGCGCGTTTCGGTACAAGCGCTGCGTGATGAAAAGGATACGAGATGATGAGGACATGTAGCACTGTGCGGTCATTCCATTAGCGTGTACTAGCAAAGCATAGCTTCGGACAGACGTGATGTTTCATTGTTCAGCGGAGGAAATTCATCGCCTTTATGAACAACATCGTATTTGCCTCCGTTCCCGAAAGAATTGCGTCTGCGAAACGAAGCGTGATCAAACAGCTAAAAAGCGTGATCGGAAAATTTCATCTTTCCGATCACGCTTTCTTTTGGTTCATCACCGAAAGCTGGGGTTGACACCTGAACCTACATGTTGCTTGGAACAAGAGGCGGACTCCAGCGGGAAAAGCGTGAGCTTGAGACTACAG